>DASWMN010000358.1:0-50214 GCA_036399735.1 Telluria sp. | reverse complement strand
CACAAGTTGCTTTCCCAAAACTGCTGTCCTCCCAGATCGCTTTCGATATCGCGCGCACGATTCTGGACGGCTTCGACAAGCACTATCGCCTGTTCCGCCAGACCAGCCAGGTTGCCAAGCGCCATTTCGAAACCGGTTCCTGGGCCATTGCCCAGCAGGCGGCCCGCGAGCGCATCGGCTTTTACGACAAGCGCGTGCAGGAATGCGTGCAGATTCTCGAAGATGAGTACGACAACAACGAACTGAGCGACGAAGTCTGGCGCGAGCTCAAGCTGCACTACATCGGCATGCTGTCCGATCACAAGCAGCCCGAGCTGGCAGAAACTTTCTTCAACTCGGTCTGCTGCAATATTCTGCACCGCACGTATTTCCATAACGACTTCATCTTCGTGCGCCCGGTGGTGTCCACCGAGTACATCGAAACCGAGGAGCCGGCGCCGACCTACCGGGTGTATTACCCGGCCAAGGACGGCTTGCACTTTGCGCTCAAGCGCATCGTCACCAATTTCCAGCTCGACTGCAAATTCGCCAATCTGGACCGCGACATCACCCAGGTCGAAGCGCGCCTGAAAGAAATTTTCGGCATCCAGGCGCTGGAGCCGAACCACCAGATCCAGGTGCTGTCGAGCCTGTTCTTCCGGAACAAGGGCGCCTATATTGTCGGCAAGGGCATCAACGGCAACAAGGAATATCCCTTCATCGTGCCGATTCTGCACAATCGCCACGGCGAACTGGTGCTGGACACGGTGCTGTTCGATCACGAGCAGATCGCGATCCTGTTCTCGTTTACGCGCGCCTACTTCCTGGTGGACATGGAAGTGCCCTCGGCCTACGTGCAGTTTCTGCGCACGCTGCTGCCGCGCAAGCCGCGCAGCGAAATCTATACCATTCTTGGCCTGCAAAAACAGGGCAAGACGCTGTTCTACCGCGATTACCTGCAGCACCTCAAGCACACCTCGGACCGCTTCGAAATCGCGCCCGGCATTCGTGGCCTGGTGATGCTGGTGTTCGCGCTGCCCTCCTTCCCTTATGTATTCAAGGTGATCAAGGACTTCTTCCCGGCGCCCAAGGAAACCACGCGCGCGCAGATCATGGAAAAATACCTGCTGGTCAAGAACCATGACCGCGTGGGGCGCATGGCCGATACGCTCGAGTATTCCAACGTCGCGTTTCCGGTCGACCGTTTTACCGAGGAACTGATTGCCGAGCTGATGCATTTCGCACCCTCGCTGGTCGAGTTCGAAGGCGACCGCATCATCATCCGCCACCTCTACATCGAGCGCCGCATGGTGCCGCTGAACATGTTCCTGACCAAGGCCGAGCAGGCCGGCAAGGACGCACTGATCGAACACGGGGTACTGGAATACGGCAACGCGATCAAGGAACTGGTCGCGGCCAACATCTTCCCCGGCGATATGTTGTACAAAAACTTCGGTGTGACCCGCCATGGCCGTGTCGTGTTTTACGACTACGACGAGATCGAATACATTACCGACTGCAATTTCCGCGACATTCCGGAAGCGCGCAACGAGGAAGACGAAATGTCGGCCGAGCCCTGGTATTCGATCGGCAAGCACGATGTGTTTCCCGAGCAGTTCGGGCGCTTCCTGCTCGGCAATGCGAAGATCCGCCGCTATTTCATGCAGCACCATGCCGACCTGCTCACGCGCGCTTTCTGGCAGGGGCGCAAGCAGCGCATTCTGGACGGCCATATTGAAGACGTTTTCCCCTATCCGCAGCACATACGCTTCTGCAACCAGACCAACACCACCACCCCGGCGGCCCCACCGCCAACCTATTTGGAGAACCTGAACAATGAATGATCCAGTCGTTATCGTCGGCGCCGCCCGCACCCCCATGGGCGGCTTCCAGGGCGATTTTTCCTCCAAATCCGCCAATGACCTGGGCGCGGTGGCCATCGCCGCGGCGGTCGAGCGCGCCGGTGTCGACCCGAAACTGGTCGAACACGTCTACATGGGCAACTGCCTGATGGCAGGCCAGGGTCAGGCGCCGGCGCGCCAGGCCGCGATCAAGGGCGGTTTGCCGCTGTCGACCGGCGCGGTCACGCTCTCGAAAATGTGTGGCGCCGCCATGCAGGCGACCATCTTCGCGCATGACAGCCTGATGGCCGGCAGTGCCGACGTGATTGTCGCCGGCGGCATGGAATCGATGACCAATGCCCCTTACCTGGTGCCGAAAGCACGTGGCGGCTACCGCATCGGCCACGGCATGATGTTCGACCACATGATGTACGACGGCCTCGAAGACGCTTACTCGCGCAACGAGAAAACCGGCGAAGGTCGTTCCATGGGTACCTTCGGCGAAGAATGCGCCGCCAAGTATGCGTTCACGCGCGAAGCGCAGGATGCGTTCGCGATTGCCTCGGTCAAGCGCGCGCAGGAAGCGGCCAAGGAAGGCGCCTTCAAATGGGAAATCGCACCGGTGACGGTCAGTGGCCGTGCCGGCGACACCATCATCGATACCGATGAAGGTCCGCTCAAGGCCAAGGTCGACAAGATCCCGACCCTGCGTTCGGCGTTCAAGAAAGACGGCACCATCACGGCCGCCTCGTCCTCGTCGATCAATGACGGCGCCGCGGCGCTGGTCATGATGCGCGAATCGAAGGCCCGTGAACTGGGCCTGACCGTGATCGCCAAGATCGTCGGCCACGCCACGTTTGCGCAGGAGCCGAACCTGTTCACCACCGCGCCCGTGGATGCGATGAAGAAGCTATTCGCCAAGACCGGCTGGAAAGCGTCGGACGTTGACCTGTTCGAGATCAATGAAGCGTTTGCCGTGGTGCCGATGGCCGCCATGCACGACCTGGATATCCCGCACAGCAAAGTCAATATCCACGGCGGCGCCTGTGCGCTGGGCCACCCGATCGGCGCTTCGGGCGCGCGCATCATCGTGACCTTGCTGGGCGCGCTGAAGAAAACCGGCGGCAAGCGCGGCGTGGCATCGCTGTGCATTGGCGGCGGCGAGGCGACGGCCATGGCCATCGAGATGGCGTAAGCAAAAAGAGCAAGGTCCGCATGGCCTGCGCCCCGGCGCCGGCCATGTGGGGAATTTTTGAAAGGAACACGGCATGCCAACAGCTTTGATCATCGGCGCTTCGCGCGGCATCGGCCTTGAACTGGTACGCCAGTACCTGGCCGATGGCTGGCGTGTGATCGCCACCGCGCGTGCGGAAGCGGACTGCAAACGCCTGGCCGGCATGCACGCGCACAGCTATCAGCTCGACGTCACCAGCGCCGATTCGATTGCCGCGCTCGGCTGGAATCTGGACGGCGAAATCATCGACGCGGCCTTCCTCAACGCCGGCCAGTTCGGCCCGCGCCACGACGGTTTTCCGACCCAGCAGGAATTCGACAGCGTCATGCACACCAATGTGCTGGCCGCCATGCGCCTGCTGCCCGTGATCGCCCCGATGACGGTGCCGGTACGCGGCAAGCTGGCGGTGCTGTCGTCGATCATGGGTTCGATCGGCCAGCGCGCCGGCGCCGACGCCACGCTGTACCGCGCCAGCAAGGCCGCGCTCAATTCGGTGCTGATGGATACGGCCATCAAATTCGGGCCGCAAGGCGTGACCTGCGTGGCCTTCCACCCCGGCTGGGTAAAGACCGACATGGGCGGCGAGGGTGCGGAAATCGAGGTCGATGTCAGCGTGAGGGGCTTGCGCGCTACCCTGGCCCTGGCCGGACCTGCGGCCAACGGCACATTTTTGAACTACGACGGCACGCCAATTGCCTGGTAAGCCCAACAAGAAGACATTTATGATACTGACCGAAGAACACCAGATGATCCGCGACGCCCTGCGGACCTTTTCGCAGGAGCGCCTGGCGCCCAACGCCGCCCGCTGGGACAAGGAACACTACTTCCCGAAGGACGAGCTGAAAGAACTGGCCGCCCTGGGCGCGTTTGGCGTGGCCGTGCCGGAAGAACTGGGCGGCGCGGGCCTGGACTACGTGTCGCTGGCGCTGGTGCTCGAAGAGATCGCGGCCGGCGACGGCGGCACCTCGACCATCATCTCGGTCAACAACTGCCCGGTATGCTCGATCGCGATGATGTACGCGAACGACGCGCAAAAACAGCAGTGGCTGCGCCCACTGGCCCAGGGCGCGATGCTGGGCGCCTTCGCCCTGACCGAGCCGCACACCGGCAGCGATGCCTCGGCCCTGCGCACCACCGCCACGCGTGAGGGCGGCGAGTACGTCCTCAATGGCACCAAGCAGTTCATCACCAGCGGCAAATACGCCGATGTGGCGATTGTCATGGCCGTCACCGACAAGGCCGCCGGCAAGAAAGGCATCAGCGCCTTCTGGGTGCCGACTTCCACCCCGGGCTACATTGTCGCTGGGCTGGAACAGAAAATGGGCCAGCATTCGTCCGATACCGCCCAGATCCTGTTCGAGAACTGCCGCATCCCGGCCGAGAACCTGATCGGCGCAGAAGGCCAGGGCTACAAGATCGCCCTGTCGGGCCTGGAAGGCGGCCGTATCGGTATCGCCTCGCAGGCGGTGGGCATGGCGCGCGCCGCCTTCGAAGCGGCGCTGGTGTATGCGCGCGAGCGCGAAAGCTTCGGCAAGCCGATTTTCGAACACCAGTCGGTGCAGTTCAAGCTGTCCGAGATGGCAACCCAGATCGAGGCCGCGCGCCAGCTGATCCGCCACGCCGCGGCGATGAAGGACGCCGGCCTGCCCTGCCTGAAAGAAGCGGCCATGGCCAAACTGTTCGCCTCGGAGATGGCCGAGCGCGTGTGCTCGGACGCGATCCAGGTGCACGGTGGTTACGGCTATGTGAGCGACTTCCCGGTCGAGCGCATCTACCGCGACGTGCGCGTGTGCCAGATCTACGAAGGCACCAGCGACATCCAGAAAATTCTGATCGCCCGCGCACTGTAATGACCAGGCCCCCCATCGCAATCCGCAAGACGGTCCGGGATGACCTGGACCGATTCTTTGTTTACCTGAACGATCACGTGTCCGACAACGGCGTGGGCGGCACCGCCAAGTTCATGCCGATCCCGCGCGCGGAAAGCGGTTTCCCGGCCGAGAAGGAAGCGGCCTTCCGCCTCGGCATGGAGACGCCGGTCGGACAAAGCGGCTGGCGGCGCGGCTGGCTCGCGCTCACGCCGGACGGGCGCATCGCAGGGCACATCGACCTGCGCGCGCGCATGGAAAAAGCGTCCGCCCACCGCTGCCTGCTCGGCATGGGCGTGCACCGCGACTTTCGTCAGCAGGGCCTGGGGGCTGCGATGGTGGCAGTCGCCGTGGCCTGGGCGCGCAGCGAAGCGATCGAATGGATCGACCTGGAAGTGCTGTCCGTGAACCAGGCCGCGCGCAAGCTCTATCAGCGCGCCGGCTTCGTGCAGCTGGGCGAGATCGAAGACATGTTCCGCATTGACGGGGAATCGCTGGGGTACGCCTTCATGTCCCTCAAGCTGGCTTAAAACATTGTCTTACGGTCTAGTTTTCGTTATACAATAGATATTTCCCAACATCACTGGCCGGCACCCCTCTGCCGCGGGCCAGCGTTCCGAACTATCCGCCAATGAAAAAAGCCGTCCTGATCGCCCTCCTGTGCGCCGCAATACTGCCCGTCACCCCTGCCCTTGCGGACGAGCCGGTTTTGCTTGGCGCCGCCAATTGTCACTTGATCGGCTCTGAGGCCGACCCTGCAGTGAGCGCGGTCTGGAAAGGGCCTTGCAAGGACGGTTATGCCCAGGGCCAGGGCGTGCTGATCTGGAAACGCGAGGGCAAGGAGCTGTGGCGCTACGAAGGCGGCCTGGAACGCGGACTGCGCCAGGGTCCCGGCTACGTCAAGTACCAGCGCGGCGACCAGTACGAGGGCGGCTTTGTCAACGGCCGGCGCGAAGGCAAGGGGCTGTATCTGACCGACGAGGGCGACGAATACCAGGGCGACTGGAAAAATGGCCAGAAGAACGGCAAAGGCTGGGAAACCTACGCCACGGGCGGACGCTACGACGGTGCCTGGAAAGACGGTTGGTACCACGGCCATGGCAAGGCGAGCTACATTGGAGGCCAGGTGGTGGAAACTGAATTTAGCGGGGGCAAGCCGGTCGGCAGCAACACAGCGGACGTGGCACCCGACCAGTCGAGCTACGCCCTGGCCAGCAAACGCCCGCCGGTCGGCAGCAACCTGGGACGCGAGCGCGAATACGCCACCATGACCGGTGTCCCCTACGACAAGTCCTACGCCGAGCTGTCCGCGCAGCAGAAACAGACGGTGCGCCTGGACTATCCGATGCTGCACGAGGACGATGTGCCACCTTATCCGGCCAAGGGCAAGCGCGGCGCATCCGAATGGCTGCACAAGGCGCAGCCGCCCGGCATCACGGGCAAGGTGTATCTGATGGTATTGGTCGGCGCGGACGGCAAGGCCATATCGGTCAAAACCATCGCCTCGCCCGACGATGAACTGACGCGCGGCGCGGTCCTGATCATGATGCAGGAGACCTTCACGCCCGGCACCTGCTCGGGCAAACCGTGCCAGATGATGTACCCGCTCCACTACGAAATCATCTGAGTCCCCTTGCCTCATACAAGAGCAAAACCTTGAAATCACGTAACCCGTCCCTTCCTTGCGCCGTGTTCTGCATGGCGATGCTGATGCTGCCATCAGCACAAGCCACCGACCCCGCACTGGGCAAGAGCGATTGCCGTTTTGCCCTGGAGGAGCCCCGACTGGTCAGCAAGGCAAGCTGGCAGGGGCCGTGCAAGGATGGCCTGGCAGACGGCGAGGGCATCCTGGTCTGGCACGACAAAGACGACGATGAACATCGCTACGAAGGTGGCATGCTGCGCGGCCAACGCCACGGTCTCGCTTACGTCAAGAACGAAGACGGCGACCAGTTCGAAGGCCACTACGCTGCCGGCAAGCGCGAAGGCAAGGGCATACTGCTGACCGCGGGTGGCGACGAATACGAAGGGTCCTGGATGAACGGCATGCGTCACGGCCAGGGCACGGCAAAGTTCGCCACCGGCGGCAGTTACCAGGGCCAATGGTCAGAAGACCGCTTCCATGGACACGGCAAGGCGACGTACATCGGCGGCCAGGTGTTCGAGGGCGAATTCGTCAACGGCAGAAAGGCGTCCAGCGACACGCCGCCGCCAGCGGCGGACGAAGGCCAGTACGTCCTGTACGAAAAAACCTCCGACCCGCGCCACACCCTGTCAAAACGCGAGCTCAGTCAATTCAAGGGCTTGCCCTTTGAAGCCTCGTACCAGCAGCTGTCACCTGCGCAGAAACAAACCGCGCGACACAACTACCCGATGCTGCGCGAGGAAGACGAGCCGCCGTATCCGGCCAAGGGACTGCAGTCGGCAACGAGCTGGATGTCGCGCATCCAGAACATGGCCTTGACCAAAGGCAGCCTGATCATCCATGCCATGGTCGGTAGCGATGGCAAGGCAAGCACGGTGAAGATCTTCAAGTCGCCGGACCCGGAACTGAGCCAGGCCGCCACCCTGATCATGATGGAACAGCAGTTCAAACCTGGCCGCTGCGCCGGCCAGCCCTGTCCAATGGTCTATCAGATTCACTACCGATTCACATTAGAGAATTAAGGCCCCACGGACAGCTCGTGCGCACCAGGCCGCGCTGGTCCCACCCGTTCGCGGGCCTGATCCGGTGCATCTTGCGCGCTCGCTTGCGCATTCTGCACAAAATAATACGCCGTACCATCGCGATGCCAAGGCCGCACCGGCATCGTCGTCGCTGTGCTGTCATGCGCGAACACGATCACCTGCGCCACTTCGCCCGCTTCGGGCGGGCGCTGGGTCCAGTGCTGCCAGGCGGGCGGCAGCGCCGCCGGCCAGCTGACCGGGCACGATTGCGATTCGATGCCGACCACCCTGCCGTAACGGCGCGCCACCAGCACCAGCTTGCCCGGCTCCTGCAGCGCAAAACGGTCGCACGGCGCCGGCACGATGGTGCGCGCGGTAGCGGTAACCACCGATTCGATGCGCACGTTGTCATGCCCGTGTGCCCGCGCCGCTTCACGCAGGCCGAGGGCGAACTGGCCCTCGAGCGCACAGGCCAGGCGTGGCTGGCCGCGCGCGCTGTCGTCGCACAGCATCTCCCAGTTGCGCGCCGCATTGCCATAAATGCGCATGAAGCGTTCCTGCAGATAGCGCTGCGCGCTGTCCTGGTAGAGCAGTGCATCGCTCCACGGCAGCATGGCCAGCTGGCACCAGCGCGTGCTGATGCTGATTGCCAGCGGCACCCCGGCCAGGCCGCTGCCAGCGTGCCTGATCCAGGTTTCAAAGGCGGCCAGCCCGGCGGACCAGTGGCCTTCGCCGCTACCCGGAGTAATTCTGATCTCGCTGCAGGCCAGCACGCGCGCGCCGTCGCGCACCACGGCGCTCAGCATCTCGGGCGCCAGCGCCACACTCAGTGTTCTGCTTTCGAATCCGTCATTCAACGCCATGTTCCGCTCCCGCCCATCTCGGCCGCACAAACAAAAATACCCCGGCCTTGGCCGGGGCTGAAAAAAGGGAACGGCAGTAGCAGCTGCCGCCCTCCTCAGGGTGGTGTTACTGGGTGATCAGGCTGACTTTGTCGACCGCAAAACTGGTTTGCAGCGACGAGTCTTCCCTCAGCCCGAACGTCAGGGTCACGGTCTGGCCTTTGAACTGCAGCAGGTTGAAGGACTCGGTCTTGTAGCCCGCTGCCTTGTTCAGATTGCTGTAGCTTTTCAGCGTCGTGGCCGCGCCATTCACGGTCGCCGTGACAGTGAGCTTGTCGTAGGCGGTCGTGGTGGTGGTTTCAGCGGTATCGATGTGCAGAGCGAAGCTCAGCGTCGCGGCCGTGGCGTTCGATGGAATCGACACCGACTGGGTCAGCGTTTCGGTCGCGGTCACGCCGTTACCACCGAACCAGACGTTGCGGGTGCCTTCGAACGCAGGCTGCTGGGCCCAGGTGCCGATCGCGCCGGTGGTGCCGGCCCAGCCGGTGGTACCCGACTCGAAGCCGCCGTTGGTGACGCGCTCGGTGCTGCCGCCGGTGCTGCCCACCGTCAGGGTCGCGCTGTTGCTGGTCGCCTTGGTCGGGGTGTTGGCCGAGTCGGTCACCACCACGCTGAAGCCCGCGCCGTTGTCCGACGCTTGCGCCGTCAGGCTATACGACTGCGAGGTCGCGCCGGCGATGCTGGCGCCGTTACGCAGCCACTGGTACTTGTACGGCGCGGTGCCGCCGGTTGCGGTGACCGAGAACGACGCGGTCGAACCGGCCGCCACACTCACGCTTTGCGGCTGCGAACTGATCGACACAGCACCAGGGGTGCCGCCGCCGTTTTCATCGATGTCGGTACCGACGTTGATGGCCGCGTAAGCGCGCACCACGGCGATTGCTTCCTTGCTGCCAACGCCATACAGTTCTTCCGCTGCCAGCTTGACCTTGTTGCGGGCATCGGCGTAGTTGGTCGAGGCGGTGAACTTGGTGGTATTGGCTTTGAACCAGATGCGGAAGGCCTTGTCGCTGCCGATACCGGTCATCGCTGCCGGCGACTTGTTCAGGTACTGGCTGTAGTAGTCGGAACCGGAAGTCGCGTTCGATCCCTGGGCCAGGAAGTAGAACATGCGGTTGTTCGGGCCGCTGCTCAGGTGGACGTCCAGGTTCTTGATGGTGCTGCTCCAGGCATCCGGGCTACGGCCATCCTTGCTTGGCTTGTACAGCCAGCGCAGCGGATTGCCCGATTTGCTGATTTCTTTGCCGGTCATCCAGTCGTTGCCCGACGCTGGGATCACGGTGCCGGTGCCGCCTGCGCGGGCATACGCTTCCACCACTTCGCCAGTGATGTCGGACGACGATTCATTCAGGCCGCCCGATTCGCCGCTGTAGGTCAGGTTCGAGGTGGCGGCGGTCACGCCGTGGCCCATCTCGTGGCCAATCACGTCGATCGCGCCAAGGCTGTTGAACGAGGAGCCGCCGTCGCCGATGAACATGCAGCGGCAGGTGTCGCTGTAGTAGGCATTGTCGTAGGCGGTGTTGACGTGCGCGGCGATATAGGTCGCGGTGTTGTTACCGTCCAGCGACTGCCAGCCGAGCACGTTTTTCAGCGTGTCGTAGGTGTTCATCAAGCCCCACAGCGCGTTGACTGCGGCGGTCTGGCCATTGGCATTGGTGGTGCTGCCGCCGGAGATGTACTGTTTGCCGTCACCCCAGGTGTTGGTGGTGTTGGTGTAGATCGAGCCGGCGCTGGTGGTGTGGTTGGCGTTGGTGATCGCCATGCCACCGAAGGTGCCGCCGGTGCCGCGGGTCGAATCCTTCATCGTGTAGTTCGAGCCCGACAGCGTGGTCTGGATCGGTACCTGGCCGTTGTACTGGCTGTTGCCCACGCCGACCACGGTTTGCAGCGATTGCCACTGCTTGAGAACCTGCCCGGTTTTGGCGCTAATAATGGTGTCATGGTAGATCGCCTTGTCGCCGCTGATCATGCGGGTCTTGACCACGTAGGCGAGCTCATAGCCGGCCACTTCGTCGGCGAGGTCCATCGCGTTCAGTTCCGCTTCGGCCTTGCCTTCGGCGCCAGGCACGCGCACGGTTTTCATGATCGGATAAACCACCAGCTGCGCGCTCGGCGGCGCATGGTGCGAGGCGCCTGGCGCCACTTTGCGCACCACGCTGTCGATGGCAGCGCTGGCGGTAACGCTCGGTTTCACATCGAGGCTGGCGACCTTGGCGCCCACGATCTGGGCACCGCTGGTGGCGCCCAGGCCGGCGCGGCGGTCCGAGATCGATTCGCTGATGATGCTGCCGCGGTCGTCGGTGACGACCACCGATTCCGACTGGAAGATCGGCACGCCTTTATAGGTGTGCGCCGCGCGGGTGATCTTGGTGCCGGTCACACCCGGATGCTGGGTCAGGATGGCGAAGCTGTGATTGGTGTCGAGACCACGCGCGCCGCGGGTAGCGTCGAGCTTGGCAACGAGGGTGGCTGCTTGCTGCTGCGATTTGACCACCGGTGCGCCCATGATCGGACCGGAGGCAAGGGCCTCGCTTCCGGCGAACATGGGAATTATTGCAATCGATGCGGCTAGCAAAGTTTTAGGGAAATTCATTATTTCTCCAGTATTCAATCATTGTTGTAATGTGATTTTTCGTGGCCACGGGACCGTGGCAGCTCCCCGTGCAAGCCAGTCTTGTGGTCCGGAATACGCGAGTGGAGGGACATTAATCCTGGCGCTAGTTCGGAGTCAATAAACTTGCCAATTTAGTCAAGTGGCTGCGGATTGTTCAGTTATGAACATTTTTACCGAGCAACTGAGCAGCCTCAGGGTAAATTTTCTAAAGAATATATTGTTGATAGCAATCAATTTTTGCCTGTTTTTTGGGCGTTTGATGTCCTGCGCATGGCTGACCGTCCGTGCGGAAATGAAACAATTCGATAGTTTTAGTACAGCATTTCGATTGCGTTTTTTTAGTGAACGGGTCTACACTCAATCCAAGTTGTCAGGTTTTACGACCCAGGCAACATTGATAAAAGCGCACGGACGACGCTCCATACACAGCGCACTACAGTTAAACGGGATCAACATGACGTCATCATCGCAACTGGCATCCGGCACCCATTCACCACCGCAGTCGTTCCCGCGACAGCCGCCCCCCGGCACGGTTTGGCGATAAGTTCACGTTCAGGCGCGCCCCCGCCGGCGCGCCGCCATCCCCAGTAACGCCCCACGGTAACAACGCGCGGCCGACCCGGCTGCGGTGGCCTCCCTGTCGAGTCCGCTGCGGCTTGAATGGGCGTCCGCCTTGCATTGAGGACCTGAAAGACATGCTTTCGATCGCCACCAAAGTCGAGCAAATCGTCTCAGAATCGGCATTTCTGACTGAGGGTATGTCGCTCGGACTTATCAACTTGTCGGAACTGGCGCGCCAGCTGCGCCCGCAACTCGAATCGGACCTGTGGAAACCGGTCGGCCAGGCCGCCGTGGTGATGGCGCTGCGCCGCCTGTCCGAGCGCATGCCGCAGCAGAACGATGCCAAGCCCATCATGCTGGCCCCGCGCATGGGCGAACTGACCACTCGCACCGAGCTGACGCTGGTGACCTACCGCCTGTCGGACAACAGCAATGAATGCCAGCGCAAATTGCTGGCGCTGGCCGAACGCCATCACGGCAGCTTTGTTTCCGTGACGCGCGGCGTGCATGAAATGCTGGTGGTGTGCAGCCGGCCGCTGGTGCATGTGGTGGAATCGGCCTTTGTTACCGAGCGCCACGTGGCGCGGGTGGAAAACCTGACCGCGCTGACCCTGCGCCTGAATCCCGAAACACTCAAGACGCCCGGCATTTATCACAGCGTGCTGAAAAAACTGGCATGGAACAAGATCAGCGTGGTCACCATGATGTGCACTTTCACCGAGCTGACCGTGCTGCTCGAGCAGCCGCAGACCGGCCCGGCCTACGCCATTCTGTCGCAGATCGTGTCGCACTGAGGCGCCCGGCACTAGCTGACGGCCGGTTCCAGCAGCGTGAGGGTCTGGCTCAGGGTGTCAAGGCGGGCGCGAATCCCGACCGGCAGGGTGAACTGGTCACGAATGTGGCCGAAGGAATAGCCGCGCACGGCGGGAATCGCCAGCGGCTGCAAATGCAGGTCGAGGGTCTGATCGGTGCTGAGCGAAGGTTCCTCATCGGCCGGCACGCATTTCTGGCACACACCCATCATCAGCGCGGCCGCATGGCGCAAGCCGACCGCCAGATCGAGCTGGGTCATCCAGCGGTCGATCCGGTAGGGCGCTTCGTTGGCTTCCTCGATGAACAGAATCGCCTTGCGGAAATCCGCCGCGTAGGGCGTGCCCATCAAGGCACTGACCAGACTCAAATTGCCGCCCAGTAAAGGACCTTCGGCCTTGCCGTGGGTACTGGTGCGTATCGCAAACTGCGGCTCCTGCACGGCGCGCGCGGCATTTTCCTGCGCCATTGGAATCACATAGACGGGCTGTGGATCCATCAGCACCGACAGCAGGTGGCGGGTGGCGTACACCGAATCGACAGACGAGGTGGCGACCGGGCCATGAAAGCTCACCAGGCCCGCCTTGCGGTACAGCGCCAGGTGCAGCGCGGTGATGTCGGAAAAGCCGAGCAATATCTTGGGATGGCGCCGGATCAGCGCGTAATCGAGCGCGTTCAGGATTGAAATGCAGCCCGAGCCGCCGCGGATGCACCACAGCGCTTTTACCTGCGGGTCAAGGAACATGGCATGCACATCGTCCACACGTTGCTGGACCGAACCGGCGTACAAGCCCTGCACGGCGCGCAGGTTGGGACTGAGGCGCACCTTGAAGCCCAGCGCTTCGATGCGGGCCACCGCCATTGCGATGCCGTCTTCATCGGTATGCCCGCCCGGCGCCAGCAGCGCAATGGTGTCGCCAAAACGCAGGCGCGGCGGCTTGATGAGTGTTTTTTGTGGCGGGGCGGCGCTTGCCAACGCCGGCGCCGCCACCGTTGCCGCTGCCAGAGCGCCAAAGGCCCGCCGGCTGATCTTGTCGCTGCCCGCCATCGCGCGCCTGTCTGGAGTAAATGTTGGCTAACTATAGCACTCACAAAAACGTGTAGTTCGCCATCAGGGTCAGCGAGCGGCCGCGCGGATCGGCCACCCGCGGTTCCCAGGAACTGCCGGCCCCGGTGTTGCTGTCGTAGGTAATGGCAAACGGCGGATCCTTGTCGAACAGGTTCTTGATGCCGACCGTCAGCGCCAGCTGGGCAATCCCGGTGTAGGTCGCGCTGACGTGGAAGATGGAATCAGCGTCGACCTTGGGATCGTAGTTGGACGGCACCACCCTGCCGCTGGCAACGCCCGGGAGCACCTGGTCCGTATAGCCGCTGCGATACACGTTCTGGAACAGGCCGCTCCAGTCGCCGCGGCGCAGGCTCAGGTAGGCCGTGTGCTTCCAGCGCAGCCCCAGGTCGCCGGTGGTGACGTAGCGGCCCACTTCGCTCTCCCCGAAGGCGGCGTTCGGCAAGGGCCGGTTGGTTTTTTTGAGCAGCCAGGAACCGTCCAGCCCGGCGCCCCAGGTCCCGCCCATGGCCTTGCCACTGGTGCGGGTGCCGATTTCGATGCCGCGCGTGATGCCTTCGCCGGCATTCACCCAGCGCTGGTCGACCGCGATCAGCTGGCCGTTGGCGTCGCGCAGAAACTGCTCGACAAACAGACCGGCGTTGGCCAGCATGGTGGCCAGCGGCACCGTCTTGATGGTATCGGCGCGGCGGATTTCCCACAGGTCCAGGTTGAAGGAAAAGCGCGCAGAAGGCTCGAACACGAAGCCCACGGTTGCCTGCTTGGCGGTTTCCGGTCCCAGCGAGGCTTTGCCGCCGGTCAGGATAATCGGATTGATCGATTCGCAGCCCGGCTGCGCGGTATCGACCTTGCCGCCGGCGCAGCGGGTGGGATCGGCCAGGTCCTTGCCGACATAGGTCGACTCCGTCACACCATTGAACAGCTGGTTGAATGCCGGCGCGCGGAAACCTTCATTATAGGAACCGCGAAACAGCCATTGCTCCTGCGGCTGGTAGCGGAAGGATACTTTGGGATTGACCGTGGTGCCGAAGCCGGAATAGTGGTCGCGCCGCAGTGCCCCCGTCAGTTCCAGCGCCTTGGTGACCGGCACGATCACCTCGGCATACAGGGCGCGCACGGTGCGGCTCACTTGCGGCAGGGCGTTCACATCGTCGAATGGCGCGTTCAAGATCGCGGGCCGGTTGACCAGTTCGCGCAGGTCGCCGTTGAAGCGGTACTCCTCGCGCCGCAGGTCGGTACCAATGGCAGCCAGGACCGCACCAGCCGGCAGGCGTGCCACTTCGCCGGACAGCGCCGCATCGATCGACGTCAGTGTGGTGCGGCCACCATACAGAACCACGCCTTCGGCCGAGGTGCTGCGGATCAGTTCCAGCGCGGCCGGCGTTTGCCGCTCGCCCGGCATCAGGAAGGGATTGATGACGCCGGTGCCAAGGGCATTCGCCAGTGCCGCCGTGTAATTGAAGCCGGTGCCCAAAGTCGATTGCGATTCGCTGTAGGCGCGGCCGATGCCGATCTTGTAGTCGGCCTTGCCGATCTGCCCGTCCGCGCCGAGCTGCACACGGCCCGCCTTGGTTTCGGTGGCGATTTCCCGGTTGCCGCATTCCATGCAACGCCAGCGGTAGGCAATGGGCAGGCCGCGATTTGCTTCAATGGACGGGAATACCGCCACCAGGCTGTTGAATACCTGGTTGTAAGCGGCGCCTGTGGCCGGATAGAAGGAACTGGCGGGAAAGGTGGTCGTGCCTGGTGAAATCTGGTTCGGCGAAAAACTCTTGGCGACCTCAGTCTTGGAACCCACGACTTCGGCGAACAACTGGTGCCCGCCAGCGAGTTTGAAGGTCGCCCGCGACACCAGGTTCCAGTTCTTGACCGGTTGCTGCAGCACCGCGGCGCGCCCGGTATCCCAGGCGCAACCGTAGGCAGCCGCGGGGGTATCCCACAATACCGCGTCGTAAGGGCCCATGCCGTCGAACGCGTTGCAGCCGGCGCCGCCCGGCAGGTCGAGCAGGCTGACGCCGCTGAAACCCTGGCTGCCACCCGGCAGCGTGGGGCCAGTGTTGCTGCTGCGGCTGAAGATCGAGTTGCCCACGCTGGTGGCAAACACATTGGCAAACGGCGCACCGCGCGTATCCACCGACAAGCCGCGCTCGGGCTGGAAGGTGTTAACGAAATCGCGCTGGTCGCCCCGCAGCGCCTGGTTCTTGCCGACCGAGCCGGCCACCAGCACGTTGTAGCCTTGCTGCTCCAGGTCGCCAAAACCGCCGGTGACCTGGAAGCGGTCGATGCGCGCGCCGCCCGCCTCGGTGATATCGGTAAAGGCCTGCGCCTCCAGGCCTTTGTAGTTCTGGCGCAAAATAAAATTGATGACGCCGCCAATGGCATCGGTCCCGTAAATGGCGGAGGCCCCGTCCTTGAGCACTTCCACCCGTTCGACCGCGGCAAAGGGAATCGAGTTCAGGTCGACCGCCGAGCCTTTCATCCCGTGGGTGGCGATGCGGCGGCCGTTGAGCAGCACCAGGGTGCTGTCGGCGCCCTGGCCACGCAGGTTGGCGGAGCTGGCGCCGTTGTTGCCGCGCTGCGCACCGGTGGCCACGTCGGCATTGCTGGCGAGGTTGTCCGAGCCATTGCCGTTCACGTTAAGCGTGGCGATCAGCTGTTCGGCATTGACAATACCCTGCTCGTCGAGTTGCTTTCTGGTAATCACGTCCAGCGGCAGGGCCCCTTCACGGGCGATGCGCTTGATGCTGCTGCCGGTGATTTCGACGCGTGCCATCGGCGCGCTGCTATCGGCAAGCTGGGCTGCGGCAGGTGCGGCAAAGCCGGCAAGCGCAATCAGCTGCGCGCCATGTTTCCAGTCCATGGAAGCTCCTTGAAGTGAGGAAAGGTCTGCTGTCGCAGGCTACCAAACTTGCAAGAAAGATGGCGCAAGCGAACGCTACCGGAACGGTCTCATGTTGCGTTGGCGCAGATCCAGATCAAGATCAACATAGCGCCATGTGGTAAGCGCAACCGGATGACGGGTGTAGTTTTTTAGCCACGGTTGGCGGATATCGGCTGATACAGGATGCGTGAGCGGCACCCAGGGCGTGTAAGCATGCAAGAGCTGGTTCATTTCAAAGTACAGCTTGTTGCGTGCCGGCGAGTCCGGCAAGGCACGCGCCTGCTCGTAGCGGGCGTTGTAGGCTGGCAGGTTGAAGCGTGCGTAGTTGGCGCGGCCGCTGTTCGGCCCGTACAGCAGTTGATAGAAATTGTCGCCATCAGGAAAGTCCGCGATCCAGTTACTTTCGAACATTTGCACCTTGCCCAGGCGCGAAGCCTTGATGATCTCGGTCTTCTTGTCGCTGCGGAAGCTGACGCGCAGGCCGATGGCATTCAGGTTCTTACGCCACAGTTCATCGCGCAGCCGCCCGCCGACGGTCGCTTCGCTGTGCATGAACAGCGTCAGCGGTTTGCCGTCGGGCCCGCGCCGGAAGCCGTCCGGGTCGCGCTGGCGGTAGCCGTAGCGCTCGAGCAAGCCCTCGGCCATCGCCTTGTTGTAGCGCACCGGACTGCGGTAGCCGGGATCGTAGCCGAGTACATTCGGTGGCAGCGGCGACTCGGCGCGCAAGGCAAAACCTTTCTTGAGCAGGCCGATGTCTTCATCGCTGTTGTAGCTCAGGGCGATGGCGCGGCGCAGGGCCAGCTTCGGCTTGCTGTAGCCGCCCAGCACTGGGTCGTCCATGTTCATCCACATATAGTAAGTCTGCAGCACGGGAAAGCGGGTCAGCACCAGACCGCGCGCTGCCAGTTCGGGCTTGAGCGCACCCTTGCTGATGACCATGTCCGTCATTGCTTCCGGCACTTGCTCGAGGTAGTCGTATTCGCCGCGCAGAAAACCCAGCACGCGGCCCTGGAATTCCTCGGCGATACGGACCTCGACCTTGTCGACCAGCGGCGGTGTTGTCGCGCCACGGTTGGCCAGCAGCACGATCTTGTCGCTGCGCTTCCATTCGCCCATGCGAAACGGGCCGGTGCCGACCGGGTGATTGCCGACCTGCCCGGCATAGGCTTGCACCACCTCGCGCGCGACCACGCCGGAGGCGGGCGTGGCCAGGTAGCGCAGGAAATTGTTGTCCGGCGCGGACAGGGTGATGCGCAGCGTGTAGCGGTCAGGCGCCTGCAGGCCGGCAATCGCGGTGTCGTAGCTGAAGCTTGTTTTTAAAGCGGCATCGCCGGCGATCTTTCCTTCGAACAGAGACAACCAGGGCGAATGCAGAGCCGGGTCGTACAGGCGCGTGAGGCTGTAAACATAGTCGGCTGCGATCAGCTCGCGCGGCTTGCCGCCGAAGGCAGGGTCAGGCGTGAAATAGATGCCAGGTTTTATTTTGAAGGTCAGGCGCAGCCCGTTTTCTTCGATCTGCGGCAAGCCGGCGGCGGTATTGCCTTCCAGCGTGAGCGGGCGCGCCAGGTAGTTATAGCGCAGCAGCGGATCGAACAAGTTCTCCAGCAGGCTGAGGGTGGCAATGTCGGAGGCGACAGCAGGGTCGAGTCCGGTTTCGCTGGTACTCAGGTAGGTATGCAGCACCTTTTCCGCTGCCCGCGCGGGCGCCGCCGTCATGGCGGCGGCCAGAAGCATTGCGAAAGCTATACGGACAGGTGGCATGACGTCTCTCGTGGTTGCTTCGCCATCATAGGCGCGTGATGCGCACAGGACGCAATTTTTTACATCCGGATACGGCGTACTTCCGGCAATATAGGCCAAGCTAAGCCTATACTCTCGCTGCAACACCGGTATTCACGCGAATAGAAAATACGACATGGCACTTAATTACATCTGGTCTGGCTTCTTTCTGGTCGGTTTTCTGGCCGCCTTGCTGCAGTGGCTATTCCTGGGCGACACCGAGATTTTCAAGAAGATTATCGACGGCACCTTCGAATCGGCCAAGATGGGGGTCATGGATATTGCCCTGCCGCTGGCCGGGGTGATGACCCTGTGGCTCGGCATCATGAACATTGGCGAAAAGGCCGGCGCGGTCGGCTGGCTGGCGCGCGTGATCTCGCCCTTCTTTTCGCGCATCTTTCCGGAAGTGCCGAAGGACCATCCGGCCACCGGACACATGGTGATGAATTTTTCCGCCAATCTGCTGGGCCTGGACAATGCCGCGACCCCGTTCGGCCTGAAAGCCATGGAAAGCTTGCAGACGCTCAATCCGAACAAGGATACCGCCAGCAACGCCCAGATCATGTTCCTGGTGCTGCATACCTCGGGCCTGACGCTCATTCCGCTGGCCATCATGGCGCAGCGGGCGATTCTGGGCGCCAAGGACCCCTCCGATATTTTCATTCCGTGCATGATCGCCACCTATGTGGCCACCGTTACCGGCATCATCGTGGTGTCGATCAAGCAGCGCATCAATCTGCTCAACCGCGTGGTGCTCGGCTGGCTGGGCGGCATGACGGCGGCCATCTGCGCGCTGATCTTCTATTTCACCCAGTACCTGACCAAGCCGGAAATCGAACTGGTGTCGCGCGTGGCCAGCAACCTGATCCTGTTCTCGATCATCATCGTGTTCATCGTCGGCGCCATGCGCAAGCGCGAGAACGTGTACGAGGCCTTCATCGAGGGTGCCAAGGGCGGCATCCAGACCTCGCTCACGATCATTCCTTACCTGGTCGGCATGCTGGTGGCGATCAGCGTGATCCGCAATTCGGGCGTGCTCGGCTTTGTCGTGCGCGGTCTGGAGTGGGTCTTCATCAGCCTGGGCATGAATACCGAATTCACCCCGGCGCTGCCGACCGCGCTGATGAAGCCGCTGTCAGGCAGCGGTTCCAAGGCCATGATGATCGATGCCATGACCACCTACGGGGTCGATTCCTTCGTCGGCCGCCTGGCCTGCATCTTCCAGGGCTCGGCCGATACCACCTTCTATATTGTGGCGTTGTACTTCGGCTCGGTCGGCATCCGCAAGACGCGGTATGCCATTTCAGCTGGTCTGATGGCGGACTTTGCCGGCATCTGCGCGGCCATTGCCGTCGCTTACCTGTTCTTCGGTTGAGGCGCGCCATGATCCGTCCGCTCGCGTTCGCCGTCCTGCTGGCCTGGCTGCCGGCTGCCCAGGCAGAGCTGCCGCAAGCGGTCAGCCGCGCGCTGGCTGCCGCCAAAATTTCCGAACAAGCGGTCAGCGTGCTGGTGCTGCGCGGCGACAAGGCGCTGGTCTCGCACCTGGCCGAGCGTCAGATGCAGCCCGCGTCCACCATCAAGGTGGTGACTACCCTGGTCGCGCTGGAACAACTGACGCCGGTCTTCCGTGGCCGCACCGAGCTGCGCAGCAATGCGGCGCGCGTCGGCGACACGCTGACAGGCGACCTGGTGCTGCGCGGCGGCGCCGATGCCGACCTCAACAACGAATCCTTGCAGAACATGCTGCAAGCGGTGCGCAACCAGGGTATCCGCCGCATCGAAGGCCGGCTGGTGCTGGACCGCGGCCTGTTCAGTCCGGCGCGTACTGACCAGGGCATTCCGCCTTTCGACGAGTCGCCCGACGCCTATTACAACGTCATTCCCGACGCCCTTCTGCTCAACAAGAACATGCTGCTGCTTGACATGCGTTCGGACGAGCAGCAACTGCAGCTGATCATGCAGCCTCAGCTGGACCGGGTCACCATCGAGTCTGGCATGACGCTGATCAGCGCCGAATGCGGACGCTGGGAAGAAGGCTGGAAAGCGCCCGAGATCGTGCGCGAGCCGGGCGGCAAGATCCGCATCATCCTGCGCGGCACCTATCCAAAGAATTGCTGGAGCTCGAACAGCATCAACGTGCTGGACCGCCAGGATTACGTGGACCGGGTATTCCGCGAAATCTGGGAGCGGCTGGGCGGCGAGATCGCGGGCGACACCATCGAGGGCGCCGGGCCACTAGAGGCGCGCACCTATGCCCAGCATGTGTCGCGCGCGCTGCCGGAAATCGTCCGCGATACCAACAAGCTGTCCGACAATGCCCTGGCGCGCACGCTGTTTTTAAGTCTGGGCAGCCTGGAGGGCGACGCCGTCGCGGGCAGCAAGCCGCTGCCGGCCAATGGCGCCATGCCGACCCTCGCACGCGCCGACCTGGCCGTGCGCAGCTGGATGCGGCGCCAGGGGATCGATGACGCCGGCATGGTGCTGGAAAATGGCTCGGGCCTGTCACGCACGGAGCGCATCAGTGCGCAGCAGATGGGGCGCTTGCTGCAGGCGGGATTGCGCAGCAAGTGGGCGCCGGAGTTTCAGGCCAGTTTGCCGATTGCGGGAATGGATGGGACCATGCGGCGGCGCTTGCGCGACAGCCCGGCAGCCGAGCGCGCGCGTATCAAAACCGGCACGGTGCGCAACGTGATTGCGATTGCGGGGTATGCGCCGGATGCGAACGGGCAGCAGTGCGTGGTGGTGGCCATGATCAACGGCGAAAATGCGGGGGCGGGGCGGCAGGCGCTGGATGTACTGGTGGACTGGGTGGCGCGCGCGGGGAATTGACTGGCTGACCACAGGTGCAGCAGCCGCAATGGTCCTCGCTGCGATACGCGGGGCTTGTCTTGCGCGCCGTTGGTGACATTGAGGCCGTCGTCGAAGGTGGGGTGTCCCTGGGTCTGGCCCATCGCCAGGCTGGGCGCGATCAGTTCGAGCTTGAGATTGGCTTCGGAAATGGCTGAAAGCGCTTTCCCGGCTTTTTATGCGATAGTGCCAAGAACAAGGGAGGCGACATGGCGATTCAACTCGATCATATTCTGGTCCCGGCGCGCGACCGGGTGGCGGCGGCGAAACTGCTGGCGGGGCTGCTGAACGTGCCCTGGTCGGAAACCGGCATCGGCCCGTTCGCACCGGTGTTCGTGAGCGATGGACTGACCTTCGACTTCGATACCTGGCCCGCGCCGATCCCGCTCAGCCACTACTGCTTCCGGGTCAGCGACGACGATTTCGACGCCATCCTTGCGCGCATCCGCGCCGCCGGCATCGCCCATCGCAGCACAGTGCATGGTCCGGTCGATTTGCAAATCGACACCGCGCGTGGCGGCAAGATCGTGTACTGGAACGAGCCTGATGGCCACCAGTGGGAAATGCTCACGGTGAGCTACGCGCGCCAGCCCTAAAGCACACGCCGGAAGGTGCGCCGCACCAGATCGCGATCGCCCAGATCGTAGTGCCACCATTCGCTGGCGATGCCATTGAAGCCACCGTGCGCCATCGCATCGCGCAGCAGGTGACGGTTGGCCACCTGCGCATTGGTGATGACGCCGCGTGCCAGCATCAGCGCTTCCAGCGATGGGTGCGAGGCTTCGCTCATGTCGTCGAAGCCGGTACCCATGTCCACCTCGTGGCCGGCGTCGTCGAGCAGTGTGATGTCGATTGCCATCCCAAACGAGTGGATCGAGCCGCGTATCGGGTCGGCCAGGTACATTTGCAGGCTGGTGCCGGCCAGCGCATCCCACAGTTCCTGCTGCACTCGCTGCGGCCGCAGCGCGTCGAGGATCAGCGCGGTCCAGCCGGGACGCGCATGCGCCAGCCAGGCAACCGACTGCGCAAGCGCGGCGGCGGCATCGCGATGCAGCCAGGCGCAGTCATACGGGGAGTAGAGGTCGCGGCCGACGAAATTGTTCACGCTGGCGTAGCGCAGGTCGACGCCGATGCCGGCGATGGTCGAGAGATGACGGAACTGGCCGCTGGAAGCGAGATCTTCCATCGCCCTGCCTCAGTTCTCGACAGGAGCCGGCGGTGGCTCCGGCACTGGTGCCGGTGGGGCTGCTGGCAGTGCTGCCGGTGGTGCCGCTGGCTGCGTTGCTGGCGGCGGCGCTGCTGGTGCTGGCGCGGCTCCCGGCGCAGCGTCGGGTGGTTGCGCTGCCGGCGGTGCTGCCGGCGCCGAGGCTGGCGGTGGCGGCGTCGGCACGAGCGTCTCAAGCAGCGCGGCCGTTTCCGCGTCCGGGCTGCCATCAAACATCGTCGGCCGGTACCTCATCTGGAATGCGACCATGGTGGCGCGCGTCGCCGCATCGAGTTCGCCGTTTTGCGGGGTCGCATAACCGACCGCGGCAAGCTTCTTCTGGAACCACAGCGTATCGGGCAGCGCCAGTTCGAAGACCGGGCGCGCGGCAGCGACCTTGAGCGGATCGGGCCAGGTCACCAACCCCTGCTGCGCCAGCTGAATCCACGGAAACATGGGACCCGGGTCCTGCTTGCGCATCGGCGCGATGTCGGCGTGGCCGAGAATATTCTCGGGGGGGATCTGGTGCCGCGCCACGATATCCTTGACCAGCTCAATCACGCGGTCGATCTGCGCCTGCGGGAATGGGTGCCAGATGCGCCCTTCCGGCCCCTTGGTGAAGCCGGGGTTGACAATCTCGATGCCGATCGAACTGCCATTGAGCAGGGTGTAATTCTTCCAGCTCGACACACCGGCGTGATTCGACTGGCGGTTCTCGTCCACCAGGCCATAGATGACCGGCTTGGGATCATCGGTCACCAGATAATGGCTGCTGACGACTTCCTGGGTCAGCGTGCGCAATGAGCCGGGCGTATTGCTGACGGTGTAATGCAGCACCACGAACTTGACCCGGCTGCTCTGGCCCTTGGCGGAAAAACTGCGGTCAATCTGGGGGCCGGTGGTGCAGCCCGTCAGCAGGGCAAGCAGGCATAGGGCGAACAGGGCGGGATTTCTCATGGGCAGTCGGCATTCGGTTCGGTTCGCGCAGCAATGCGGGCGGCGGCGTGATGGGCCTGCCGCTGGTGTTGGGTCAAGCTTAGCGCATCCGGCAATCTCTTGCGCATTGCTTGTGCGAGCAAGGGGTGCAGGCTGGCGGCGCGGCCCGACAGGACAATCGGCCGTTCGCCAAAGCGTGCCGTCAGCGCCAGCGCCAGACGCGCCAGTTCTTCGCCCGCCGCGCACAGAATCGCGGCCGCGACCGGGTCGCGCTCGGCACTGGCGGCCACCGCCAGTGCCAGCCGGCCGACCGCGCCACGTTCCTGGCCGTAGATGAACTGGCGCGACAGGGCCCAGTCGTCGCCGCCGATCTGCTCGAACACGGCGTGCGCCATCGGCGACGCGCGCCAGCGCCCGGGCGCTTCATCCTCATTGCGCCAGATGTGGCGCAACGCTTCACGCGCGATCCAGAAGCCGCCGCCACCATCGTCGAGGACCACGCCACGTCCACCGGCGCGATGAAATTGCTGTTCGCTGTCGATGAAAGCGCCGATCGATCCTGTGCCGGCGTAGACCAGATAGCCTTCGCCGGGTGCGAAATGCGCCAGGTAGGCGATGTGAATGTCGTTGTACAGCGTGAGCGCCGCGTGCGGCAGCTGCAGCCGGCTCGACAGCCACGCTTTCAGCAGTTCGCCATCGTCGCCAAAACCTGTCAGACCGGCCACCACCCGCGCCGGCTGGCCATGCGCCAGCACCGCTTGCGCCAATTCAGCCAGCGTTGTCTGGATCGAGGCGCGTCCCGCTTCGCTGCTTAACTGCAGGGCCGACAAGCCCGCCACTTCGCCCTCGGCCAGAATGATTTCGCCCTGCGCCAGTGCCCAGCGCGTGCGCGTGCCACCGGCATCGATGCCGAGGCCGAGCCCATTCACTTTGCACCCGCCAGGGGCGCGTCGGCCGCCTTCAGCACGGAGACGCGCTCGCTCTCGTTGCCCAGCCGGTCGATCGCGCTGACGACGACCGCGCTGGCGTCATCCGGCACCGTCCATTCGGTTCTCGATGCCGGTGCGACCGCAAAACGCCATTCCGTGCCGTGGCGCGACCAGATCGCGAAATGGGTGTTGTCCCTGGCCGCCAGTTTCAGGCTGACCGCGCTGCCGTTGCGGCGCGCGCTGACCACGGGCGCGGCAGGGAGCTCGCTGCCCAGCCACGGCGTGGCCGGCACCAGCGCCGGGCCGGGATACGAACCGGCCCTGAGCTGGTCGGTGATGCCCTGGCGGTTTTCCATCAGCGGCGCCATGCTGAAATGCACATGGCCGCCCGCTTTGGGGCGGCTGCGGGTCACGCCGATCTGCTGCACGATCTCCTGCGGCACGAACGATTTGGTGGGCGCGCCAATGCGGCTGGTGAACAGCCCGGGCCAGATATGGCGGCCCTGGCGGTTCTGCGCGAGCCAGTAATCGAGCAGCACGTCGTAGGCTTGCGGCGCCTGCGCGATGGGCCAGTACAGCTGCGGCGAAAAATAATCGACCCAGCCTTTTTCGAGCCAGGTTTCGGCGTCGGCGTACAGCTTGTCATACTGGCTGAAACCGACAATGCCGGCAGGGCGCCGGTCTGGACGGCCCAGGCCAAAGGGACTGATCCCGAACCGCACCCAGCTTTTTTCAGCGTGAATGCCCTTGTACAGCGCCTCGATCAGCTGGTTCACATTCTGGCGGCGCCAGTTGGCGCGATCGAGCTTGCCGCCGGTGAGCAGGTAGCGCTGCCATGCCGCCTGGTCGGGGAAGTCGAGTTCCTTGCCGCCGTTGGCGCCTTCCAGCGCCGCCTCGGGTCCGCCGGCGCCGATCGGATAGGGATAAAAATAGTCGTCGATGTGCACGCCGTCGATGTCGTAGCGCTTGACCACGTCGAGGATCACGGCCAGCGTCTGTTTCGACGCCGCTTCTTCGCCCGGATCCATCCACAGGAAGCGGCCGTAGGTTTTCACGGCAGACGGGATGGTCTTCGATACGTGATCGGCCGACACCGGCGACTTGGCCGTGGCATGGCGGGCGCGGTAGGGATTGAACCAGGCGTGCAGTTCCAGGCCGCGCGCGTGCGCGGCGGTGATCCAGAATTTAAGCGGGTCGTACCAGGGCTGGGGCGCCTGCCCCTGGGCGCCGCTCAGGTACTCGGACCAGGGTTCGAGTTTGGAGGCATAGATGGCGTCGGCGCTGGGGCGCACCTGCAGCACGATGGCGTTCAGATTGAGCGCCTTGGCGCGCTCCAGAATGGCGATCGCTTCGCCCTGCTGCTGGGCCGCGCTCAGGCCGGCCTTGCTGGGCCAGTCGATATTGGCAACCGTCGATACCCAGGCGGCGCGGAACTCGCGCGGGGCCGGCGGCGGCTCGGTCTCGGTGCCCTGCGGCGCGCGCGGCGGCGTGACGACGACCGGCTTGTCGGCGAGCGGCGGCGGCACGCTGGTACAGCTGGCCACCAGCGTGATCACCCCGGCCACGCCTGCAAGCGCGAATGCGCGTTTTTTCAAATTAGGCTGCAAAACCGATCCTCGCATCTAGACTTTCACGAACCACTTCTTGCGCCACATGGCCCAGGCAACCAGGAACATGGCGGCGTTAAAAAGCAGAGCATAAAGCAAAGAGCGCAATTCGGGTGCCACGTCGAGTGCGGCCAGCGGCGCATTCAGGGCGGCACCGTAGGGCATCAGGAACTTGGCCACCAGCGACGAAAACGCAAAAATGAACAGGGCATTCATGCCATAAATGAGCAGCGGCGTGCTCCAGCGCGTGACCCGGGCGCGCCAGCGGCGGGCCGGATTGGCGTCCAGCAGCCAGTAAAACACGCCAAACAGCAGCAGCGCCCAGCCGCCGGTAAACAGCACGAATGACGGGGTCCACAGCGCTTTGTTGATCGGCATGAGCACCACGTCGAGCATGGCACCGGCCCACAGCAGCGCCAGCCCGGTCATCAGCAGCCACACGGTCTGCTCGACGCGCGGACGGGACGACATCAGCCAGCGCCCCGTCAATACGCCGATCAGCTGGGTACACAGGGCAGGCACGGTACTGAGCAGCCCTTCCGGATCCCAGATCACCGATTGCTTCCACAGGTGGCCACCGAGCAGCAGGCGGTCGATATAGGCGCCCATGTCGCGGCCCGGCTCGAGCACGCCGGCGCCAATCCCGGGCACCGGCACCCACAGCATCAGCACACTGTACAGCGCCAGCAGAATGCCGATGGCGGCAAGCTGCGCGCGCCAGCCGGCATACACCACCAGCGGCGCGGCCAGCAGCGTGCACAGCGCGATGCGCTGCAGCACGCCTGGAATACGCACGCGCATCAGGTCGAAATCGGGTATCAGATTGAGCGCCAGTCCGATCAGGAAAATCAGGATGGCGCGCCGGGCCAGCTTGATCAGCAGCGCCGGTTTGTCGGCCCCGCCGGCGGCCAGGCGACCCAGCGACAGGGTCATCGAGACGCCGCCGATGAACAGGAAGAAGGGGAAAATCCAGTCGGTGAAGGTCCAGCCATGCCAGTGCGCGTGCGCCAGCTGCGAGTACAGGTGCGACCAGTCGCCAGGATTGTTCACCAGCACCATGGCGGCGATGGTGAAACCACGAAAGGCGTCAAGTGAGGTCAGCCGGTTGGCGCGGCTCATTTGGCAGGCGCCTTGCCGAAGTCCGGATCGATTTTGACCAGCGCCGCCATCAGGAAGGCCGGCAGCGTCATCAGGCAGACATACATGAAGAAGTGCGGATAGCCCAGGGCTTCCTGGATCTGACCGCTATAGAAGCCCGGCAACATCATGCCCGCGGCCATCAAACCGGTGCAGATCGCGTAATGCGCGGTCTTGTGCTCGCCGTCGGCCACCATGATCATATACATCAGCAAGGCCGCAAAGCCGAAGCCATAGCCGAACTGCTCGATGGCGATGCAGGCCGAAATCGTCAGCAAATCCTGCGGCAGGGCGGTCGAGAGGTACACGAAGGCCAGGTCGGGCGTGTGCACCGCGAACACCATCAGCCACAGCGCGCGCTTGAGGCCGACGCGAGAAATCAGATAGCCGCCCAGCAGCCCGCCCAGGGTCAGGAACAGCACGCCGACCGTGCCGTACACCCAGCCCACGTCCGAGGTGCTCAGACCCAGACCGCCCTTGGCGGCGGGATCTTTCAGGAAAGGCACGACCAGTTTGATCAGCTGCGATTCGCCCAGGCGGAAGGTCAGGATAAACCCGAGCACGAGCAGAATGTCCTTGCGCTTGAAGAACAGCACGAAGGTGGTGAAGAATTCCTTGAAATAATTGTCGGTTTTTGCGACCGCGTGATCGCTGGCCGGGCGCGGCAACATGATCAGGTGGTACACGCACAGCGCCAGGAACATACCGGCCAGTATGTAGAGCACGACCGACCAGGCGTACCCGACGTCGCCGGTGCGCTCGGTGAGCTGGCCGGCCAGGTAGACCAGCGCCCCCTGTCCGGCAATATTGGCCAGGCGATAGAAGGTGCTGCGCACGCCGACAAAGGCGGCCTGCTTGTCCTGCGGCAGGGCCAGCATGTACAGCCCGTCAGCGGCAATGTCGTGGGTGGCCGAGCTGAACGCCATCAGCCACAAAATCGCCAGGCTGAGCTGGAAGAAGGAAGGCAGGTGGGTGGTCAGGGCCACCGAGGCGAGCGCCGCGCCCACCACGAACTGCATGCCCACCGTCCACCAGCGCTTGGTGCGGAACATGTCGATGAAGGGCGACCACAGCGGCTTGATTACCCACGGCAGATACAGCCAGCTGGTATAGAAGGCGATGTCGGTGTTACTGATGCCAAAGTCCTTGTAGATGATGACCGACAGCGACATCACCACCACATACGGAATGGCTTGAACGAAATACAGCGAAGGGATCCAGCTCCAGGGATTGTTCGCGAACGATTTTTGCATGGTTCCTTCGTGGCCAGGCTAAGCCGCGAGCGCCTGGCGCACGCTGCCGCGCGTCGCCTCGAGCAGCCCCCTGGCCTGGTCGATACTGGTTTTTTTAATCAGGGCCACGATGGCGACCTTGACGTGGAAATCGCATTCTTCCAGCACCGCGCGCGCTGCCGCTTCATCGGCGCCCGTGGCAAACATGGTCAGGCGGACCGCGCGCAGCACCAGCTTGGCGTTGGTTGCCTTCAAGTCTACCATCAGGTTGCCATAAACCTTGTTCAAACGCACCATCAACGCACTCGAAAACGTGTTCAAGGCAATTTTTTGCGAGGTGCCGGCTTTCAGGCGCGTGCTGCCGGAAATGACCTCCGGGCCAGTGTCGAGCGTGACGCCGATGTCCGCTTTGGCGGCCACGGGCGCGCCCGGGTTATTGGCAAAACCGACCGTCAGCGCGCCGGCTTCGCGCGCCGCGCGCAGCGCGCCCAGCACATACGGCGTGGCGCCCGAAGCGGCCAGCAGCAGGACCACGTCGCCCGGGCCCGGCAGCACGTCGCGCAGGTCGGCCGCGCCCTTGTCCAGGTCATCCTCGGCGCCTTCGACAGCGATGAACATGGCATCGATGCCACCGGCGAGCAGGGCCACCGCGCGTTCGTGGGGCCAGGAAAAGGTGGGATACAGTTCCACACTGTCGAGCACACCGAGCCGGCCGGAGGTGCCCGCGCCCACGTAGATCAGGCGCCCGCCAGACTCGATCCGGGGCAGGGCGGCGTCGACCGCGCGCGTGATGGCAGCGGCGGCCGCGCGCACGGCTTGCACCGCGCCCAGCTGATCGTCGACCAGGACGGTGACAAGTTGTTCAGTGGAATAATGGTCGAGATCGGCATGGCGCGGGTCGGGAGTTTCAGTCTTGAGCATCGATCCGCCTCTGGTCACGCCTGAAACATCAGGCCACGCGCCGCATTTCGGCGACAAAATCGTAATGGTCGCTGCGGCAATAGGAATGGGTCAGCTCCACCGCCTGGCCCGATTCCAGGTAGCCGACGCGGGTGATGAACAGCACTGCCTGGTTTTCAGGCACGCCGAGCTGGCCGGCCAGCGTGGCCGAGGCGTTCATGGCGCGGATGTGCTGCAAGGCACGCACCGGCATGTGGCCGGTGGCGGCCAGATGTTCGTACAGGGAATTGCCCACCGCGTCCGGCTGCGGCAGCACGGTCGCGGGAATGATGCTCACTTCGTAAGCCATGACGATATCGTCGGCCATGCGCAGGCGCTCAAGACGGGCCACGCGCGCATTCGGCGACAGGCCCAGACTGAGCTGTTCGTCGGCCGAAGCCGCCACTACCGCACGGCTCAGCCACTGCGAGCCGGGCCGGTAGCCACGCTGCTGCAATTGCTCGGAGAAACTCGACAAATTCGACAAGGGCTGCTCGATGCGGGGCGCGACATAATTGCCGGAACCGCGGCGCCGCACCACCAGGCCCTGCTCGACCAGCTGATCGATGGCCTTGCGCGCCGTGACGCGCGAGACGTCGAGCTGTTCGGACAGCAAGCGTTCGGACGGCAGTGCTTGATCGACCTGGTAGCGGCCGTCGCGGACATCGGCGATGAGCTTGCGCGCCACCTGCATGTACAGCGGTGAATTGTCGTTCACATCGGCTTTGAATTCGGTGCTGGTATCGCTCATTGCATTCCGCTCTGGTTCATTGTGCTGCACGGGGGCATCCGAAAAATCCGCTTCGGTGTAATCTGATAACGCCTGAGACCCCTGAAAGTTACAGCAACCGTTGTCGCATTCTACTGCGCCCGCTCGAAAAAAAGTGAAATGGGCGTCAGCCGTGCCGGGCAATTCGCCGCAGTGAAAGGATTGTCGATGCAGCAGGTAATCGTGATTGGCGGTGGCGTGATCGGCCTCTCTTCGGCATGGTGGCTGCTGGAAGCGGGATTCGGCGTCACGCTGCTGGAACGCGACAGCCAGGTTGGAAGCGGTGCCAGTTTTGCCAACGGCGGTCAGCTCAGCTATCGCTACGTGTCGCCCCTGGCAGACGCGGGCGTCCCCCTGAAGGCCATGCGCTGGCTGTTTCAGAAGGATGCCCCGCTGCGTTTCCGGCCCGAACTGGATGTACGGCAGTGGCGCTGGCTGGCCAGTTTTCTGGCCCACTGCAACGCCAGCGCCAACCGCGAAACCAGCAGCCGCCTGCTCGAGCTTGGCGAACTGAGCCGGCAAGCGCTGGCGGAACTGGCGATCCCGAAAGAAGAATTCAGCTGGCGCGAGGCCGGCAAACTGGTGATCTACCGCTCGCGGCCAGCCCTGGATGTGGCCATCGAAAAGCCCGATGCGGGCCAGTTGCTGTCGCCGGCGCAATGCGTGCGCTGCGAGCCGGCCCTGGGGGCGGTGGAAGCGGCGCTGGCCGGCGGCATCTTCAACCCCGGCGAGGCGGTGGCGGACTGCCACGCCTTTTGCCTGGCGCTGATGCGGCGCATCGAAGGCCATCCACGCTTTCAGGCTCTGGTGCAGGGCGACGCGCTGGCGCTGGAAACAGCGCGCGGCAGGCTGACCGGTGTGACCACCGAACTGGGCCGCCTCACTGCCGACCACTACGTGCTGGCGGCGGGTATCCGCAGCCGCGACCTGGCCGCCAGCGCCGGCATCCGCCTGCCGCTGTACCCGGTCAAAGGCTACAGCCTGACCGCGCCGATCCGTCCCGGCGACCTGGCGCCCCAGGTCAGCGTGACCGATTTTGAACGCAAGATCCTGTATGCGCGCATCGGCGAGCGCCTGCGGGTGGCCGCCATGGCCGACATTGTCGGCGACAGCCTGGCGCTCGACCCGGTGCGGGTGCGCGCGCTGGTGCAGCAAGTGAAAGCCACCATGCCGCTGGCCGCCGACTATTGCCAGCTTGCCACGTGGGCTGGCTTACGCCCGTCCACTCCCAGCGGCGCGCCCCTGACTGGCGCCTCGCGCCTGGCGAATCTGTGGCTCAACGTCGGCCATGGCCCGCTCGGCTTCACCTTCGCCTGCGGCAGCGCACGCATGCTGGCAGGGCTCATGCGCGATGCCGGACGCTGAATCTTGTCATATGTACACCGCATTGCATGTCCGGTTCAGCCGGAAATATTGCACTGTTGTGTGTTGACCAAAATGCCACATGTATTGAAAATTGCGTTACAGCGCCCAGGTGGTCAGTGCCATGAGCGCCAATCCCGACTATGCGTTCAAGAAAACGCAGCGCAGTTTCTGGAACCATTACGGCATTCTGGCCGCGCTGGCCGCTTTCGGCGGACTGAGTTTCCCGCGCCGTTACATCTGATCCCTTCGCTCCTCTCCCTCATGGCCGATTTGGCGGATAATTGCCAGATTCCTTATTTTCCAGATCGCCATGCCAGCACCAGTCACTTGTCCCTGCGGCGGCGCATCGCTTGCCAGCTGCTGCGGTCCCTATCTTGCCGGTCAAGCCGTGCCGCAGACAGCCGAAGCGCTGATGCGTTCGCGCTATACCGCCTATACCCAGCGCAACGAAGCGTATTTGCGCGCGACCTGGCATCCCAGTACCCTGCCAAACGAGCCCATCGTGCAGGAAAAGGAAAGATTACAGTGGCTGGGACTTGAGGTAAAATCTGCTTTACGTTTACGTCAACGTAAAGCAGAATTGCCAGAAAATCAAGACGCCGATACCGTAGAATTCGTCGCCCGCTACAAGGTCAACGGCCGCGCCCATCGCTTGCACGAGCTCAGCCGCTTTGTGCGCGAGGACGCGGACGGCGTGGCGCGCTGGTTTTACCTGGACGGCAGTTTCCCGGACTAATAAGGATCGCAATGCCTCAAATCGACAGCAAACTCAATCCGCGCAGCGATGACTTCAAGGCCAACGCGCAAGCCATGCAAAGCGTGGTCGACGATCTGCACGCAAAAGTGGCGGCGATGGCGGCCGGTGGTGGCGCTGCCGCCAGCGCCAAGCATGTCGCGCGCGGCAAACTGCTGCCGCGCGACCGGGTGCAGATGCTGCTCGATCCGGGCACGCCTTTCCTCGAATTTTCGCAGCTGGCCGCGTACGACATGTACGAAGGCGCCGCGCCCGCCGCCGGCATCATTACCGGTATCGGCCGCGTCTCGGGCCAGGAATGCGTGATCGTCTGTAACGACGCCACCGTCAAGGGCGGCACCTATTATCCGATGACGGTCAAGAAGCACCTGCGCGCGCAGGAGATCGCCGACCAGAACAATCTGCCTTGCATCTACCTGGTCGATTCGGGCGGGGCCAACCTGCCGAACCAGGACGACGTGTTCCCCGACCGCGACCACTTCGGCCGCATCTTCTTCAATCAGGCCAATTTGTCGGCCAAGGGCATTCCGCAAATCGCCGTGGTGATGGGTTCGTGCACGGCCGGCGGCGCCTATGTGCCGGCGATGAGCGACGAATCGATCATCGTGAAAGAACAGGGCACCATTTTCCTGGGCGGCCCGCCGCTGGTGAAAGCGGCCACCGGTGAAGTCGTCACCGCCGAAGACCTGGGCGGGGGCGACGTGCACACCCGCCTGTCCGGCGTGGTTGACCACCTGGCCCAGAACGACCTGCACGCGCTGTCGCTGGCGCGCACCATCGTCTCGAACCTGAACCGCAGCAAGCCGCAGCAGATGGCGCTGCGCGCGTCGGTCGAGCCGAAATACGCACCCGAAGAACTGTATGGCGTGATTCCGGTCGATACCCGCAAGCCCTTCGATGTGCGCGAAGTGATCGCCCGCATTGTCGACGCCAGCGATTTCGACGAATTCAAGGCACGCTACGGCACCACCCTGATCTGCGGCTTCGCGCATATCTATGGCGTCAAGGTCGGCATCATCGCCAACAATGGCATCCTGTTTTCGGAGTCGGCGCTCAAGGGCACCCACTTCATCGAGCTGTGCTGCCAGCGCAAGATTCCGCTCGTGTTCCTGCAAAATATCACCGGCTTCATGGTCGGGCGCAAATACGAAAACGAAGGCATCGCCCGCAACGGCGCCAAGATGGTAACGGCTGTGGCCACCGCTTCGGTACCCAAGTTCACGGTCATTATCGGCGGCAGTTTCGGCGCCGGCAATTACGGCATGTGCGGCCGCGCATTTTCGCCGCGCTTCCTGTGGATGTGGCCGAACGCGCGCATTTCCGTGATGGGCGGCGACCAGGCGGCATCGGTGCTGGCCACCGTCAAGCGCGACGGCATCGAAAGCAAGGGCGGCCAGTGGACGGCCGAAGAAGAAGCCGCCTTCAAGCAGCCGATCAAGGAACAATACGAACACCAGGGCCACCCCTACTACGCCAGCGCGCGCCTGTGGGACGATGGCGTGATCGACCCGGCCGACACCCGCATGGTGCTGGGCCTGGGCCTGTCCGCGGCGCTGAACGCCGAAATCGAAGACACCAGGTTCGGTGTCTTCCGCATGTAAGGAGTCGCGATGCAATTTGAAACCCTGACCATCGACATTTTCGAGCGCGTCGCCACGGTGACGCTGAACCGTCCCGATGTGCGCAACGCCTTCAACGAATTCACCATCGCCGAACTGGCTCTGGCCTTCAAGGACCTGGGCGACAGCGCCGAGGTGCGCGCTATCGTGCTGGCCGCCAAGGGCCCGGCGTTTTGCGCCGGCGCCGACCTGAACTGGATGAAGAAAATGGCCGGCTACTCGTACGCGGAAAATGTCGAGGATGCCGAAAAGCTGGCCGACATGCTGCGCACGATCTACCTGTGCCCGAAACCGGTGGTAGCCAAAGTGCAGGGCGACTGCTATGCCGGCGGCATGGGGCTGGTGGCGGCATGCGACATTGCCGTTGCCGCCAGCGGCGTGGCGTTCTGCCTGTCGGAAGTCAAGCTGGGCCTGATCCCGGCCACGATTTCGCCCTACGTCATCAAGGCGATGGGCGAAAACGCCGCGCGCCGCTACTTCCTGACGGCGGAAAAATTCTCCGCCGAGGAAGCGCACCGCCTCGGCTTCGTGCACGAAGTGGTGGCGCTCGATGCGCTTGACGCGCAGGTGGCCGGCATCGTCAAGGCGCTGGTCACCAGCAGCCCGAACGCGGTGCGCCAGGCCAAGGTGCTGGTGCGCGACGTGACCGGCAAGACGGTCGACCGCGCGCTGGTGGTGGACACCGCCGAGCGCATTGCCGACATCCGCTCCTCAGCCGAAGGACGCGAAGGCGTCGCCTCCTTCCTGGAAAAACGCAAGCCCGACTGGCTTAACTGAGATTGAAGGCGGACATGCCACAAGACTGGGTCAACCGCAGCCTGCGCAGCGTATGGCATCCATGCACGCAGATGCAGCACCACGAAACCGTGCCCCTGATTCCGGTCAGCCACGGCCGCGGTGCGTGGCTGTACGACCATGAAGGCAAGCGCTACCTGGACGCCATCAGTTCCTGGTGGGTCAACCTGTTCGGCCACGCCAACCCGCGCATCAACGCCGCCCTGAAGGACCAGCTGGACCGGCTCGAGCACGCGATGCTGGCCGGCTTCACGCACGAACCCGTGATCCGCCTGTCGGAGCAGCTGTCCGACATGACCGGGCGCACCCTGGGCCACGCCTTCTACGCCTCGGACGGCGCCTCGGCGGTGGAAATCGCCCTGAAAATGAGCTTCCATGCGTGGCGCAATTCGGGCCGCACCGACAAGCAGGAATTCGTCTGCCTCAAGGGCAGCTACCATGGCGAGACCATCGGCGCGCTGGCCGTGACCGACGTGGCCTTGTTCAAGGATGCCTACGGCCCGCTGCTGCGCGCCTCGCGCGTGGTGATGTCGCCGGACGCGCGCAATGCCCTGGAAGGCGAAAGCGCCCAGGACGTGGCGCGCCGCGCCGCCAGGGATGTCGAGAACCTGTTCCTGGAACGGGCCGACAAGATCGCCGCCATCATCATCGAGCCGCTGGTGCAGTGCGCCACCGGCATGGCCATGCACGACCCGCTCTACCTGACCCTGGTGCGCGAGTTGTGCGACCGCCACGACGTGCACATGATCCTCGACGAAATCGCCGTCGGCTGCGGCCGTACCGGTACGTTCTTCGCCTGCGAACAGGCTGCCATCTGGCCCGATTTCCTGTGCCTGTCGAAGGGCATCAGCGGCGGTTATCTGCCGCTCTCGCTGGTGCTCACGCGCGACGAGGTGTACCAGGCTTTTTACAGCGCCGACGTCACGCGCGGCTTCCTGCATTCGCATTCCTACACGGGCAATCCGCTGGCCTGCCGCGCCGCGCTGGCGACGCTGCAGATTTTCAAGGACGACAATGTGCTGGCCAATAACCGCCAGCGCGCCGCCAGCTTGAGCGCCGCGATTGCGCCGCTGGCGCAGCACGAACGGGTACGCCACTTCCGCCAGGCGGGCATGATCTGGGCCTTCGACGCGGTCGAGCCGGATGCGGCGCGCGCGGCCACCTTCTCGCGCCGCTTCTTCACCACCGCGCTGGAAAACGAACTGTTGCTGCGCCCGATCGGCCGCACGGTCTACCTGATGCCGCCGTATATCCTGTCCGACGACGAGATGGCAGGTCTGGCCGAGCGCACCCGCATGGTCTTCGAAGCGGTGATTGGGGACGCATGATGGACATGATCGCCGCACTTGAGCGCAAGCTGGCCGAACTCGATGAGCAAAGCCTGACCCGCCACCGGCGCGTGCTGGAAACGCCGTGCGCGCCGCGCGTGGTGGTAGGCGGGCGCGACATGCTCGCTTTCTGCAGCAATGATTACCTCGGTCTGGCAGCCCACCCACGCGTGGTCGAAGCGCTGCGCGAAGGCGCGGCACTGTACGGCGCCGGCAGCGGCGCGTCGCACCTGATCAGCGGCCACACGCAAGCCCACCAGCTGCTCGAAGACCGGCTGGCCGAATTCGTGGGCGCGCACCTTGTGTCGCCGCGTGCGCTCTCGTTCTGCACCGGCTACATGGCCAACCTGGCGATCCTGACCACGCTCGGCGCCGACGGCGACGCGCAGATTTTCTCCGAGTCGCTTAATCACGCCTCGCTGATCGATGGCGCCCGGCTGGCGCGCGCCAGCGTCAAGGTGTACCCGCACGCGGATCTGGCGGCGCTCGCTGCAATGCTAGCCAACAGCAACGCGACCAGCAAACTGGTGGTCACCGACAGCGTGTTCAGCATGGACGGCGATCTGGCGCCGCTGCCGCAGCTGCTGGCCCTGTGCGAAGCGCACAATGCCTGGCTGGTGATCGACGATGCGCACGGTTTCGGCACGCTTGGCGCGCGCGGACGCGGTGCGCTCGAACACTTCGGCCTGCGTTCGCCCAACCTGGTCTACATGGGCACCCTGGGCAAGGCCGCCGGCGTCGGCGGCGCGTTTGTGGCGGCCCATGCCAGCGTGATTGAAACCATGATCCAGCGCAGCCGCCCTTACATTTACACGACGGCAGCGCCGCCCGCGCTGGCGCACGCCCTGCTGGCCAGCATCGACATCATCGACAGCGACGAAGGCGCCTCGCGCCGCGCCCATCTGCAGGCACTGGTGGCGCAACTGGGCAGCGAGCTCAAACTCAGGCGCTGGCAGCGCGTCGCATCCGATACCGCGATCCAGCCGATCATCATCGGCAGCAACGAGGAAGCGCTGCGCGCCGGCGCGGGCCTGTACGGCATGGGCCTGTGGGTGCCGGCGATACGCCCGCCCACCGTACCGGTCGGAACGGCGCGCCTGCGCGTGACCCTGTCGGCTGCCCACACGCATGAAGAAGTCGCGCAGCTCGCTGCCGCGATCAACGAACTGGAGGAATTGCGATGAGCCTGAACGACCCTGTCGATCCGGTCGCCGTTGCCCCTGTGGTGGCCGAGCCGGAAGCGACCCTCGAAGCGAGCCTGGTACCGGAGCCGCAGCCGTCTCTGGCGGCCGAAGGCCTGCCGATGCGCTTTTGCTGTTTTGTGACGGGCACCGACACCGAGATCGGCAAGACGCTGGTATCGTCGGCGATCCTGCACACGCTGGTCGAGCGTGGCGTACGGGCCTGCGGCATGAAGCCGGTGGCGGCCGGCGCGGTCATGCGCGGCGCCCAGCTGCACAACGAGGACGCCGACCAGCTGATCGCCGCCGGCAATGTCCACCTGCCGGCCAATATCACCACGCCCTACATGCTGCGCGACGCTTGCGCACCGCACATCGCGGCCGCGCGCCAGGGCGTGAGAATCGAATCGGTGCCCATCATCGCCGCCTATGCCGAAGTGGCCGCCGCGTCCGACGCGGTGGTGGTCGAAGGCGTGGGTGGTTTCCGGGTGCCTTTCTCGGACGACTTCGACAGCGCCCAGCTGGCCGAACAGCTCAATCTGCCGGTGATCCTGGTGGTGGGCCTGCGCCTCGGATGCATCAGCCACGCGCTGCTGACCATCGAGGCGATCATCGCGCGCGACCTGGTGCTGGCCGGCTGGGTGGTCAGCGAAATCGATCCGGACATGCAGTTCGCCGACGAAAACGTCGCCGCGCTCGAACAAAGGATTCCGGCGCCACTTTTGGGCCGAATCCCTTACCTTGAACAAGCAACGGCCGAAGAAGCCGCAAAATTTATCGATCTCGCGGGACTGCCAGGCTGGCCGTCCACGCGCGACTGACCCTCAGAAGGAACCACCATGACCCAAACTACCGCTGTCTCTTTCCATCCGCCTGCAGCCGCCATCAAGCTGCCCGACGCGGCCACCTGGCCGCTGGACGATGTGCTGGCGCTGTTCGAGCTGCCGTTCAATGATCTGATGTTCAAGGCCCAGAGCGTGCACCGCGCGAACTTCCCGGCCGGCGACGTGGAACTGGCGACCCTGCTGTCGATCAAGACCGGCGGTTGCGAGGAAGACTGCGGCTACTGCCCGCAGGCGGCCCGCTACGACACCGGCGTCGAGGCGAAAAAGATCCTCGACATCGATACCGTGATCGACGCGGCCAAGCAGGCCAAGGCCAACGGCGCCACGCGCTTCTGCATGGGCGCGGCCTGGCGCAGCCCGAAGGACCGCGACATGGAAAAGGTCGAAGAGATGGTGCGCGAAGTCAAAGCGCTGGGCATGGAAACCTGCGCCACACTGGGCATGCTGGAAGAAGGCCAGGCCGACCGCCTGAAGAACGCGGGCCTGGACTTCTACAACCACAATCTGGACACCGCGCCCGAGTTCTACAACAACGTGATCTCGACCCGCGAATACCAGGACCGCCTGGACACCCTCGGCCGCGTGCGCAACGCCGGCCTGAAAGTCTGCTGCGGCGGCATCGTCGGCATGGGCGAATCGCGCCTGCAGCGCGCCGGTCTGATCGCCCAGCTGGCCAACCTGAATCCGTATCCTGAATCGGTGCCGGTCAATCACCTGGTGCAGGTGGAAGGCACACCGCTGCACGGTCTCGATCCGCTCGACCCGTTCGAATTCGTGCGCACCATCGCCGTGGCCCGCATCACCATGCCGCAGGCGCGCGTGCGCTTGTCGGCGGGCCGGCGCCAGATGGGCGAAGCGGTGCAGGCGATGTGCTTCCTGGCCGGCGCCAATTCGATCTTTTATGGCGACAAGCTGCTCACCACGGAAAACCCGGAAGCCGAAGACGACCGCGCGCTGCTGGCCAAACTGGGCCTGGTAACGCGCGCAGCCACGCTGGACTCGGCGCCAAAAGCTGCCTGCGGCGGCTAAGCATCAGGCCAGGCATCACCCCAAAAAGACAAGATACGAGATAAGGCAAGCGATCCATGTTCACAAAAATCCTCATCGCCAACCGTGGCGAAATCGCCTGCCGTGTGGCCGCCACCGCGCGCCGCATGGGCATCAAGACCGTCGCCGTGTACTCGGAGGCGGATGCGAATTCAAAACACGTGGCGGTGTGCGATGAAGCCGTGCTGATCGGTCCCGCCGCCGCCAAGGAAAGCTATCTGTGCGGCGAGCGCATCATCGCGGTGGCGCTTGCCACCGGCGCCCAGGCGGTCCATCCCGGCTATGGCTTTCTGTCGGAGAACGCCGAGTTTGCCGACGCCTGCGTCGAAGCGGGTCTGGTCTTCATCGGCCCGCCGGCGTCCGCCATGCGCGCGATGGGTTCCAAGTCGGCCGCCAAGTCGCTGATGGAAACGGCCAATGTCCCACTGGTGCCGGGCTACCACGGCGACAACCAGGATCCGGATTTCCTGCAGCAGCAGGGCGACCGAATCGGCTATCCGGTCTTGCTCAAGGCCTCGGCCGGCGGCGGCGGCAAGGGCATGCGCGTGATCGAACGGTCGGAAGACTTCAAGGCCGCGCTGGCCTCGTGCAAGCGCGAAGCCATCAGCTCCTTCGGCGACGACAAGGTACTTGCTGAAAAATACCTGCAGCGTCCGCGCCACATCGAGATCCAGGTGTTTGCCGACACGCTCGGCAACTGCGTTTATCTGCATGAGCGCGACTGCTCGGTGCAGCGCCGCCACCAGAAGGTGCTGGAAGAAGCGCCGGCGCCCGGCATGACGCCGGAACGCCGCGCCGCCATGGGCGAAGCGGCTGTTGCGGCCGCGCGCGCGGTCGGCTACGTGGGCGCCGGCACGGTGGAATTCATCGCCAACCAGGATGGCTCGTTCTACTTCATGGAGATGAACACCCGTTTGCAGGTCGAGCATCCCGTGACCGAAATGATCACCGGCACCGATCTGGTGGAGTGGCAGCTGCGCGTGGCCGCTGGCCAGCCGCTGCCGAAAATGCAGGCCGAACTGGCGATCAACGGCCACTCGATCGAAGCGCGCGTGTATGCGGAAAACCCGGAGAAGGGCTTCCTGCCGTCGATCGGCACACTGCGCCACATGGACACGCCGCACGCCGTCAGTTTCGAACTGGGCGGCACGCCCGGCGCGCCGGCGGCGGTGCGCATCGATTCCGGGGTCCGCGAGGGCGACACCATTTCGCCGTTCTACGATCCGATGATCGCCAAACTGATTGTGTGGGGCGCGGACCGCAATCAGGCGCTGGCGCGCATGTCGCAGGCGCTGGCCGAATTCCAGCTGGTCGGCCTGGCCAGCAATATCGCCTTTCTCAAACGCCTGGTCGAAGGCAGCGCCTTCTCCAGCGCCGACCTGGACACGGGCCTGATCGAGCGCAATGGGGACGAACTGTTCCCGGCGCCGAAATCGGCCCCGGTGGGTGCGCTGGCATTGGCCGCGGTGGCCTTGACCGGGGCGGAAAAAACCGCATCGGCCGCGCGATCGGCCAACCCGGCAGACCCGTGGGGCAATGCGCTCGGCTGGCGCATGAACAGCGCCTACCAGCGCCAGCTCGGTTTCGCCGACGAACACAAGACATATGCGGTCAGCCTGACCTACCGGCCGCATGGCTGGGATCTCTCGGTCGACGGCATCGACGTCGAGCTGTCGGTCACCGCGCGCGATGGCGCCGACCTGTCGGTCAAGCTGGGTGCGACCTCGCTGCACGGCACCGTACGCCGCGATGGCGATGTGTTCCACGTGTTCACCGGCGGCCGACATTTCGCGCTGAGCTTCAATGACCCGATGGCGCATGCCGGCGAAGTGGAAGCGGCCGGCGGCCGTCTGACCGCGCCGATGCCGGGCAAGGTGGTGGCGGTGCTGGCGGCCAAAGGACAGGCAGTGAAAAAAGGGGACGCGCTGGTGATCATGGAAGCGATGAAGATGGAACATACCATTGCCGCGCCAGGGGACGGGCTGGTGGAGGAGATCTTGTACCAGGTGGGTGACCAGGTGGCCGACGGTGCGCCGCTGCTGGCCTTCAAGGCCGCCTAGGCCCGGTACAGCGCCGTCGCGCGACAGGAGAAAACATGCGCATACTTTTACACCGCGCCGATGGCATCACCGACCCCTGGGTCGCGGACTTTGCGCAGGTCCTGCCGCAGGCGCAGATCATCGTCTGGCAAGAGGGCGTCCCGATCGCCCCCTGCGACTACGCGGTGCTGTGGTCGCCGCCAGTGGCGCTGCTGCCCGAGCTGCAGCACGTCAAAGCCATTTTCCTGACCGGCGCCGGCGCCGACGGCATCCTCAAGTACAGCGAGGTGCTGCCACCGGTGCCGGTGATCCGCCTGGGCGACGCCGGCATGGCGATCCAGATGGCCGAATACGTGTCGCACGCGGTGCTGCGCTACTTCCGCCGCCTGGACGAATACGAGCAGCAGGCCCGCCGTGGCTTGTGGAAGCAGCTGCCGCAGCACAGCAAGGCCGACTTCACGGTGGGCGTGCTGGGCACGGGCGTGCTCGGCGGCCGGGTGCTGGAAGCACTGGCCTCGTTCGGCTTCCCGCTGCGCGGCTGGAGCCGCAGCGCCAAACAGATCGACGGGGTGGACTGCTTTGCCGGCCTTGACCAGCTCGGCGACTTCCTGGGCGGCACCCGCGTGCTGGTCTGCCTGCTGCCGCTCACGCCGGACACCACCAACCTGCTCGACCGCAGCCGCCTGTCGCTGCTGCCGCGAGGCGCGTACCTGATCAACGTGGCGCGCGGCGCACTGGTGGCCGAGCCGGACCTGCTCACGCTGATCCGCGCCGGCCATATCGCCGGCGCCACGCTGGACGTGTTCCGCAACGAGCCGCTGCCGGCCCCGCATCCGTTCTGGGATGAGCCGAAGATCACCATCACGCCGCATATCTCGGCGCTGACGCTGCGCCGCGAAAGCATCGAACAGATCGGCGCCAAGCTGCTCGCCTTCGAACGGGGCGAAGCCGTGGCCGATGTGGTTGACCGCCAGCGTGGCTATTGACCGATGTTCATACGACCGGAAGCCAGCATGGTGGTGTCGATCTGCCGTAGCTGGACGCCACCCCTGTTCAATAAGGAATACCAATGACTCAGCCTGCCCTCCCAAACAAAGTCAAAATCGTCGAAGTCGGTCCACGCGACGGCCTGCAGAACGAAAAGGAATCGGTGCCCGCGTCGGTCAAGATCGAGCTGGTCGACCGCCTCTCGCGGGCCGGTTTCCAGAACATCGAAGCGGCGTCCTTTGTCTCGCCCAAGTGGGTGCCGCAGATGGCCACCAGTGCCGAAGTCATGGCCGGCATCACGCGCCGTCCGGGCACGCTGTATTCGGCACTGACGCCAAACATGCAGGGCTTTGAAGCGGCACTGGCCGCCGGTGCGCACGAAGTGGTGATCTTTGGCTCGGCTTCCGAAGCCTTCTCGCAAAAGAACATCAACTGCTCGATCGCCGAATCGATCGCCCGCTTCGAGAGCGTGGCCAAAGCGGCCAAGGAACACGGCCTGCGCCTGCGCGGCTCGATCAGCTGCGCCTTCGGCTGCCCGTACCAGGGCGAAGTGCCGCTGGACGCGGTGGCCGACGTGGTGGGCCGCATGCGCGACCTGGGCTGCGACGAACTCGATATCGCCGACACCATCGGCGTGTCGACCGCGCGCAAGACGCAGGCGGTGATGCTGCGCGCGGCGGGGCAATTCCACCTCGACCGCATTTCCGGCCACTTCCACGACACCTATGGCCAGGCGCTGGCGAACATCTATGCCAGCCTGGAAGTAGGGGTGTCGATTTTCCATTCGTCGGTATCGGGCCTCGGCGGCTGTCCGTATGCCAAGGGCGCGACCGGCAATGTGGCGACCGAAGACGTGCTGTATCTGATGAACGGGCTCGGGATCGAGACCGGAATCGATCTCGACATGGTGGTCGACGCGGGCCAGTTCATTGCGCAGCACCTGGGCCGCAAGGGCTCCAGCCGGGCCGGCAATGCGCTGGCGGCCAAAAAGGCAGGCTGAAAACAAAAAACCCGTACGTCCAGAGGACATACGGGTTTCATGAAATACTGGTCGGAGTACAAGGATTCGAACCTTGGACCCCCTGGTCCCAAACCAGGTGCGCTACCGGACTGCGCCACACTCCGAGGACCAGAATCATAACGGCTGGCGCCGATGCGGTCAAGGGCGCGCGCCGATTTATTTTTCGCGCGCTAGCCGCCCTTGAGCTGCAGGGCGCGCTCGTACAGCGCGTTTTTCTTGCGCCCGGTAATCTGCGCGGTCAGGTTGGCGGCCTGCTTGACCGAACACTCGGCCAGCAGAATATTGAGAATCCGCTCCGCCTCGGCCTCTTCCGCATCGCCGCCGCCGGGCGCGCCTTCCACCAGCACCACGAATTCGCCTTTTTCACGGTGCGCGTCGGCCTTGACCCAGGCCAGCGCATCGGACAGCGGACAGCGGTGGATTTCCTCGAACAGCTTGGTCAGCTCGCGCGCGAACACGATTTGCCGCGCGGGCGGAAACACGGCCACCAGGGCCTCGACACAATCGACAATCCGGTGCGGCGCTTCATACAACACCAGGGTCGCGCTGACCGTCAGCAGCTGCAGCAGGGCGCTTTCGCGCTGCTTCGCCTTGGCTGGCAAAAAACCGACGAAATAGAACTGGTCATTGACCAGCCCGCTGGCCGACAGCGCCGTGACCGCCGCCGAGGCGCCCGGCACTGGCACCACCGTCAGACCCGCGGCGCGTACGGCGTCCACAATCCGCGCGCCCGGATCGGACACGCCCGGCGTGCCGGCGTCCGACACCAGCGCGATCCGTTCGCCAGCCAGCAGGCGGGTGATGATCTTGTCCGCCACTTCGCGCTCGTTGTGCTGGTGCGCGGCGATCATCGGGCGCGACAGGCCAAAGCGGGTCAGCAGATTACCGGTATTGCGCGTGTCCTCGCAAGCCACCGCATCGACCATGCCCAGCACGTGCAGCGCACGCACGCTGATATCGGTCACGTTACCGATGGGAGTGGCCACAATGTACAGGGTTGCGGTAGGATAGGACTGCTGTGCCGCCTCGCCCATGACGGGAAGCTGAGCGATCGGAGTGGACTGTTGTTCTGTCATTTGGGGGTGTAATGCCATTAAAAATGTTGAACGGCCTGCTAGCCGCCGCTGCGTTGAGCTTGCTGAACGCCTGCAGTACGCCCTGCGATGCGCCGGGCCGATTGTGCGCGCCCGAAGCGGCAAACACAAGTGCGAACGGCGGCCACCCGCGTGCGGATGCGCTGGTGCGCCCCGCCCCCGCTGCCATTGCCGCGCCCGCCGCAACGCTGGCCCCGGCCTCGGTCCAGACCATGCCGGTGGACCAGCCCGACCGGCTTGCCGCGCCGGCCGCCGCCAACGCCATCCGCATCGGCCTGCTACTTCCCTTGCGTTCGGATTCCCTGCGCGGGCCCGCCCAGGCGGTGCGCGACGGCTTCATGGCCGGCTACGAGCGCGACCGCGCCGGTTTTGTCGTCAACCTGATCGAAAGCGGCGAGGGCGCCGAGGATGCGCTGGACGCCTACCTGGCGGCAGTCAAGGAAAACGACATCATTGTCGGTCCGCTGGCGCGGCCGGCCGTGGGCATTATCGCTGCCAGCGGCAGCGTGTCCAAGCCCACTATTGCACTCAATCATCCGGAAGGCGGCAGCGCCAGCAATCCGATTCCATCCAATATGCTGGTGATCGGGCTGTCGATCGAGGATCAGGCGCGCCAGGTGGCGCAGTGGGCGGCGGCCGAACGGCCCAAGGCCAGCGCGCTGGTCGTGTCCGGCACCACGCCTTGGCAGCGCCGCATCGCCGCCGCTTTTACCGCCCGCTGGCAGCAGCTGGGCAACAGCGCCCAAACCCTGGAAGTGCCGGTCTCGAGCGGCTATTTGCACGAATCGGGCATCAGCCAGCTGAAAACGCGGATCGAGGGCGAGCCGCCGGGCCTGGTATTTGCCGCCCTGGACCCGGCCCAGCTGCGCCAGATGCGCGGGGCCGTAGGCGCCACTATCCCGCTGTACGGCACCGCCTCTGTCAACCCTGGCAACGACGCGCCTGCCTCGCTGGCCGAGCTGGACGGCGTGCGCCTGCTGGACATGCCATGGAAGGTGCAGCCGGACAATCCCGCCGTCATGGTGTACCCGCGTCCCCTGACCGAGAGCGGCTCGCCTGACCTCGACCGTCTTTACGCGCTCGGCATCGACGCCTTCCGCATTGCCCGCGAAGTTGCCCTTAAGCCAACAGGGCCGGTCAAGCTGGATGGGGTCACGGGCCGTCTGAGCTTCAGTTTCGGCCAAGGCAGCAGCCGTTTCACGCGCAGCGAGACGGGCGTGGTGGTGCAGGGCGCCGGCTACCGGCTGGCCGACAAGAAGCGCTGAGATGGGCACCGCCCGCCAGAGCGCGAAGCAGCAGCAGGGCCAGCTGGGTGAAAACCGCGCCCTGCATTACCTGCAGGCCCAGGGCCTGCAGCTGGTGGAAGCGAATTTCCGCTGCAAACTGGGGGAAATCGACCTGATCCTGCGCGATGGCGCCTACTGGGTGTTTGTCGAAGTACGCCAGCGCGCCGGGCGCAGCCACGGGGGTGCCGCCGCCAGCATTACCCCGGCCAAGATCCGGCGCCTGGTACGGGCGGCCGAGTGCTACCTGCAGCGCTTTCCCCGGGTGCCCCTGTGCCGGATCGACGTGGTTGCCATCGACGGCGAACAGCTGGAGTGGCTGCGCGACGCGGTCCAAGTGTAAGCATTTTTAAGTCCCCTTGCCCGGCCGCCACGGCCGTTGCACTATAATCCCATCTATGAATACTCAACGCATCCTTGCCCACTTTCACGAGAGCGCCGAACTGAAGATCCAGTCAGCCGCCGCTCTGGCCCACCCGATTGGCGAAGCGATCGAACTGATGTTCGGCGCCCTGTCCAACGGAAACAAGATTCTTGCTTGCGGTAATGGCGGTTCGGCTGCCGACTGCCAGCATTTCGCCGCCGAACTGGTGGGCCGCTTCGAACGTGAGCGCTTCCCGCTGCCGGCCATGGCGCTGACCACCGATACCTCGATTCTGACGGCGGTCGGCAACGATTACAGCTACAAGGAGATTTTCTCCAAACAAGTACAGGCGTTCGGCCAGGCTGGCGACATCCTGTTGGCCATTTCCACCTCCGGCAATTCGGCCAATGTGCTGGCGGCGGTGGAAGCGGCGCTCGAGCGCGAAATGCGCGTGGTGCTGCTGACCGGCAAAGACGGCGGCGCACTGGCCAAGATGCTGACCGACGCCGATGTGAACATCTGCGTCCCCCATGCGCGTACCGCGCGCATCCAGGAAGTCCACCTGGTGACCATTCATGCCATTTGCGACGGGATCGACGTCGCCTTGTTCGGAGGAGATGCCAATGAATAATTTCGATCACCCTGTATTGCGCCGCGGCGCACAAGCGATTCTGGTCGCGGCCCTGATGGGCAGCCTGAGCGGCTGCGTCGGCCTGGTGGTCGGCGGCGCCGTCGCTGCCGGCGCTGCCGCCACCGACCGCCGTACCCTGGGCGCGCAAGCGGACGACAAATCGATTTCGATCAAGGCCGACCTGCGCGTGCCGAAAATTGCCGGGCCTGATTCGCACGTCAACGCCAACAGCTTCAACCGCATGGTCTTGCTGACCGGCGAAGTCAAGGATGAAGAAAGCAAGGCCCGCGTCGAGCGCGAAGTCAAGGCCATCGACGGCGTGCTGTCGGTCGCCAACGAACTCGAAGTGGCAGGTCCCGCCAGCTACACCTCGCGCTCGAACGATGCGCTGATCACCACCAAGGTCAAAGCCAGCCTGGTCGACATGAAAACCATTTCCGCCACCTCGTTCAAGGTCGTCACCGAACGCGGCGTGGTGTACCTGATGGGCCGCGTGACACAGCGCGAAGGCCAGGTCGGTTCCGACGTCGCCCGTGGCGTGTCGGGCGTGGCCAAAGTGGTCAAGATGTTCGAATACATCACCGAGGAAGAAATGCGCGCCATCTCGCCCAACACGAGTACCGTCGCGCTGTAACCGCCATGTCGAAAGAAAACACCCCACGCGCGAACTGGATCAAGCCGGCCGTCATCGGCGTAGTGGTGGCTGCGCTCGCCATCGGAGGCTATCTGACGCTGGGCCGCGCGCCCGCGCCGGCAGCGCCGCAAGTGACCTTCATTGATCTGCAAGGGCAGAAGATCGGGCTCGACAGCCTGCGCGGCAAGGTGGTGATGGTCAATTTCTGGGCGACCTCGTGCACCACCTGCGTCAAGGAAATGCCGCAGATGGTCGACACCTACAACAAGTTCAAAGGCCAGGGGCTGGAGTTTGTCGCGGTCGCCATGAAGTACGATCCGCCCAATTACGTGATCAATTTCACCGAGACGCGCAAGCTGCCGTTCACAGTGGCGCTCGACAGCGGCGGCGACATCGCCAAGGCCTTCAACGATGTCCAGTTGACCCCCACCACCTATCTGATCGACAAGAACGGCAAGATCATCAAGCGCTATGTCGGCGAGCCCGACTTCAAAGCCCTGCACCTCCTGCTGGAAAAAGAACTGGCCAGTTAATACCCGGCCTGCAGCGACAGGTACACGCCGTGCTGGCGGGTCGGGTTGAACACCGTGATCTGGCCCAGCGTCGCGTAGGCTGCGGTCACCGACAGATGCTTGCTCGGGAACCAGGCGACAAACACATCCGCATAATCCTTTTCCTCATCCACGCTCAGATTGTGCGGCTTCTGGCGGTATTCCACGCCCGCCACCAGCTTGCGGCTGAACATGTAGGCAGCCGACACTTCCAGCATCGGCTGGTAGCGCGCACTTAGATCGCCCCCGAAACCCAGCAATCCCATCTGATTGGCTTTGGTCAGGCGCACGGTTGCATTGACCAGCATGCTCTGATCCAGATACAGCTTGGTGGCCGCCAGATAGTAGTCAATGCCATGTGCGTCGCGCGCGCCCAGCTGGGTGACGCTGCTCACACCGAGGGCGCCCAGGCCGCGCACGCCGCGATTGCGTTTCACCATCACGCCCGCGGCCACCTGCGGCCAGGGCAGATCCTGGTCATAGACCGCGTCGCCATGCAGTTTGACCTTGAACCCTGCAATGTCCTGCTTGATAACAAGCTGATCCAGCGGCGCCAGGCTGCCGCGAAACGCCTGCTGTGCCAGCGAGAACTCCAGCTTGTCATGCCAGCCCAGCGCCACCCCGGCGCTGTCGAGCGCGTAATCCTGGGTGCGCACGCTGGTCAGGTGCGCGTTGCCGCCCCAGCTGTCGCGGCTGCCATAACCGCTGATCAGTGCCCAGGGCGTGAGGCCGCCACCGCCTGCACCCTCGAGCTGGCTGACGCCGCCGGTCGCGGTCAGCTTGCCCAGATCGGGCCAGCCCTGCGCAGCTGCCGCGCTTGGCAAGGCCAAGATGGCAAGAAGAAAACAGCGGTGAATTTTGTCCAGCATAAACTTGCCCAAGTTCAAGGACCTTCCTAATGAGTACGCACGCGGGCGCCAATTGGATTCAACTATTTTGCACTTTTTTGTTAAAAATAATGTTGTATTTGAGTATGCATGTACGATAACCTCAACCTGCGCAACCGCGCCGATTGCGCGGTAAATCCGAACCCAATCAAGCAAGGCTCGCAGTGTCAAACGCCCAACAATCGCTAGACCCGCAGCAACTCAAATCCTGGCTGCAGGCGGCCGGAAAACGCGATGCCGCGGCCTTCCGTTCTTTATACGATGCAACTTCCCCGAAACTGTTTGGCTTCGCGCTGCGTATATTGCATAAGCGCGAGCTCGCCGAGGAGGTATTGCAGGAGAGTTTCGTCGCTGTCTGGAACAATGCAGCCAACTATCAAAGTCATCTTGCCGCACCGATGACGTGGATGGCAACCATTGTTCGCAACAAGGCTTTCGACCACCTCCGGCGCAGCGACGTCTCGGTTGAAATTGACGCGGAACAGTTCGATAGCGAAGTCATGAATGCTCTACAGGATCCGCAAGCAACGCCGATCGAGGCGCTGCAAATGACAGGCGACGCGAAAGCGCTGGCCTGGTGCATGTCCGCGCTGGAAGGCATGCACCGGCAAGTGGTGGCGCTCGCCTTCTATCACGACCTGTCGCATAGCGAAGTGGCCGAACACATGAAGCTACCGGTTGGCACCGTCAAGACCTGGATCAGACGCAGCCTGGACAAGCTGCGGACCTGCCTTGCGAAACGGGAGCAAGCATGAACATCCGCAACAACATCGCCTTGCGCGAAAAACTGGCAGCCGAATATGTACTCGGCACGCTGCGCGGTGGCGCCCGCCGCCGCTTCGAGGGCTGGATGTTCCAGGATGCCGACTTGCGCAACATCACCGCGCAATGGCAGCAGCGCCTGTGCCCGATGGCCGAATTCGCCGGCAGCGTGCAGCCGCCCCGCTCGGTCTGGACCGGCATCGAACGGCGCCTGAATCTGAAGGCCCGGGCGACTGGCTGGCAGTACTGGATCAATGAAAATATCGCGTTCTGGCGCGGCCTGGGCGTGGTGTCCACCGGCCTGGCGGCCCTGCTGCTGGTCGTGGTGATGAACAAGGTGCCGCAGGACAGCAACAGCATCGCTTACGTGGCCACGCTGAACGACGACAAGGCCCAGGCGGCCATGCTGGTCACGGCAGATACGCGCAACCACACGCTCGATATGCGCCTGATCACCAACGCGCAAGTTGCTGCCGACAAGAGTCTGGAACTGTGGGCCGTGCCGAAGTCGGGCAACCCGCGTTCGCTCGGCGTACTGGCAGGCAATCGCAGCAGCTTCAAGCTGCCTGAAACCGCCCTCAGCGGCGACGTGATGCTGCTGGCCGTGACGCTGGAGCCGAAGGGCGGCTCGCCGAATCCGAACGGACCGACCGGCCCCATCGTGTACAAGGGTAACTGGCTGCGGCTGTAATGACGGTTCAACGCTGAATCCGGGTCAGCTGATAGGGATGGCGCGCAGGGGCGACCAGGCGCGGGTGGCTGGTGTAGCGGATCAGGTAGTGCACGGAAATATTCTTCGGTCGCGTCTCCAATCCGCTCACGCCGGGCGGCAGTCCGGCGATGGCGCCGTCGAGTCCGATCACCGCGCCGGCCGGCTCCTTGCCCAAGGCCATAGGGACACCCGCGCCGCTCGCGTGGTGATGGTTGCGCAGGGCGTCCGGCTGGTGGCTACCAACCTGGGCCGGTGTGCCAGTACCAAGCGGGACCCGGCTGGCAGCATCGGGATCATGGCCGGATTGGTCATCGACGCCACGCAGGAAATAGCCACGGTAATCGGGCAGGAAAAACCGGCCTTCCTCGCGCTGGCTGTCATATTGATGGCCAATGAAGCGGTACAGTTCTCCGAACACTTTAACCGGCAGCGCCCGCCCATCGCACAGCATCCAGCCCCATCCTTCCACCGTCGCCGCCAGGGCGGTGCCCGGTGCCATTTGGCCAGCAAACG
>DASWMN010000357.1:0-5673 GCA_036399735.1 Telluria sp. | reverse complement strand
CGCCCGGCGGCGCGATGGCGATCTCGGTGGTGCTGCCGCCGCCGTTCTTCCAGGGTGCGGGTTCGAGGCCGGCAAAAGGAATCAGAAGTGTCATGCTCTTAGTGTACGCAATTCGGCAACGGTATGCACATATCGTTGCGTAATCTCGGCTTGCGCTACATGCTCTTGATTTTGAACAACCCATCGCCCGCCGACCATCACATCACGCACCAGGTTGTCGTTACCGCAGAAAACCAGGGTACTGAGTACGTCGGCCGGTGCGATACCGGCCAGATTCGGATGCGCGCTGTCGAGCACCAGAAGGTCGGCGCGCTTGCCCGCGGCCAGGGCGCCGACCGGGCGGCCAGTGGCGCGCGCGCCACCGGCCAGGGCGCCCTGCCACAGGAAGTCACCCACGCGCCGCTGTGCGGCCGAGGCGGCGACGTTGCGGCGCTGGTGCTGCAAACGCTGGCCGTACTCGAGCCAGCGCAGTTCCTCGACCGGCGACTGCGATACATGGCTGTCGCTGCCGACCCCAAACACCCCGTCCGCAGCCAGGAAAGGCGCGAGCGGGAACAGGCCATCGCCCAGATTGGCTTCCGTGGTCGGGCACAGGCCTGCCACCGCGCCGCTGGCAGCCAGCGCGGCTGTCTCCTGCGCGCTCAAGTGGGTGGCGTGCACCAGGCACCAGCGCGCATCGAGCTCGAACTGGTCCATCAGATACTCGACCGGGCGCATGCCGGTGGCGGCGATGCACTGGGCGACTTCGGCCTGCTGCTCGGCGATGTGGATATGGACCGGGCGCCCGGCCGGCAGCGCCGCCAGCACCTCGCGGATCTGCGTGACGGAGGCGGCGCGCAGCGAGTGCGGCGCCACGCCAACTTCCACCTGCGCGCAGCGCATGGGCTCCAGCGCTTCGATAATGCGCAGCACGTCAGCGGCATCGGTGCGAAAGCGCTGCTGTTCGGGCTTGAGCGGCTGCTCGCCGAATCCGGCGTAGCTGTACAGAACCGGCAGCATGGTCAGGCCGATGCCGCTGCGGCGCCCCGCCGCGATCACGCGTTCGGCGGTTTCCGCCGGGCGCGGGTAGATGGCGCCGTCCGGGTCGCGCTGCACATAATGGAATTCGCATAGCGAGGTGTAGCCGTGGCGCAGACACTCGGAAAACAGCTGCGCGGCGATCGCCTCGATGTGGGCGGGCGTGATGTGACGGGCGAAGCGGTACATCAGATCGCGCCACGTCCAAAAACTGTCCGGGCTGTCGCCGGCGATCTCGGTCAGGCCGCCCAGCGCACGCTGAAAAGCGTGCGAATGCAGATTGATCATGCCGGGCACGACCAGCTCGACGCGCTGTTCGTTGGTGCGGTGCGGGCTGTCGGGCGTAACTTCACTCAGGCTGCCGGCCGCGCACCATTCGATGCGCACGTTTTCGCGCCAGCCTTCGGGCAGCAGGGCGTGGCGTGCGAACAGCGAGGTCACGCGCGCACCCAGTCCACGGCGGCGCCGGTCAGCTTGCGCAGCAGTGGCTGCACCTGCGCGGCGAGCGCGGGACGATAGGCGAACGGTGCGCGCTCGTCCATGTACAGACACTGGCACATCTCCAGCTGGATCGCATGCACATTCTGCGCGGGCTGGCCATAGTGGCGCGTGATGTGGCCACCCTTGAAGCGGCCGTTCACGGCCACCGAAAATGTATCCTGCCCCTGCGCTACGCCGACCACGGCCTGCTCCATGGCGGGCGCACAGGAAGTGCCCTGCGCAGTGCCGAAATTCAGATCAGGCAGACGGCCCTCAAAAAAGCGCGGCACCACCGACGCGATCGAATGCGCGTCCCACAACACGACGCGGCCGTGCTGCGCCAGCAGCCGGTCGAGCTCTGCCCGCAGTTGCTGGTGATAGGGCTGCCAGTAGCGCTGCAGGCGGACCTGCACCTCGGCTTCGTCAGGCGCCTGGCCGTCGCGATACAGCTGCTCGCTGCCGAAGGTATCGACCGGGCACAGGCCCGTGGTCGACAGGCCTGGATACAGATTGGTGTCCTCGGGCGGACGATTCAGATCGATGACATAGCGCGACCAGCGCGCAGCGATGGTCGATGCACCCATCTCGCCCAGAAAGCCATACAGTTCTTTCAGATGCCAGTCGGTATCGGCCTTCGACAGCGCGCAGGGCGCCATGCGTGCGGCGATACCGTCGGGGATGTCGGTGCCCACGTGGGGCATCGACACCAGAAGCGGAATGCTGCCTTCCTTGAACGCGAAATCCATGTGCGGCTCCCTGCGGTTTATTGGTACAGCGATGCGAACAGGCTCTTGCAGGAAGCGCTCAGTTCCCCGCCCACGACCATCTGCTTGGCCGCTTCGATATCGGGCGCGAAGAAACGGTCGGCGTCAAAGAACGGCACTTTCTGGCGCAGCTGCGCATGCACATGCTCCAGATGCGGTGACGACTTGAGCGGGCGATGGAAATCGATCCCCTGCGCCGCTGCCAGCAGCTCGATGCCGACGATGACTGCCGTATTTTGCGCCATGTCGTCCAGACGGCGCGCCGCGAAGGTCGCCATGCTGACATGGTCTTCCTGGTTGGCCGAGGTGGGCAGGCTGTCGACGCTGGCAGGATGGGCCAGCGACTTGTTCTCGGACGCCAGTGCGGCAGCCGTCACATGGGCGATCATGAAGCCCGAATTGACGCCCGGGTCGCGCACCAGGAACGGCGGCAGGCCGGACAGGGTGGCGTCGATCAGCAGCGCGATGCGGCGCTCCGACAGGCCGCCGATTTCAGCGATGGCCAGCGCCAGCGTATCGGCGGCAAAAGCGACCGGCTCGGCGTGAAAGTTACCGCCCGAGATGATGTCGCCGGTGGCAGGGAAGATCAGCGGATTGTCGGTAACGGCATTGGCCTCGATCAGCAGGGTGCGCGAGACGTTGGCGATCAGATCCATGATGGCGCCCATGACCTGCGGCTGGCAGCGCAAGCTGTAAGGATCCTGCACGCGTTCGTCGCCCACCAGATGCGAGGCGCGAATGGCGCTGGCCGCCACCAGCTGGCGGTAGATGGCGGCAGCGGCGATCTGGCCGGGCTGGCCGCGCACTTCATGCACGCGCGCGTCGAACGGCGCATCGCTGCCCTTGGCCGCGTCGAGCGAGAGCGACCCCGCAACCATGGCCGCTTCCAGCAGGCGCTCCGTCATGAACAAGCCATGCAGCGCCAGCGCGGTCGACACCTGGGTGCCATTGATCAGCGCCAGGCCTTCCTTGGCCGCCAGGACAACCGGTTCGATACCAGCGTTCTGGAGCGCGACGTTCGCTTCCATCAGCTGGCCATTCACACGCACCTGGCCAACGCCCAGCATCGCCAGCGTCATGTGCGCCAGCGGCGCCAGGTCGCCCGATGCGCCCACCGAGCCCTTGGCCGGAATTGCCGGCATGATGCCGGCGTTGTACAGGGCGATCAGGGTGTCGATGATCAACGGGCGCACGCCCGAAAAGCCGCGCGCCAGGCTGCCGATTTTCATCAGCACGATCAGGCGCACTACCGCGTCCGACAGCAGTTCACCGGTGCCGACCGAATGCGACAGAATCAGATTGCGCTGCAGTTCTTCCAGCTTTTCGTCCGGGATGCGGGCCTTGGCCAGAATGCCGAAACCCGTGTTGATGCCATAGGCGGCGTCGCCCTTGGCCACAATCGCCTGGACCGCGGCAGCGGCAGCGAGGATGGCAGGATACGCCTCGGGCGACAGGGTCAGCTTGGCCGGCGCGGCCCATACGGCGCGCAGGTCATCCATCGTCATTTTGCCGGGTGTGAGGGTCCAGCCTTTTTGCGTGATAGTCATTTTTTCAGTCGTCAGTATGTTGAAGATGGGCGCGCAGGACGGACTCCATGCGCGCCCGAGGCGGCCGGCAGCTGGCGGCCTCAGGGAACCATGGGCAGATTGAGCTTGTTGCGCTTGGCGCAGGCGATCGCGCTGTCATACCCGGCATCGGCGTGGCGCATCACGCCCGAGGCGCTGTCATTGACCAGCACGCGGCCCAGGCGCTTGGCCGCGGCGTCGGTGCCATCGGCAACGATCACCACACCGGAATGCTGCGAGTAGCCCATGCCCACGCCGCCACCGTGGTGCAGCGATACCCAGGTGGCGCCGCCGGCGGTGTTGAGCATGGCGTTCAGGAGCGGCCAGTCGGACACGGCATCGGTGCCGTCGCGCATGGCTTCGGTCTCGCGATTGGGGCTGGCGACCGAGCCGGTGTCGAGATGGTCGCGGCCGATCACGACCGGCGCTTTGAGCTCGCCACTACGCACCATTTCATTGAAGGCCAGGCCGGCGATGTGACGTTCGCCCAGACCCAGCCAGCAGATACGCGCCGGCAGACCCTGGAAGGCGATGCGCTCGCGCGCCATGTCGAGCCAGTGATGCACCTGTTTCTGGTCCGGGAACAGTTCCTTGATCTTGGCATCGGTCTTGTAGATATCTTCCGGATCGCCCGACAGCGCCACCCAGCGGAACGGGCCGCGCCCTTCGCAGAACTGGGGCCGGATATAGGCCGGTACAAAACCAGGGAAGGCAAAGGCGTTCTTGACGCCGTGATCGAGCGCCACCTGGCGGATATTGTTACCGTAGTCGACTGCCTTCACGCCCATGGCATGAAAGTCGAGAATCGCCTGCACGTGCACGGCGCACGACTCGGTAGCCGCCGCAGTCAGACGCGCATGCTGGGCCGGATCCTTCTGCGCCGCCTTCCATTGTTCCACACTCCAGCCACGCGGCAGATAGCCGTTGATCAGATCGTGGGCGGAAGTCTGGTCGGTGACTAGATCGGGCTTGATGCCGCCGGCCTTGGCGCGCTTGACCAGCTCGGGCAGCACATCGGCCGCATTGCCCAGCAAGGCGATCGAAATGGCTTCGCGCCGCTCGGTGTGGTGCTTGATCAGGGCGATGGCGTCGTCGATGTCCCTGGCCTGCTTGTCGACGTAACGGGTACGCAGGCGGAAATCGATGCTCGACTGCTGGCACTCGATATTGAGCGAGACGGCGCCGGCGAAAGTGGCTGCCAGCGGCTGCGCGCCGCCCATGCCGCCCAGGCCCGCGGTCAGAATCCAGCGGCCGCCCCAGTCGCCGCCGAAGTGCTGGCGGCCTGCCTCGGCGAAGGTCTCGTAGGTGCCTTGCACGATGCCCTGGGTGCCGATGTAGATCCAGCTGCCGGCGGTCATCTGGCCATACATGAACAAGCCCTTGCGGTCGAGTTCATTGAAGTGTTCCCAGTTGGCCCACTTGGGCACCAGGTTCGAATTGGCGATCAGCACGCGCGGCGCATCGGTGTGGGTCTGGAACACGCCGACCGGTTTGCCGGACTGGATCAGGAGGGTCTGGTCGTCGTCCAGCTCCCTGAGCGAAGCGAGGATCTGATCGTAGCAGGCCCAGTTGCGGGCCGCGCGGCCGATGCCGCCGTAGACCACCAGGTGCTTGGGATTTTCCGCCACTTCCGCATCCAGATTATTCTGGATCATGCGGTAGGCCGCCTCGGTCAGCCAGCTTTTGCAGGCCAGTTCAGTGCCGCGCGGGGCGCGGATTTCGCGGCTGGCGTCATAGCGTGGATCGGCGCCCATCTGGATCGAATCGGTGGTCATGGCAGCTCCTTGAAAACGGTTGAGACCGGACGCGGCGAAACCGCGCGCCCGGCGTGCATGATCAAAGTCTAA
>DASWMN010000356.1:0-33483 GCA_036399735.1 Telluria sp. | reverse complement strand
GGTCACGCCGGTGAGGGCGGTGCCGAAGAAGGCAAAGTGGGCGTCGCCAAAGGGCTTGGACAGATAGCCGGCGTAGCTATTGAGCAGATGCCATTCCAGGTAGGATTTCCAGGTTGCCAGGTCAGTGCTGGCCACGACCTTGCTGAAGCCGGTCAGGTAGCTGGGCTCGCTGACGATGACGTAATCGGTCTTGGCTGCGATCCCGGTGGCTGCCATCGACGCTTTCAGATCGAAGCCCGGTGTCAGGGTGTTGAGCACATCGAGTGGTGTCTTGTTGTAGCTCTTGACCGGGTCGCGCTGCTCGACCTTGGTCCACTGGACCTTCGCAAGTTCAGTCTCCAGGGCCACGATGGCCTTGGCCGCGGCAGGTGCATCTTTGTGCCCGGCCAGACCGAGGATCTCGGCCACGTGCTTCTCGTACTTGGCCTTGATGGCCGCCATCTTGGCGTCATCCGCCTTCAGATAGTAATCGGGGTCAGGCAGGCCGAGGCCGTTCTGGTAGATATGCGCAGCGTAGCGGGTCGAATCGCGCGCATCCTGCCCGACGTACACGCCGAACGGGGTGTTGACGCCGATCTGGCCCAGGTGGGCCATGGCGGCCGGCAGGGCTTTCTTGTCGCGCAGGGCATGGATCTTCGCCAGTTCGGCGCTCAGCGGCTTGAAGCCGAGTTCATTGCGCCGCGCTTCGTCCATGTAGCTGGCATACAGGTCGCCCACCTTGCGCGCCTGCGAGCCGGCCTTGTGGTTCTCGTCCTTTTGCAGCGCTTCGATGATCGAACGGATTTGCGGCGTGACGTCGTCGCGCAGCTTGGCGAAGCTGCCCCAGCTGGCTTTTTCGGCCGGGATTTCGGTGGTCTTGAGCCAGCCGCCGTTGGTGTGGACGAACATGTCGTCCTGGGCGCGCACGGCCGGATCCCTGAATTGGGTGCTGATGCCGGAGCCGAGCGTGGCGGCGGCAGGCGCAGGCTTGATCGCAGGTTCTGCGGCGCCGGCAAACGCGGCCATCAGGCTCAGCGTCAGGGTGGAAAGCAAATAACGTTTCACAGTATGTCCTTGGTAAGGCTGGAAGAAAACGGCTTGTGGCCGCGCTGGAAAAACGACAGTTTCATTTCTAAGCTGGCACCCCAGGTGATGTCAGTGCGCGCCGTCGGGCTCAGCTGCGCCAGCACGGCCGGCGTCCAGTTGTCGCTGCCGCCCAGACGCATTCTATCCGGCGCCAGCTTGCCCCGGGACAAGCGATTCCCGCTTTTTTACTTTTCGATACATAAACACGGGTTTTTACCACATCAGGTTATGATCGCGAGGGTGCGAACCGCCCTCTATTGCAGAGCGGCAATTTCACGACGGATCGATTCGATGGACAAACACTTTTCCCTGTACCTGGATCTGGTGCGCTTTGCCGCGGCCGTGCTGGTGGTGCTGTCCCACTACACGCAGCATGGCATTTTTGGCGCTGCTTCCAAGGCTGCGGGCCACAATCTCGGACGCGAAGCGGTGATCGTGTTCTTTTTGCTGTCCGGTTTCGTGATTGCCTGGAGCGCGATCGAGAAGTCGCTGACGGCGCGCCAGTATGCGGTGGCGCGCGCGGCGCGCATTTATTCCGTGGCGGCGCCGGTCCTGCTGGCCGCGTTTGGCGCCGCGCTGCTGGTCGCGCAAATGCCCGGCATCAGTATCGAAAGCGGCTACCAGTTGCTCAAGCCCTGGCTCTATCTGCCGCTGCATCTGCTGTTCATGGGCGAGCTGTGGACGCTGGCCGAAACGCCGCCCTGGCTGGTGCCCTACTGGTCGCTCGGCTACGAGGTCTGGTATTACGTGCTGTTTGGCGTTGCCTTTTACGGTCGCGGCCCGTGGCGCTGGCTGCTTGGCGCTCTGGTGCTGCTGGTGATGGGGCCGAAACTGTGGCTGCTGCTGCCAGTCTGGCTGGCCGGCGCCTGCCTGTACAAATACCAGCGCCCGCTCGGCATCCGCCCGGGTCTGGCGCGCGCCGGCTGCGTGGCCACGCTGGCCGCACTCATTTTGTACAAGGTGGTCGCGCTGGACATCGTGTTGCGCAACGCCGGCACGGCGCTGTGGCCCTTCCCCGCTTTCCCCTTGAGCAGCGCCAACCGCTACCTGGCCGACTACCTGGTGGGGCTGCTGATGTATGCGCATTTTACGTTTGCCCGCGAAGCGCGCTTCGACAAGCTGCAGGCGTGGGCGCGGCCGATCCGCAGCCTGGCCGCGTTCACGTTTCCGCTGTATCTGGTGCATGGCCTGGTGCTGGGAATGTGGGAGCAACTGTACGGCACCGCATCGAGCGGCCTGCTTGAGGCGCTGATGCTGACCGGGTGCATCTGCGTGGCCACGTATGCATGCGGCATATTCACGGAGCGCCAGCGCGACTGGCTGCGGCGCCGCTTCGACAGCGCGCCCGCGCTGCCGGCCCGGCGCCTGGCCTGATTTTTTTCAGCGCAGCACGCGGCCACGGCAATCGGGTTTATACTGATTTCACGCCAGCTCAGGCACACGGCGGTCACGCAAAACAGTCACCTTATCAAGCAGGTAATCCATGGGTCCAAAACTCAAAAACTCCGGCCTCATCGGCATCGGCGCCATCGCAGGCATTGCCATTTCCATGCAGTTTTCCGCGATCGCGCAAAAGCCGGTGGGCCAGGACATGCCGCTTGAGGAATTGCGCCAGCTGGCCGATGTGTATGGACTGATCAAGTCCGACTATGTCGAACCGGTGCAGGACAAAAAGCTGCTGACCGAAGCCATCTCCGGCATGGTCGCCTCGCTTGATCCGCACTCGGCCTACCTGGACCAGAAAGCCTACCGCGAACTGCGCGAAGGCACCGAGGGCAAATTTGTCGGTCTCGGCATTGAAATCGGCGTCAGCGAAGAAGGCTATATCCGTATCGTGGCGCCGATTGAGGACTCGCCCGCCTGGCGTGCCGGGATCCAGGCCGGCGACCTGATCACGCGTATCGACACCAGCCTGGTGCAAGGGATGGCGATGGACGACGCGATCAAGAAAATGCGCGGCGAACCACATACCAAAGTCACCCTGACGCTCCTGCGCAAGGGCTTGCCGCAACCCCTGGTCCTGACCATCACGCGCCAGGAAATCGTCCAGAAAAGCGTCAAGGGGAAAATCGTCGAGCCCGGCTACGCCTGGCTGCGCATTTCGCAGTTCCAGGAACCGACCCTGGACGACATGGCGGCCAAGCTGATCGAACTGTATCGCCAGGATCCGCAGATCAAGGGACTGGTGCTCGATCTGCGCAACGACCCGGGCGGGCTGCTGCAAGGCGCCATTGGCGTGTCGGCCGCCTTCCTGGACAAGGACGCCGAAATCGTCTCCACCAACGGCCAGCGCATGGACTCGCAAGAACACTACCTGGGCAACCCCGAGTTTTACGTGGCCCGTGGCGAAACCGACGCTCTGGCGCGGCTGCCAGTCGCGCTCAAGAAGGTGCCGCTGGTGGTGCTGGTCAATTCCGGCTCGGCCTCGGCATCCGAAATCGTGGCCGGTGCGCTGCAGGACTACAAGCGCGCCACCATCATCGGCAGCCAGACTTTCGGCAAGGGCTCGGTCCAGACCGTGCGCCAGCTTTCCGGCGAAACGGCAGTCAAACTGACCACGGCGCGCTACTACACGCCGAAGGGCCGCTCGATCCAGGCCAAGGGCATCGTGCCCGACTTCCTGGTCGATGAAACGGCGGAGGGCGACGCGCTGGCCGGCCTGCGCATGCGCGAGGCGGATCTGGAAAAACACTTGTCGAACGACCGCGACAAGGAAGACGCCAAGACCACCAACGACGAACTGGAAGAACAGATGCGTCTGGTGGCTGCCGAGCGCAACCGCAAACCCCTTGAGTACGGCAGCGCGACCGACTTCCAGCTGCAACAGGCGATCCGCCACCTCAAAGGCGAACCGATGCAGTTATCCAAGTCACCCAAGGCCACCCTGGCCCACAAGGCGGAGCCCGTCACGCCATAAGCAGGCGCGCCTGGCCGCGGGGCATTGCTTTTTGCCTCGCCGCGCTGCCATTGTGTAGAATCAGCCCCACGCGCCGGGCTGCCCCGGCTTATCCTATTTGAAAGTTTTAATATGAAACAAGTCGTCATCAGTGGCACTGGCCTCTTCACGCCGCCCAATTCGATCTCGAACGAAGAGCTGGTTGTTGCCTTCAACGCCTACGCGGAACAGTTCAACGCCGACAACGCTGCCGCCATCGCAGCCGGCGCCGTGACCGCGCTGGAAGGCTCGAGCGCCGCTTTTATTGAAAAAGCGTCCGGCATCAAGTCGCGCTATGTGATGGAAAAGGCCGGCATTCTGGATCCGGCGCGCATGACTTCGCGTATTGCCGAACGCAGCGACGAGACGCTCTCGCTGCAGGCCGAAATGTGCGTGGCCGCGGCCCAGCAAGCGTTTGATCGCGCCGGCCGTACTGCAGCCGACATTGACATGGTGCTGGTCGCCTGCAGCAATATGCAGCGCGCCTATCCGGCCATGGCCGTGGAAGTGCAGGAAGCGCTGGGCATTGACGGCTACGGTTTCGACATGAACGTGGCGTGTTCCTCGGCCACCTTCGGCATCCAGACGGCGGTGGCGGCGGTGCAAAGCGGCCAGGCCCGCGCCGTGCTGGTGCTGAACCCCGAAATCACCAGCGGCCACCTGAACTTCCGCGACCGCGACAGCCACTTCATTTTCGGCGACGCCTGCACGGCGATCATTGTGGAAGCGGCCGACACCGCGCGCGGCACGCACCAGTTTGAAATCCTGGACACCAAGCTCAAGACCAAATTCTCAAACAACATCCGTAACAACTTCGGTTTCCTGAACCGTTTCGACGAAGCCGGTGTGGGCCAGCCCGACAAGCTGTTCCGCCAGCAGGGCCGCAAGGTGTTCAAGGAAGTGTGTCCGATGGCCGCTGAAATGATCAAGGAGACCGTGACCAACGCCGGTCTGCAGATCGAGCAGGTGTCGCGCTACTGGCTGCACCAGGCCAACCTGAACATGAACCTCCTGATCACGCGCATGCTGCTGGGCCGTGATGCCGAGCCCTCGGAAGCGCCGGTGATTCTCGACACGTATGCGAATACCTCGTCGGCCGGTTCGATCATCGCCTTCCACAAGTACCAGGACGATATGCCGGCCGGTTCGCACGGCGTGATCTGCTCGTTCGGCGCCGGCTATTCGATCGGGTGCGTGGTGGTGCGCAAGAAGTAAGGAACGCAGCAACCACATCGCCCGCGCAAGCGGGGGCGAGGTGGTTTTACGCCTGTTTTTGTCTCAGCGTTCGAGTATCCGGAACTGCAGCTGGCCCCCGGCTGCGACCCAGGAATGCACCGAAACCTTCACGATCGCGCGCGTGCCGACCACGCTATAAACATAGGTCGGGCAGCGGGGCGTACAACCGCCCTGCAGGGTCGTCGTCAGATTCACCCGGCGAATGTCGCCAACCACTTGCAAGATTGCCGGATCCTTGCGCACGAAGGCTTCGGCGCCATCGCGGTACGGATCATCTCTCCAGTAAAACTGGTAGGCGAAAGCGCCCGCCACCAGCACGCACAACGCGATCGCGAACGGTGATCGATTGATCCGTGCCTGGATAAGGGAAGCGTCACGCAAAAAACCCATGTCTGATCCTAGCGACTGATCCACTCACGGTTGCCAAAGAATGGATTCGTGCCATCTGGGGCTTCCGGGAAATGATAGGTGATCGTCCCACCAGAGGGGTCAACCCTTAGTCGGGCGACAATTGAAGGGACCGGTTTTGCGCTGTCCGGATGGCGCACCACGACCTGTCCACGATCGAGCAAGGCGCCGATCAGGTAGCTCGTATCATGATCGACAAACGCCCGCGCGCAGTCCGGCGCGTCGGCGGCAGGCGAAGGCGCCACCGTCGCCAGCAGCTTGCTGGCCCGGCTCTTGTGGTGCTGCGTCATGAAGTCGGGATCGCCCGGTCGCGCTTGCGCGTTAACCGTGGCGGCGGCCAGCTGCGCAAGCAGCGTGCGCGACACCAGCACCAGCGCTGTCCTGCCTGGCAATTCGACCGCAACGCAGGCACCGGGCAGTGTCTGCTCGGTGGGAATGACGATGTCTTCGCCACCGCGATGGCCGACCGAAAAATCATGGTACGGCGCGCGCAGAACATCTTGCCCTGCTGCTGCCGCTTGCGTGCCGGTGCTCGCCAGGCATGACACGGCAAACATGAGGCGCGCCACACCAGCGCGCGCGCACCTTATCACAGACTGACCGCCAGCTCTGCGCCTTCCTTGATCGCACGCTTGGCATCGAGTTCAGCCGCCAGTGCGGCGCCGCCAATCTTGTGGAAACGCGGGCCGCCCGTAGTGCCTTCCGGCGGCATCAATTCGGTCAGGCTGTCCTGGCCGGCGCAAATGACCACGTTATCGACCGGGATCAGGCGTGCTTCGCCGCCCACTGCGATGTGGATGCCTTCGTCGTCGATCTTGTCATACGCGACACCGGCGATCATCACCACGCCATTGCGCGTGAGCGTGGCGCGGTGCACCCAGCCGGAGGTCTTGCCCAGACCCGCACCGAGCTTGCTCGATTTACGCTGCATCAGGAACAGCTGGCGCACCGGCTCGGCCGCATCAGGCTTGACCAGGCCACCGCTGGTGGTGGCATTCAGATCCACGCCCCATTCGCCCGCCCAGGCGGGAATCGGCAGCGGCAGCGGATGCGCCGGATTGTGCAGCAGGTATTCACCGACGTCGAAGCCGATGCCACCGGCGCCGATGATGGCCACACGCTTGCCGACCGGGACCTTCTTCTGCAGTACATCGATGTACGACAGTACCTTCGGATGGTCGATGCCGGGAATCGGCGGCATGCGAACCTTGATGCCGGTGGCGACGATCACGTCGTCATAGCCGCCGGCGAGCAGCTCCTCGCGCGTGACGCGCTGGCCCAGGCGCAGGTTCACGCCGGTCAGATCGATCTTCTTGCGGAAGTAGCGGATGGTTTCACTGAACTCTTCCTTGCCCGGAATTTGCATGGCGATCTTGAACTGACCACCGACGCTGTCGCTCGAGTCGAACAGCGTGACCTCGTGCCCGCATTCGGCGGCAACAGTGGCCGCCGACAGGCCCGCCGGTCCGGCACCCACCACGGCCACCTTGCGCCTGGTGGTGGCCGGCTTGTAGACCAGCTCCGTCTCGTGGCAGGCGCGCGGGTTGACCAGGCAGCTGGCACGCTTGTTGGAGAAGGTATGGTCCAGGCAGGCCTGGTTGCAGCCGATGCAGGTATTGATCTCGTCGGCGCGGCCGCTGGCGGCCTTGAGCACGAACTGCGAATCGGCCAGGAAGGGACGCGCCATCGAGACCATGTCGGCATCGCCACGCTCGATGATGTCATTCGCCTCGAACGGCATGTTGATGCGGTTCGACGCCACCACGGGAATCTTGACTTCGCGCCGCAGACGGCCCGCCACGCTGGCAAAGGCCGCGCGCGGGACCGAAGTGACGATGGTCGGCACGCGGGCCTCATGCCAGCCGATGCCGGTATTGAGAATCGTGACGCCGGCTTTTTCGAGCGCATGCGCGACCGTCAGCACTTCTTCCCAGGTGTTGCCGCCTTCGACCAGATCGAGCAGCGAGTGGCGGTACATGATGATGAAGTCGTCGCCCACGGTCTTGCGGATACGCTTGATGATTTCCACCGGCAGGCGCATGCGGTTCTCGATGCTGCCGCCCCAGCTGTCCTGGCGCAGATTGGTGCGCGCGCACAGGAACTGGTTGAGCAGGTAGCCTTCGCTGCCCATCACTTCGATCCCGTCGTAGCCTGCCATCTTGGCCAGCTTGGCGCAGCGCGCGTAGTCGCGTATGGTCGCTTCGATGCCGCGCTCCGTCAGCGCCTTGGGCTTGAATTTGGAGATCGGCGACTTTTTGCTCGATGCCGACACCACGAAGGGCTGGTAGCCGTAGCGGCCCGAGTGCAGGATCTGCATCAGGATCTTGCCGCCTTCTTCGTGCACCGCCGTGGTGACTTTGCGGTGGTTGAAAATGTCGCCGATGAAGTTCATGGTGCCGCCGAAGGGCAGCAGCCAGCCCTGGCGGTTTGGCGAAATGCCGCCGGTGACGATCAGCCCTACCCCGCCTTTGGCGCGCTCACGGTAGAACGCGGCCAGCTTGCCGTAGTTGAAAAAACGGTCTTCCAGACCGGTGTGCATCGATCCCATGATGACGCGGTTGCGCAGCGTCGTGAAACCAAGATCCAGGGGAGCGAGCAGATGGGGGTAAGTTTGATTTGTCATTCTAGTTATAGGTTTAAGTAACAATGGGCATTAAAACCTACTTCTGTAGATGCCGGGTTCTAATTTTGCCGATTGTCATTTTTTGACGCGGGCAAGTCACATTCCAGCTTTTACGGCCGATGAGCGTGCTCCGCTTGTCAGCACCCGGGCTTTACCGTAGGCTCGCTCACATGATTGCACGCATCCTCCTCTGCTCGGCACTTGTGTTTACGCTACCGGCGCTGGCCGACGCGCCGCGCGTAGACGTGGCGGTCAAGCGTGTCGATCTGGAAGGCGAACAGGTGTTCGATGTGACGGCGCACGGCACGGTCAAGGCGTCGCCTGCGGCGGTGTGGAAAATACTGACCGATTACGAGCGCATGCCGGAATTCGTGCCCGATCTCGAGCGCACCAAAATCCTCTCGCGCGCGGGCAACCGGGCCACGGTGGAGCAGTACGGGCGCGCGCGCTTCCTGTTCTTCAGCCGCGAGATCCATCTGGTGGTGCAGGTATCGGAAGAGCCGTCGAATGCGATCGACATCAGCCTGGTCACGGGCGACATGAAAGTCTACCGCTGCCGCTGGGAGATCACGCCCGTGCCGGAAACCGGTGGCACCCGCATTGCCTACGCCGGCAAGATGGTGCCCAAGTTCTACGTGCCCGGCATGCTCGGCTCGAACATCGTGCGGCGCGACATTGAACGCATGATGGGCGCGGTCCTGGAACGCCTGGACCGGCCCGAGGAATAAGATCTAGACGGTGTAGCTGGCACTGTCGCGCAGTTCGGCGAAATTCTCCAGACTGCCAATCTTGATGGTCACGGGATTCAGGCTCAGCTGCGGCGCCATGGCGCGCCACGCGAACTGCCACTCGTGCTCATTGGCCTCGGCGCTCGACTTGGTGAAGGCCGCGCCCAGTGCGGCGCGCACGCCGTATTCCACCGCCCCGTCGATTCCCGCCCAGCTGGGCAAGGTACGCTGCACCGCGCGGTGCAGGCGTTCGCCGAATTCCTCGGTGTTGTGGATGACCAGGCAGCAGTCTGCCGAATGCACCTCGAACAGGTCCTTGTCCCACACCTGCGAGAACGACAGGGTCAGGCAGTTGTTGGCCGGGACCAGGCGAAACTGGCCGGCGCTCAGCGACAGTTCGAGTTCGGCGCGTGGCGCATAGCGGTGCAGCGTGGGTGGGCGTTTGTAGTCGTGCATGAGAAACTCGATCTTGAATTAGTTTGTGACCGGGCGCTTGTGACGGCGCGCGCGTACGGCTTTGGACGCGACAAAAATCTCGCGCAGCAGGTAGACGAAACTGCCGGTCAGCGTGATCATCGCGACCACGAACAGGCCGGCGATGTAGCGGTCCAGCGGCAGATTGGTCGTATCGCCCAGGAACAGCAGCGCAATCACGATGCAGATCGCCAGGCCGCAAGCGGTACTGAGCGCGATCGCAAAATTGATCAGGTGCCAGCGCGCATACAGCTGGTCCGCTTCGTCCATGTAGGGTTCGTGGTAAGCGATGTCGAGCCGGTCTTCGAGCAGGCGGGTACGATCGATGATGCGTGCCAGCCGGTTGGTCAGCACCATCAGCATGGTGCCTACGCCCGTGAGCAGGAACACAGGCGCGATCGCCAGCTGGATCACGTGGCCGATGTCGCTGATCTGGATATTCATGGAGTACTGTGAATGGGTTATCGCCGCAAATTGTCGCTGCTTTACAGCTTCGTCAAGCGATAGTGTAGCAGCCCGACCGGAAAGCGGCGCCAAACTCGCGCCCGGCTGCGGCGCGGCAAGCGGTCATTCGAAACGCCGCTGGCGCTTGAACTGCTCGGTCGCGGCGACCAGTGCGCGGGCGATGCCCGCTTCCAGCGCGCCATGGCCAGCGTCGGGAATAAGCTTCAGGGTCGAACCAGGCCAGGCCTGGTGCAGGCGGTAGGCCGACAGCGGCGGGCAGATCACGTCGTAGCGGCCCTGCACGATCACCGCCGGCAGATGAGCGATGGCCGGCACGTTCTCGAGCAGCTGGTTCTCGCTAAAAAAGCCCAGGTTGGCCATGTAATGCGACTCGAGCCTGCCCACGCCCAGGTCGAGCGTGTCGTTCGGCGCTTCTTCGGGCTGGGGCATCAGGAACACACGCCGCCCTTCGAAGCGGCTCCAGGCGCGCGCGGCCGGCCAGTACAGATTCGGATCGTCCGACAGCATGCGCGTCGTGTAAGCCTTGAGCAGGTCGCCACGCTCGGCTTCGGGAATGGGGGCGGCGAACTGTTCGTACAGCTCCGGATAAAACCATTGGATCCCGTTGATGAACCAGTCGATTTCGTCCTTGGTGCACAGGAAAATGCCGCGCAGGACAAAGCCGAGGCAGCGCTCGGGATGGGCCTGGCCGTACGCCAGCGCCAGCGTCGATCCCCACGAGCCGCCGAACACCAGCCACTGCTTGATGCCGAAACGCTCGCGCAGCTTTTCAATGTCCGAAACGAGCAGCTGGGTGGTGTTGTTGCGCCACTCGCCCAGCGGTGTCGATTTGCCGGCGCCGCGCTGATCGAACAGGATGATGCGATAGAACGCGGGATCAAAAAAACGACGGTGCTGGGGCGACAGGCCGGCGCCCGGGCCACCGTGCAGGAAAACGACCGGGACGCCGTCCGGATTGCCGACTTCTTCCCAGTAGATGGTATGCATCTGATCGACCTCGAGCTTGCCGTTGCGAAGCGGCGCTATCGGGGGAAACAGTGCGGTCGGCGTAGCGGGCATGATAGCTCTCGTGGTCTGTGAACCGGGAATTGTAGCGCACTAAAAGAAGGTGTTCACGGCGTAGCGAACAGCGTAATCATCGTCGACGGCCAGCAGCACGGGCCACTTGTCGAAGGTGGTGCAAGGATGGGAAATGCCGCAGCCGATCAGGTCGCCCACGGCGAGCGTGTCGCACAGCGCGTCGCCTTCGGGCAGACGCAGATAGGCATGCTGGTCGTTCATCTTGACGATGCTGCAGCCGACCGGGAGCGCGAGCGGCTGACCGGGACCGGGGCGGTGCGCCAACAGCGGCGTGGGCAGGTCCACGTCATACGAGGCGTCGCGCTTGCCCATGGTGAGAATGGCCAGCGTCGGCTCCGGGCGCGACTGCACCATGCTCCACACCTCCAGTGCCGGCAGCAGGCCCGCGCTGACGGACTCGCGCGCGTTCAGTTCCTCAATGTGGCGGTGGTACAGGCCATGGTCGCTGGTCAGGTAGCAGCCGCTGCGCAAAATCGGCGTGACGGGCAGGCGAACCGACGCAAGCGCCCCGAAGCCGCGTGCGACCAGATCGAAATACGAAGAACCGCCGGCCGACAGCAGCACATGGGTACCGGCGAACAGATTTTCGGCCTCACACTGGCGCACCAGGTCCACCAGCTGCGCAAGGTAGGCGTCCACCGCCTGCAGGTCGGCAGCCCGGTCGTGCGTGACCAGCAGGCCCTCATAGCCTTCGATACCGGCGAGCTGCAGGCCGGGTGCGGCGACAATGGCGCGTGCCACTGCCATCGCTTCTTCGGTGCTGCGGCAGCCGGCGCGCTTGCCCGGCAGACCCAGTTCCACCAGCAGCGGCAGCGGACGCGCGAGCGGGTGTTCAGCGACGGCGCGCGATAGCCTTGCCACCCCCTCGAGCGAATCGGCCAGTGCGTAGAAATCGAAATCGGGATCGTCGTGCATCAGCGCCAGCACGCTGTTGATATCGGCGCTGGCGACCAGTTGATTTGCGAGCAGCACCCGGCGCACCCCAAAGCGGTGGGCAATCTGCACTTGCGGCGCAGTCGCCAGCGTCATGCCCCAGGCGCCATTGGCCAGCTGCGCACCGAACAATTGCGGGCACATGGTGGTTTTGCCGTGCGGCGCGAGCAAGGCGCCGTAGCGCGCACAAAAATCGCGCATCCAGTCCAGGTTGTGGCGCAGTGCGGAAGTCTTGAGGACGGCCACTGGAAAACTGGTGTCGGCCTGCAGCACGTTCCAGCCCTGCACGCCGATGGCGCCCTGGCGCAGCGGCGCGGTAATCGGCAAGCCCTTGAGGCCGGGGTGGAGCAATTGTTCGTCGAGGCTGGCCAGCGACAGGCCGCCTTTAGGCAGAGTGAACATGAGAATTCTCGTTATTCTTCATCGGCCAGCAACTGCTCGAGCCGGCGCTGGTGGTTGTTCAAAAAATCCCGGGTGATGGCGTAGTGCTCGGTGTCCTCATAAGCCACTTCGGTGATGCCGGTGCCGTCAAACTGGAGAATTTTCGCATTCGGGTACGAGAGAAGAATCGGCGAATGAGTGGCGATGATGAACTGGCATTCCTGCTGCACCAGTTGATGAATGGCCGACAGGGCAGCCATCTGACGGCTGGGCGAGAGTGCTGCCTCCGGTTCGTCGAGCAGGTACAGGCCCCGCGGCGCGAAGTTGAGCATCACGTCCATGAACGACTCGCCGTGCGAGCGTTGGTGCAGATGGCCTAGCTTGCGGCTGCCCACGCCTTCATAAAATGACGCCACATTAAACAGGCTTTCGGCACGCAGAAAGAAAGACGACTTCGGTGCGCGGAAGCTTTTCACGATTTTCAGGCAGTCCTGCAAGGACGAGACCTCGCGCTCGGCTCTGAACACATCGCGGGTGCCGCCCTCGCTGGGCAAACCCATCGCCACGGCGATGGCCTCCAGAACGGTGGATTTCCCGGCGCCGTTTTCGCCCACGAAAAACGTCACATCCGCATGCGGCGCAATCGTGTCCATGTGGCGCACAGCCGGAATCGTGAACGGGTAATCCTCTTCGTCGAACTGCGCATCGGCACGAATCGAGATCTCCCGCACATAGGGCTTGGCTTGCATCACGCTCTCTTCTCCGTCAAAAATTTAGGGCGGGAAAGCTTGCGCTTGCCCGCCCTACATTGGCCGTGTAAGCGAATGCTTACGACATATGCTGGCCACCGTTAATGGCGATATTAGCACCGGTCACGAACGCAGCCTCATCCGACGACAGATACGCCACCAGACCGGCAACCTCTTCCGGCTTGCCCAGGCGCGCCATCGGGATTTGCGGAATGATCTTGCTGTCGAGGACGTCCTTCGGAATCTCCATCACCATCTTGGTGCCGATGTAGCCTGGCGAGATGGTGTTGACGGTCACGCCCTTGCGCGCCACTTCCAGCGCCAGCGCCTTGGTGAAGCCGTGCATCCCGGCCTTGGCTGCCGAGTAGTTGGTCTGGCCGAAAGCGCCCTTCTGACCGTTCACCGACGAAATGTTGATGATGCGGCCCCAGCCACGGTCGACCATGCCGTCGCACACTGGCTTGGTCATGTTGAACACGGAGTCGAGGTTGGTGGCCATGACGGCGTCCCAGTTCGGCTTGTCCATTTTTTTGAAGGTCATGTCGCGCGTGATGCCGGCGTTGTTGACCAACACATCGATCTTGCCGACTTCCTGTTCGATTTTTGCCACGCAAGCCTGCGCCGAATCGTAATCTGCCACGTCGCACTCATAGGCCTTGAAGTCGTAGCCGGCGTCGCGGGTTCCCGCCAGCCAGCCTTCCACTTTCTTGTTCCCAGGCGAATACGTTGTGACAACCTTGTAGCCCAAGGCGGCCAGTTTGAAACATACCGCTTCACCCAAACCGCCCATGCCGCCGGTCACCAATGCCACTCTAGCCATTTGTCTTCTCCTGTTTTTATCGTCAGATGTTCAAGCTACCGCGGGTAAAACTTAATCCCGCTCTACTGCCAACGCAACTCCCATGCCACCACCAATGCACAAGCTGGCCAGACCACGCTTGGCGTCGCGCCGCACCATCTCGTGCAGCAGCGTGACCAGCACGCGGGCACCGGAGGCACCGATCGGGTGCCCCAGCGCAATCGCGCCGCCGTTCACGTTGATCTTGCTCGTGTCCCAACCCATTTCACGGTTGACCGCGATGGCCTGCGCCGCGAACGCTTCGTTAATTTCCATCAGGTCCACGTCTTCGTGGGTCCACCCTGCTTTTTTGAGACACAGCTTGGTTGCCGAGACGGGGCCCATGCCCATGATGGTCGGGTCCAGGCCTGCCGAGGAATAGGCCTTGATGCGGGCCAGCGGCTTGAGGCCGAGTTCCTTGGCCTTGGAGGCGGACATCATGATCACGGCAGCGGCGCCGTCGTTCAGGCCGGATGCATTGCCGGCAGTGACGCTGCCTTCCTTGTTGAAGGCCGGGCGCAGCGAAGCCAGCGATTCAAGCGTGCTGCCATGCTTCGGATACTCGTCGGTATCGAACACGACCGTGCCTTTTTTGGACGGGATTTCGAGCGGGATGATTTCATCCTTGAACTTGCCTGCCTTTTGCGCGGCCTCGGCCTTGAGCTGCGACTGCAGCGCGAATTCGTCCTGCGCCGCGCGCGAGACATCGAATTTTTTCGCGACGTTTTCGGCGGTAATACCCATGTGGTACTGGTTGTAGACGTCCCACAGGCCGTCCACGATCATGGTGTCGGTCAGCTTGGTGTCGCCCATGCGGAAACCGTCGCGCGAACCATTGAGCACGTGCGGCGAGGCGCTCATGTTTTCCTGGCCGCCGGCAATGATGATGTCGGCGTCGCCGCATTTGATGGCTTGCGCCGCCAGATGGGTGGCCTTCAGGCCCGAGCCGCAGACTTTACCCACGGTGAATGCCGGCACCATGTCCGGCAGGCCGGCCTTGATGACGGCCTGGCGCGCGGGGCCTTGCCCGACGCCGGCGGTGAGCACCTGGCCCATGATGACTTCATTGATGCTGGCCGGGTCCAGGCCGATCTGTGCGACCAGATGCTTGATGACGTGCGCGCCCAGTTCGGCGGCGGGAATTTTCGCGAGCGTACCGCCAAATTTGCCTACTGCGGTACGGCCAGCGGCCACGATTACGACGTCTTCCATGTGATTCTCCGATATCTGGCGCGAGGCCAGTGGTTTCAAGTGTGCCGCCGCAGCCGTGAACGCGCTTGCGGAGGCGGTTACAGAGTCAGGTCAGGCCGGCTGCGCGGCCCGCTGCAGACCGGGTTCATCCGGATGCAGCAAAGCTCGCTGTGCGCCGGCGCCGGATGGCGGCGGGGGCGCAAGCAAACAAATGGAAACTTCAGCGGTTGAAAACATGGATTCCTTTATCGGATGATCAGTCTTTGACACCTGTCCGGCGACAAAGTCCGCTATCTTAGTTTTCAGCCCGGCGCTCAGGTTTGAGCAAAATCAATCTTATCAGCTTATTCAGGGCAAAGACCCTGCGCCCTTGTCGATTTTTGCCCTGTTAAATTCATGCGAGCAACTTGATGCCATCGAGCGTACGCGCGCATTGCTCACGGATCACGCTGACGAAATCGGCGACATAGGCTTTCGATGCCAGGGCCGGCGGCACCGAGACGAAGGCGTCGCTCCAGAGTCCGTTCACGCCCACCGGTTTCGCCAGCACATAGTCGTAATCGACATAGTTCTTGATGGCCCAGTTGGGCAATGCCGCCACGCCGCGCCGGCTTGCCACCAGCTGCAGGATGGCCACTGTCAGTTCGGCGGTGCGGCGTTCGAACGCGATGCCGGCCGGGGCCAGCACTTCGCGGATCAGATCGATGCGTTCGGCGGGGACCGGATAGGTGATCAGGGTTTCGCCTTGGAAGTCGGCCGCTTCCAGGCGGCGCAGCGTGCTCAGGCGGTGCTTCTGGGCCAGCACCACCAGGATTTCGAAACGAAACAGCGGGAACACGGTGAAATCGGGGCCGCAAGCCGAACCGATCACCAGATCGGCCTGACCGGAACGCAGCAGTTCGACGGGGTCGCTGTGGAAACCGGATACCAGATCGATTTCGACTTCCGGCCAGCGCTGGCGGAATTCATCCATGACCGGCATCAGCCAGTCGAAGCAGGTGTGGCACTCGAGCGCGACGCGCAACTGCCCATGGTCGCCTTGCGACAGGCGCGCCACGTCGCGTTCGGCCTGCTCGACCGCGGGCAACACGGTGTCAGCCAGCGCCAGCAGGCGCGCGCCCGTTGCCGTAAAGGCGATGGGCATGGATTTGCGTTCAAACAAGGGCCCGCCGTAGCGGTCTTCCATCAGCTTGATCTGGTGAGACAGGGCGGACTGCGTCAGGTTCAGCAGCTGTGCTGCACGGACCAGGCTGCCGGCGGAGTGCAATGCGTTCAGGGTACGTAGGTGGCGTAGCTCTAGCATAGGTTCATGTATGAAATTTATTCACGCGATTCCGCAAAAGGTTTCGTTTTGATTATACGACGGTTTGCAGCAAACTTTACATATTGTTCATTACTCCCTTATGACACCATGCAAACCATTCATACCCACACACTCGGCTTCCCCCGCATCGGCGCCCGCCGCGAGTTGAAAATTGCTCTTGAAGCGTACTGGCGCGGCGACACTGACGTCAAGACACTGGAAGAAACCGGACGCACCCTGCGCGCCCGCCACTGGGCCCAGCAGGCGCTGGCGGGACTGGACCTGGTGACGGTGGGCGACTTTGCCTTCTACGACCAGGTGGCCAATCATATTCAGCTGTTTGGCTGCGAACCGGCACGCTTCGGCTTCGACGGCAGCGAGCCGCCCCTGACCCGCTACTTTGCCATGGCGCGCGGCGACCGTGAACATGAGGCTGCCTGCTGCGGCGGCCAGCACAGCGTGCACGCGCTCGACATGACCAAATGGTTCGACACCAATTACCACTACCTGGTGCCGGAGTTTTCGGCCGCGACCGATTTCACGCTGTGCGCCGGCCGTCTGCTGGCCGAAGTGGCGGAAGCGCAGGCGCTGGGCCACGCGGTCAAGGCGGCGCTGATCGGCCCCCTCACCTTCCTGTGGCTGGGCAAAGCCAGGGACGCGAACTTCGACCGCCTGGATCTGCTGGACCGGCTGCTGCCCGCCTATACCCAGCTGCTGGCGCAGCTCAAGGACGCCGGGGTGGAATGGGTACAGATCGACGAACCGATCCTCGGGCTGGACTTGCCGTCCGCCTGGCGCAACGCCTTCGAACCGAGCTACTGGCAGCTGAACCAGAGCGCTGCGCGCCTGATGCTGGCCACGTATTTTTCGCCGCTCGAAGAAAATCTGAGTCTGGCCTGCCGCCTGCCTGTGGCCGGGCTGCATGTGGACGGCATCCGCGCGCGCCAGGAACTGGTCAATGTGTGCGACTGGCTGCCGGTGCCGAAAGTGCTCTCGATCGGCATCGTGGACGGGCGCAACATCTGGCGCACCGATCTGGATCTGGCCTTGAGCGTATTGCGCCCCCTGCTTGAGCGGCGCGATGGGCAGCTGTGGCTGGCGCCTTCATGCTCGCTGCTGCACGTGCCCTTCAGCGTGGCGAGCGAAACGGCGCTCGACCCGGAACTGGCTTCCTGGCTTGCCTTCGCCACTGAAAAACTCGATGAACTGGCCACACTCAAGGCCGCGTTGAACGGGGACGACGCCGCAGCGGCGCTGGCCAGCGCGCGCGCCGCCATCGCCAGCCGGGCCCGCAGCGATCGCGTGCACAGCGACCAGGTGGCGCAGGCCGTTGCAGCCTTGCCGGCCGATGCCGACCGCCGCCGCTCGCCTTTCGCCCAGCGCCAGGCGGTGCAGCGCGCGCGTCTGCGGTTGCCGGATTTCCCGACCACGACCATCGGATCGTTCCCGCAAACGGCGGCAATCCGGGCCGCGCGGGCGGGGCTGAAAAGCGGCGCCATCGAACCGCTCGAGTATGAAGTGGCAATGCGCGCGGAGATCGCCTACGCGGTCGGCCGCCAGGAAGCGCTGGGGCTCGATGTGCTGGTACATGGCGAAGCCGAGCGCAATGACATGGTTGAATATTTTGGCGAGCAGCTTGACGGCTTTGCCTTCACGCGCTTCGGCTGGGTGCAGTCCTATGGCTCGCGCTGCGTCAAGCCGCCGGTCATTTTTGGCGATGTGGCACGGCCGCACGCGATGACGGTGGGCTGGACGCGCCACGCGCAAAGCCTGTCGCACAAGCCGGTCAAGGGCATGCTGACCGGACCGGTCACGATTTTGCAGTGGAGTTTTGTGCGCGACGATCAGCCGCGTTCCTGCACCGCCCTGCAGATCGCGCTGGCGATGCGGGCCGAGGTGGCGGACCTGCAGCAGGCCGGGATCGGCATTATCCAGATCGACGAACCGGCTTTGCGTGAAGGCTTGCCGCTGCGGCGTGCGCGCTGGGATGAGTACCTGAACTGGGCCACGCGGGCGTTTCGCGTCACGGCCGGGGTGGCGCACGATACGACCCAGATCCATACCCATATGTGCTATGCCGAGTTCAATGACATCCTGCCGCAGATCGCCGCGCTCGATGCGGACGTGATCACCATCGAGACCAGCCGCTCGGACATGGAACTGCTCGACGGCTTCGGCAAGTTCAGTTATCCGAACGAGATCGGGCCGGGCGTGTACGACATTCACTCGCCGCGCGTGCCGGGGGTGGACGAGATGGAGCGCCTGCTGCGCAAGGCGGCGCAGGTGATTCCGGCCAAGCACCTTTGGGTGAATCCGGATTGCGGTCTGAAGACGCGGGGGTGGAAGGAGACCGAAGTGGCGCTGACCAATATGGTGGCAGCGGCGCACCGGATGCGGGTGCAGTAAACGCCAGCACCGGCCGCGCCATCGCCCACATCGCCCCCGCCCTGCGCGCGGGCGATTTTTTTGGTCCAGCAATACGACGCGCGCCGCATCGGCCGCCCCTGCGTTTTCTCCCTCTCATTGCCTCGCGGAACATTCATACCTTCCCTCCCCAGCGCCCACTTTTCAAAGTAGAATGCACGGGTTCTGCGCCACTTTGGGCGACGTTAGCCCATATCTCACGACTCGTTTATGCTCAAAAGCCCGTCTCAACTGCCCATCGAAATCAAAATCTCCACCGTCGTCGCGATCTCCACGATCCTGTATTCGGCCGACCCGCTGGCGATTGACGCTGCGCTCAAACAAATGACCGGCGGCGTCGCGGACTTCTTCGAAGACGAGTTCGCGGTCATCGATGTCACCACCATCGCCGAGAGCGCGCCTGCGATCGAATGGCAGCTGATGGTCGCCGTACTCAAGAAATACCGCCTGAACGCGGTTGCCGTGCGCGGCGCCAGCCCGGCCATGGGCGACGCCATCCGCGCCGCCGGCCTGTCGCTTGACGATGGCGTGTCCGGCATCAAGCCGCGCGAGGAAGCCGAAGCGCCCGCCGCGCTGAGCGCCGCCCCGGCGCCGATCCCGGCACCACCCACCGTCGCCAGCCCGCCAGTCCCCGCCGCAGCACCGGCCACTGCCGTGGTCACCCCGGGCACCATGATCATCGATACCCCGGTGCGCGCCGGCCAGCGCGTGTATGCGCGCGGCTGCGACCTGATCATCACCGCCACCGTCAACAATGGCGCCGAAGTTATCGCCGACGGCAGTATTCATGTCTACGCGGCCCTCAACGGACGCGCGCTCGCGGGCGCCTCGGGCAATGCCGAGGCCCGCATTTTCGCCTTGTCGATGCAACCCGAGCTGGTCTCGATCGCCGGAGTGTACCGCACGTTCGATGAGGGTTTCCCGCCGCAGCTGGTACGCCAGCCGGCACAAATTCGTCTGGTAGGCGACCGAATCGATATACTATCGCTCAGTCCGGCTTCCGCCCCCAATACCAGATCTTGATAAAGGACACTCTAGTGGCAAGAATTATTGTTGTGACGTCCGGCAAAGGCGGCGTCGGCAAAACGACCTCCAGCGCCAGCTTCTCCACCGGTCTGGCCATGCGCGGCCACAAGACCGCCGTGCTCGACTTTGACGTCGGCCTGCGTAACCTCGATCTGATCATGGGTTGCGAACGCCGCGTCGTATATGACCTGATCAACGTCATCAACGGCGAAGCGTCGCTGAACCAGGCGCTGATCAAGGACAAGCACTGCGACAACCTGTTCATCCTGCCGGCTTCGCAAACGCGCGACAAGGACGCCCTGTCGGAAGAAGGCGTCGAGCGCGTGCTGCACGACCTGATCAACATGGGTTTCGAATTCATCATCTGCGATTCGCCGGCCGGTATCGAGCATGGCGCGCTGATGGCCCTGACCTTCGCCGACGAAGCGATCATCGTGACCAACCCCGAAGTGTCGTCGGTGCGCGATTCGGACCGCATCCTCGGCATCATCCAGGCCAAGTCGCGCCGCGCCCAGACCGGCGCCGAGCCGGTCAAGGAGCACCTCTTGATTACCCGCTACTCGCCGAAGCGCGTGGAAGCGGACGAAATGCTGTCCTATCAGGATGTGCAGGAAATCCTGCGCATTCCCCTGATCGGCATCATCCCCGAGTCCGAGTCGGTGCTGCACGCATCGAACCAGGGCAATCCCGCGATTCATTTCAAGGGTACCGACGTGGCCGAAGCTTACGAAGACGTGATCACGCGCTTCCTGGGCCAGGATGTGCCGCTGCGTTTTACCACCTATGAAAAACCGGGCATCCTGCAGCGAATCTTTGGAGCGAAGTGATATGGCATTGCTCTCATTCCTGTTTCCCTCCAAGCCGAAGAGCGCTTCGGCTGCCAAGGAGCGCCTGCAGATCATCATCGCGCGCGAACGCAATCACCGTGGCGGGCCGGATTTCCTGCCAGCCCTGCACCGTGAACTGATTGAGGTGATTTCGAAGTACACCAAGGTCAGCGCCGATGACATCAAGCTCTCGCTTGATCGCCAGGGCAACCTGGAAGTGCTGGAAGTAAACGTGGTGCTGCCGGACGCGTAAGCCCGGCCCGGCCGCCTAGGACGGCCGCACCACGATCAGTTCATTGGCCACGCGGGCGCATGCCTCGACGTGCTCATAGCCGAGTTTGCGGAACATGGTGAAGCCAATCGCCGCCGCTGCCATCTGCCCCGCGATCGGTACAAAGCGCGACGCCGATTTGGCCATCATCTTCAAGCCCACGCGCTTGAACAATTGCGTGAGCAATTCACGCGTCACCAGTTTGCCCACCATCACACCGCCCACGCCGACCGCGACCTTGTAGGCAATCAATTTGTGGTTTGGCTGCATCTGGTCGATCTGCGCTTCAGTCAGGCCGAAGGCCTCGTTCACATCGTCCACCAGTTTTTTGAACAAGGACAAATCCGAGACCACATCGACGCCGGGAATCGGCACTGCCGACACGCCCGCGGAAATGGCCGCGCGCCGCCGTACCATGCGGCGGCAGCGTTCCCGGGTCGCTTCAATCTGGCTCGGATTGTCGGGAATCAAGGTCCAATCGGTACTCATAGGCTTCCTCAATTAAAAAATATATTTCCGCAAAGACGCAAAAAGAGCATTGAATTCGGGATTTATAAAGTGTAACGTGTAATTTGTCGATGCGTATGCACGACACATAAAGTGTTGCCGGATGTAAATTAAATTCTCGATTCGCCCTGTTACTTTGTAAAAGTCTGTTATATTCTGAGTAACTTATGAGTCTTGCAGGTAGGATTCCTCCTACAAAAACAAGCTTTACGTTCGACAACGCCTATTATGAGAATTGCAGTCCTAGACAATGACCGCAGCCAGGCCGACCTGATTTGCCAGGTATTAACTTCGGCCGGACATGCATGCCAGTCCTACGATAGCGGTAAGGACATGCTGGCGCAATTGCGAAAAGACAGCTTCGACATGCTGATTCTCGACTGGCAGGTCGCCGATCTCAGTGGGGCGGAAGTCTTGCGCCGCGCCAAGGAAAAGATGTCGGCCACCACGCCGATGATGTTCCTTACCAATAGTTCCGCTGAGGATGACATCGTTGCCGGCATTGCAGCCGGTGCCGACGATTACATGATCAAGCCGATCCGGCGCGGTGAACTGGTGGCGCGCGTGCAAGCCTTGCTGCGGCGCGCCTACCCGACCCAGAACGGCGCCGAACAACTGCAATTCGGTCCCTACATCTTTGAAACCCGCCCCGGCCGCCTGCTGATGGATGGGGTTGTGATCGAAGTGACACATAAAGAATTCTACCTGGCCCTGCTGTTTTTCCGGAATATCGGGCGTCCATTGTCGCGCGCCTATATTCACGAGGCGGTCTGGATTCGCGAAACTGCCGTTCCTTCCCGCACGATGGACACGCATGTGTCACGTGTACGCAACAAATTGCAGCTACGTCCGGAGAATGGTTTCCGGCTGGTGCCCGTGTACAGCTACGGCTATCGCCTGGAAAAACTCGGCGCCTGATGGGCCGCCCGCGCGCGCGTCTCCCGTTTCTTCGTTGCACCCATTCTTGCCCGATCACTGAAGGGCTTGACCTATCACGGTATAATGACGGCACCCATCCGTACACTGTATAGATATGCAACTGCTCGCCGTCGGCCTCAATCACACCACTGCACCGGTCTCGCTTCGCGAGCAGCTGGCGTTTGGTCCTGAGCAGCTGGGGCAGGCGGTACGCGCGGCGCAAGGCTGGTTCGCCGGCATCGATCCGCGCGGCGGCGAAGAAGCGGCCATTCTGTCCACCTGTAACCGCACAGAAATGTATGCGGCCAGCCATCTGGACAACCCGCTCGACGCTGGCGCCCATTTCCTGGCCGACTACCACAAGCTCAATTACGGCGAACTGCGTCCCCACCTGTACATGTTGCCGCAAGGTGAAGCGGTACGCCATGCGTTCCGGGTCGCCTCCGGACTCGATTCCATGGTCATGGGCGAAACCCAGATCCTGGGCCAGATGAAAGACGCGGTGCGCGCGGCCGAAGAAGCAGGCGGCATGGGCACCTATCTGCACCAGCTGTTCCAGCGCAGCTTCTCGGTGGCCAAGGAAGTGCGCAGTACCACCGAAATCGGCGCCCACAGCGTGTCGATGGCGGCAGCGGCCGTGCGCCTGTCGCAGCGTATTTTCGACAAGGTCGCTGAGCAGCACGTGCTGTTCATCGGCGCCGGCGAAATGATCGAGCTGTGCGCCACCCACTTTGCCGCCCACAATCCGAAATCGATCACCATCGCCAACCGCACCATGGAGCGTGGCGAGGCGCTGGCCCACCGCTTCAACGGCAAGGCGATCCGCCTGGCCGCCCTGCCCGAGCAGCTGCACCAGTTCGACATCGTCATTTCCTGCACCGCCTCGACGCTGCCCCTGATCGGCCTTGGCCTGGTCGAGCGCGCGGTCAAGGCGCGCCGCCACAAGCCGATGTTCATGGTCGACCTTGCGGTGCCGCGCGATATCGAGACCGAAGTCGGCCGCCTGGACGACGTGTTCCTGTACACCGTCGACGATCTGGGCCAGGTGGTGCAATCGGGCCTGGAGCACCGCCAGGCTGCGGTGGCGCAGGCCGAAGCCATTATCGAAACGCGCGTGCAATCGTTCATGCACTGGATCGACGACCGCGCCATGGTCCCGGTGATCCAGGACCTGCAGGAAAACAGCGAAGCGATGCGCCTGTTCGAACTCGAACGCGCGCGTAAGATGCTGGCGCGCGGCGAAGACATCGACGCCGTCCTCGACGCGCTGTCGAAAGGCCTGACCGCCAAATTCCTGCACGGCCCGCAGCAAGCGCTGCACCGGGCCCAGGGCGACGAGCGCGCCCGCCTTGCCTCGCTCCTGCCCCAGCTGTTCCGCGGCCGCCGTTAGCGCCCGCACTTCCGCCTTGCCCGCCGCTTTTCTGCGGCCGTTCCCACTGACCTTACCGAGTACCCTATGAAACCATCCATGCTGGCCAAGCTGGACCAACTGGCCAACCGCCTCGTCGAACTCGATGAACTGCTGATGCACGAAGGCGCCACGTCGAACATGGACAGCTACCGCAAGATGACGCGCGAGCACGCCGAGATCGGCCCGCTGGTGGCCCTGTACAAGGAGTTTCAGCGCGCCCAGAGCGACATCACGGAAGCGCAGGACATGCTGCTCGACCCGGAGATGAAGGAGTTCGCCCAGGATGAAATCGAAGCTGCCAAGGGCCGCGTGACCCAGCTCGAGATGGACCTGCAGAAGATGCTGCTGCCGAAGGACGTCAACGACGAGCGCAACATCTTCCTTGAAATCCGCGCCGGCACCGGCGGCGACGAGTCGGCCCTGTTCGCAGGCGACCTGCTGCGCATGTACACCCGCTTTGCCGAGCGCAATCGCTGGCAGGTCGAGATGGTGTCGGAATCGGTGTCGGACCTGGGCGGCTACCGCGAGGTCATCGTGCGCCTGATCGGCAATGGCGCCTACTCCAAACTGAAGTTCGAATCGGGCGGCCACCGCGTGCAGCGCGTGCCGGCCACCGAAACCCAGGGCCGCATCCACACCTCGGCCTGCACCGTGGCCGTGATGCCCGAAGCCGATGAAGTCGAAGACGTCAACATCAATCCGGCCGACCTGCGCATCGATACCTTCCGCGCTTCCGGCGCCGGTGGTCAGCACATCAACAAGACCGATTCGGCCGTGCGCCTGACCCACCTGCCGACCGGGATCGTGGTTGAATGCCAGGACGACCGCAGCCAGCACAAGAACAAGGCCTCCGCATTGAAAGTGCTGGCGGCCCGCATCAAGGACGTGCAGCTGCGCGAACAGCAGTCGAAGGAAGCGGCGACCCGCAAGAGCCTGATCGGCTCGGGCGACCGCAGCGAACGGATTCGCACCTACAATTTCCCGCAGGGGCGCATGACCGACCATCGCATCAATCTCACGCTGTACAAGCTCGATTTCATCATGGACGGCGAACTGACGGAGCTGACCAACGCGCTGGCGGCCGAACACCAGGCCGAATTGCTGGCGGCGCTGGGCGATTAAGCGTCGGGGTTAAGCTTCCAATAAGCTTGCCGCGATTTAATGCAATACTTGAGCCTTGAGCTTTGAATCTTGAGCCTTGAACCTTGAACCTTTGACTGTACGGACCACGCCATGCCAAGCAACCGCCAGATCCTGATCGCCATTGCCCTGACCTGCTTTGCCCTGGTCGGCGGCGCGCTGTACTTCCAGCACGTGAAAGACATGCTGCCATGCCCGCTGTGCGTGATCCAGCGCTACGCCTTCCTGTTTACCGGCCTGTTCGCGCTGATCGCGGCGTTCACGCGCAAGTCGCTGCCGTGGAAGGCGCTCTCGCTGCTGAGCGCACTCGGCGGCCTGGCCACGGTCGGAAAACACCTGTACGTGCTGGCCAATCCCGGCTTCTCGTGCGGGATCGACCCCTATGAGAACTTCCTCAACAACCTGCCGACGGCGCACCTCATGCCCTGGCTGTTCGAGTCCAACGGCCTGTGCGAAATGGCCGGTGACCTGATCATGGGCTTGTCCCTGCCACAGTGGTCGGCAATATCGTTCGCGCTGATCACCGCCGGCCTGGTGACGGTGCTGGTACGGCGCGCGAAATGATCGTTGCGGGCGTGCGCGTGGGTGCGCTGCAGGCCGGCCTGCCGCTCGATCCGCTGGAAAACCGCATCCTGCTGTGCCACGCGCTGGGCTTGACGCGGGTCGGCCTGATCACCCAGTCCGAGCGCGAACTCACTGACGCCGAAGCGCAGGCCCTGCAGGCGCTGATCGAGCGGCGCCAGCGCGGTGAACCGATCGCCTACATCGTCGGCAAGCGCGAATTCTTCGGACTCGATTTCCGCGTCACCGATGCGGTGCTGATTCCCCGGCCCGATACCGAACTGCTGGTCGAACTGGCGCTCGAGCGCTTGCCGCCAAAAGGGCGCGTGCTCGACATGGGCACCGGCAGCGGCGCCATTGCGGTGGCCATCGCCCACACCCGGCCCGACGCCAGCGTGACCGCGCTGGACGTCAGTCCGGCCGCGCTGGCCGTCGCCACCGACAACGCCGCCGCGAACGGCGCAGCGGTGCGCTTTTTGCAGAGCGACTGGTATGGCGCCCTGCAAGGCCAGGTGTTCGACCTGATCGCCTCGAATCCGCCTTATATCGCCGATGGCGACATTCACTTGTCACAGGGCGACCTGCGCTTCGAGCCGGCCGGCGCCCTGACCGACCACGCCGACGGCCTGTCGGCCCTGCGCACCATCAGCGCTGGCGCCCCGGCGCAACTGGTGGCGCATGGCTGGCTGCTCATGGAACATGGCTACGACCAGGCCGCAGCTGTCCGTCAATTGCTAACTGAGCAAGGATTTGACGAAGTGCAAAGCTGGCGCGACCTGGCCGGTATCGAACGGGTCAGCGGGGGCCGCGCGCCCTGACGCAAGCGGGACGTCCCGAGCGGGCGGGCTTTGCTAAAATGGCTACCCAGCCACGGAGCCACCGCATGCGCCACCTGCTCGTTATCCCCGCCATTTTGCTGACACTGCTGGCGCCGCCGGGCGCTAGCGCAGGCAGCCCTGCGGATCAGGCGGCCAAGGCACTGTTCGAAGCAGACTGGCAGTGGCGCCTGCAAACCGAGCCCGAATACGCGACCCTGGTGGGCGACTACCGCTTCGACACCGCCCTGTCCGACACCTCGCTGGCCGCCAGCCGCAGCGCCATTGCCCAGGCGCGCAAGATGCTCGACCAGGCGCGCCTGATCCCGCGCGACCAGCTCAGCGGCACCAACCCGCTCTCCTACGACCTGTTCATTTACCAGAAAGAGCAGCTCCTGCGCGGCGCAAATTTTGTGCCCTTCAATCCGCAGCCACTCACCAGTCTGCAGGGCATCCATGTCAGCCTGGTGCAGACGGTGGCGCAGATGCCGTTCGCCACCGAGCTCGATTACCGCAATTACCTGGCGCGCCTCGATGCCGTGCCCGCGCACGTGGCCGGCATGATCGAGCAGCTGCGCGAAGGCATGCGCACCGGCTGGACCGCGCCCAGAACGGCCGTGCGGCCGGTGCCCGGCATGCTGCGCCAGCTGCGCGAGTCGGCCGTGGACGGCGCGCTCGGCCTGCCCTTCCGCCAGATTCCGGCCACCATCGACAAGCCGGTACGCGACGCCCTGGCCGCCAGCGGACCGGAAGTGCTGCGTACCCGCGTCGTGCCGGCGCTGCAGGAACTCGAAGACTTTCTGCGCAAGGACTACCTGCCCGCGGCGCGCGACAGCATCGGCGCCAGTGCCCTGCCCGGCGGCCAGCCCTACTACGCCTTCCTGATCGCCCAGCACACCGGCAGCAGCATGTCCCCGGCCGAGATTCACGCGCTCGGCCTGAAGGAAGTCGCCCGCATTCAGGCCCAGTTGCCGGCAGCGATTGCGCGCACCGGCTTTGCCGGTTCCTTCACCCAGTTCGCAACCTTTGCCAACAACGATCCGCGCCTGTTCGCCGCCACGCCCGAGGCACTGCTGGCGCGCTACCGGCGCCTGCTCGAACGCGCCAGTGCCGGCCTGCCCAAGCTGTTTGCCAGCGTGCCGGCGCAGGAACTGCTGGTCAAACCGGCGCCGGCCGAGGCAGGCGCGGAACTGGGGGCGGCCTGGTACGAGGCAGGCACGCCCGACCGGCCAGCGGCCATGGTGGTCAATACCGCGCGCCTGGCCACCCACCCCCTGTGGGAGGCCGAAACACTGGCCCTGCACGAGGGCATGCCCGGCCACCACATGCAGGCTGCCCGGGTACGCGAACTGGGCGAGCTGCCGCCGTTCCGGCGCTATGGCTGGAACGTGGCCTTCGGCGAAGGCTGGGCCCTGTACGCCGAGTCGCTGGGTCCCGAGCTGGGGTTTTTCAAGGATGCGTTTTCAGCCTTCGGGCGCCTGAACGCGGAGCTGTTCCGGGCCGCGCGCCTGGTGGTCGATACCGGCATCCACAGCAAGGGCTGGTCGCGCCAGCAGGCGCTCGACTTCATGAACGCCAATACCGCCAACCCGGTGTCGGACAACGAGATCGAGGTCGACCGCTACATCGCCTGGCCCGCCCAGGCGCTGGGCTACAAGCTCGGTGAACTCAGAATCAAGGCGCTGCGCGAACAGGCCCAGGCCGCGCTCGGCGAGCGTTTCGACGTGCGGCGCTTTCACGCGGTGGTGCTCGATAATGGCCCCTTGCCGCTGCCGCTTCTCGGGCAGCAGGTGGAGCAATGGCTGGCCGCAGTCGCGCCCAAACCGGCGCCGCCGCCCCAGCCAAAATAGAAAACGCGCCGGCTCCGGCGCACTTGGCGTTTTTCGGTTAATCTCGCAGCAATTACCTATTTGGCAGTACAAGAAAGGATGCACCCGTGTCGAACCAACTGACCCGCCGTCTGGCACTGCTGGACGAAGAAGAGAACCGGCCCCTGCTCGGCCAGGGACTGCGTGGTATCGAGCGCGAAACACTGCGCGTGGATCGACAGGGCCGCCTGGCCCGCACCCCGCATCCGGTGGCGCTGGGCTCCGCGCTGACCAATCCGCAGATCACAACCGACTACGCCGAAGCGCTGCTCGAATTTATCACCCCTGCCGAAAACGACATCGGCCTGACCCTGCACAAGCTCGACGCCATCCACCGCTTCGCCTACTCAAAATTAGGCGACGAAATGCTGTGGAGCGAATCGATGCCGTGCGAACTGCCGTCCGAAGAAGAGATCGAAATCGCCTGGTACGGCACTTCCAACATCGGCATGCTCAAGCATGTTTACCGCCGTGGTCTGGCCCTGCGCTATGGCAAAGCCATGCAGTGCATCGCCGGCATTCATTACAACTATTCGCTGCCGGAAAAGCTGTGGCAGCTGTTCTCGGTCGACCAGGGCGTGCCCGAGGAACGGCGCTGCGGCCTGCGCGACTTCCAGTCGGAAAGCTACATCGCGCTGATTCGCAATTTCCGCCGCTACAGCTGGCTGCTGATGTACCTGTTCGGTGCCTCGCCGGCGCTGTCGAAGGGCTTCCTGCGCGGGCGCGATCACAAGCTCGAGCCGCTCTCGGACGACACCTTGTATCTGCCGTATGCGACCAGCCTGCGCATGAGCGACCTGGGCTACCAGAACGATGCCCAGTCGGGCCTGACCCCGCACGAGAATTCGCTCGAAAGCTATGTGCGCACCCTGATGGACGCGGTCAACCGACCGTACAAGCCGTATGAAGCGCTGGGCACGCAAAAGAACGGCGAGTGGATCCAGCTGTCGACCAACGTGCTGCAGATCGAGAACGAATACTATTCGACCATCCGTCCGAAACGCGTGATCCGTACCGGCGAGCGTCCGGTGCAGGCGCTGTGCAAACGCGGGGTGCAGTACATCGAAGTGCGCTGCCTCGATGTCGATCCATTCGAGCCGGTTGGCATCAGCGTCGAAACGGGCCGCTTCATGGATGCCTTCCTGCTGTTCTGCGCGCTCGATGACAGTCCGATGATCAACCAGATGGAAAGCCAGATCCACGCGCGCAATTTTGCCCGCACGGTGAAGGAAGGCCGCCGTCCCGGCCTGACGCTCACGCGCGACGGCGAGGAAGTGGCGCTGCAGGACTGGGCCAATGCGCTGATGGCGCGTATCGCGCCGGTGGCGGCCCTGCTCGACGAGCAGCACAACGAAGGCGGCGTGCACGCGCAATCAATGGCGGCCCAGCAGGCCAAGATCGACAACCCGGCGGTCACGCCATCGGCGCGCGTGCTCGACGAGATCCGCGCTCTGGGCTCGGCGGCCGCGTTCGGCCTGCGCCAGAGCGAGGCGCATGCCGCCTACTTCCGCGAAAGCGCGCTGATGCCGGCCGAAGAACAGATGTTCACCGAGCTGGCGGACAGTTCGCTGGCCGAACAGCGCGCCATCGAGCAAACCCAGAGCGGCAGCTTCGACGATTTCGTGGCCGCCTACAACAGCAGTACACTGTGCGGTGACTAATATCAGGAGCCGCCTTGCTCACCTTTTATAACGAACACCACGCGCAGCACCGCGGCCGCCACGAGATGTTCCGTGGCGAGCAGGTACCCTGCTTCGAAAAGCCGGAACGGGCCGACATGGTGCTGGCCGAATTCGAGCGGCGCGGCCTGGGCAAGATCGTTACACCGCACGGCGTCTCGCTGGTGTCGCTGGAGCGCATTCACACGCCGCGCTACCTGCACTTTTTGCGCAACGCCTGGAGCGAGTGGACGGCGCTCGATCCGGCCAATGCCGAGCGCGACGCGTTTCCCTCGGTGTGGCCGATCCGCGGCATGCGCCACGACATCGAGCCGGACAATTTTGCGGCCCGCATGGGACTGTATTCGATGGACGCGGGCACGCCGCTCACCGCCGGCACCTGGATCGCCGCCAAAACCGGCGCCGACTGCGCCGTCAACGCCGCGCACGCGCTGCGCCTTGGCCAGCGCGGCACCTTCGCACTGACCCGGCCCCCCGGCCACCACGCGGGCGCCGATTTTTTCGGCGGCTACTGCTTCCTCAACAACGCCGCGCTGGCAGCCCAGCACCTGCTTGACGACGGGGCCAAAAAAGTCGCCATTCTCGACATCGACTACCACCACGGCAACGGCACCCAGAGCATTTTCTACCAGCGCGACGACGTGCTGTTCCTCTCGATCCACGCCGATCCCCGCAGCGAGTACCCGTTCTACCTTGGCCACGCCGACGAAACCGGCGCCGGTGCCGGGGCCGGCTACAACATGAACCTGCCGCTGCCGCATGGCAGCGGCAGCGCCCAGTGGTTCGCGGCGCTGGAGACGGCCTGCTACAAGCTTGCCGCCTACGCGCCAGACGCCCTGGTGGTGTCGCTCGGGGTCGATACCTTCGCCGGCGATCCGCTCTCGCACTTCGCCCTGCAGAGCGCGGATTTTCTGCGTATCGGCGAACGCATCGCCCATCTGGGCCTTCCCACCGCCTTCGTGTTCGAGGGCGGCTATGCCGTCACCGAGATCGGCATCAACGTGGTCAACGTGCTCGAAGGCTTCGAGACCGCGGCCTGACACCCAGGAGAATTGCCATGTCGCGCTACCAGCTCGCCCAGCTCAATATCGCCAGAATGCAGGCGCCGATCGACTCGCCCCTGATGGCCGATTTTGTGGCCAATCTGGACCGCATCAACGCGCTGGCCGAGCAGTCGCCCGGCTATGTGTGGCGCTTGCAGACCGAGGAAGGCAACGCGACCTCGCTCAGTCCCCTGGGCCACAACGAGATCGTCAACATGTCGGTCTGGGAGGATGTGGCCGCGCTGAACCATTACGTGTACAAGACGGCGCACGTCGAGATCATGAAGCGCCGCAAGGAATGGTTCGAGCGCATCAGCGAGGCCTACGTGGTGCTGTGGTGGGTAGCGCATGGCCACAGGCCGACCGTGACCGAGGCCATCGCCCGCCTGGCGACGCTGCGCGCGCACGGCCCCACCGCCCAGGCCTTCACGTTCAAGCAGGCCTTTGCCGCGCCGGACGCGCCGGCGAATGCGCCAGCGCCATGGTTTGGCGACGCCTGCCCCGCACTTTAATTACAAGGAAAAACCCATGACCGAATGGCAGCGCAGCGCCTTTGCCGACCTCTCCGTGGCCGATTTGTACTGCGTACTGCAGAAGCGTCAGGACGTCTTCATCCTCGAGCAGACCTGCTTCTACCAGGACTTCGACGGGCTCGATCAGGGTGCGCACCACCTGCTCGGGTGGCAAACGGTTGACGGCAAGCGTGAACTCGGCGCCTACCTGCGCGTACTGGCGCCAGGCGCGAAGTACACGGAAATGTCGATCGGGCGCGTGCTCACGGCGAAGGCGGCACGCGGATCGGGCATCGGCCGCGAGCTGCTGGCGCAAGGGATCGCCTATGCCGAAAGCCTGCATCCGGGACACCGCATCCGGATCGGCGCGCAGCGCTATCTGGAGAAGTTTTATACCGGTTTCGGCTTCGTCACATTCTCGCAGCCCTACGACGAGGATGGCATTATCCACGTCGACATGCTGCGCTGAGACTCAGACCTTGCGGCGCAGGCCAAGCAGTCCAAGGCCCGTCAATACCATCAGCCAGGCGGCCGGTTCCGGCACCGCGGCCAGTTCCAGCAGCAGGGCCGCGCACTCGTCGCCGCGGCAGCCGTAGGCCGCGATCTGGCCGCTGTCATTGATCCCGTGCGCGTCGTGCAGGGTCCAGCCGGAAGCCGGATCGATCAGGGTATTCAGGTCGGTCATCATGCCGTGGTCATACACGTACGCGAAGTAGTCGAAATCGTCCGGATCGTTCGAGTTGCCCACCACTTGCCCGAGATTGTTGATGTCGTAGGCGAAGCTGCGGCGGCCGCCCAGCGTGCCCAGGTCCTGCATCACCCCGTTCTGATACAGGAAGGCATGGTGGCTGCCATACACCCAGCCATGACCGGCGATCTGGTCAAGGTCGTTGATGGCGGTCGCTTCGCTCAGGCTGGCATCGAGCATGGTGCCCAGATCGGTCATCACGCCATCGGCGTAGTAGAAGGCGTGCGACAGCCAGGGCGAGGTATTGTCCAGGGCGGACATGCCGACCGCGTGGCCGGCATTGTTGATGCCATTGGCCCAGGTGTAGTCGCCGCCGAGCGTGCCGAGATCGACGCTGTTGCCGGCTTGCTGAATAAAGGCGCGCCAGCCGCCAGCCTCGGTGTAATAGCCGCCGGCGACATGGCCGCTGTCGTTGATCGCATAGCCGTAACTGGCCGTCGCATCGAAGACCTGCAGCGGCGTCAATGCCCCGCCGGCATACGAGAAGGCCCCGGGGCCGCCGCCAGGCAGGCTGGCATAGCCGGCGATGACGCCACTGGCGTTGATTGCCATGGCGCTGCTGGCGGGTCCGCCCAGCGTGCCGATCTGAACCAGCGTACCGTTGGACCAGACGAAGCCGCGGCGTTCACCGCCGACCTGCATGTCGCCAACGATCTGGCCAGCGCTGTTGATCGCGGTCGGGCTGGTTCCGACCGGCAAAGCGGTGATGGTGTAGCGTGGCGCGGCGACTGCGGCCAGGGGGGCGCACAGCAGCGCCAGCAAAGTGGAACGTGAAAGCATGGCGCCTCCTTTTTATCGATGGGATAACAAAGGATGGGCGAAAACCCGGCGCGCCCCCTGAGCCTGATCAGTGCTTTGACTGATCAGGCGGCCGGCTGCAGACTTACAGAACTTCAACCAGCTCCAGGTCGAACACCAGGCCGGAGTTGCGCGGTACGGCAGCGTTGCCGCTGGCGCCGTAGCCAAGTGCGCTTGGAATGACCACGGTGCGTTTGCCGCCCACACGCATGCCGATCACGCCCTGCTCGAAGCCGGAGATGACCTGGTTGGCGCCCATGGTAAAGGTATACGGTGCCTTGCCGATCGAGCTGTCGAACTGGGTGCCCTTGAAGTTGGCAAAGGTCGTGTTGTACAGCCAGCCGGTGTAATGCACTTTGACTGTCTTGCCGGTCACGGCTTCGGCGCCGGTACCGATACTGATGTCGGTCTTGCTGAGTGCGGCCGGGCTATACACGACAGGGGTCGGCGTGTCGTCGCCGCCGCCGCCGCAAGCGGACAGACTGGCGACGGCGATCATGGCAGCTGCCAGAGAGAGCTTGAGTTT
>DASWMN010000355.1:0-19861 GCA_036399735.1 Telluria sp. | reverse complement strand
CCTGGCCGGACTTATTACACAGATTACGAGACCACGGCCAATGTCGTTGGCTACCTGCGTGGCACCGAGCATCCCGCGCGCTACGTCGTGGTCAGCGCGCGCTTCGATTCCGATGGGTGGGCAAACCCCCGCGCGGAAGGCAATGACAGCGGCATCGCCACCCTGCTCGCCATTGCGACTTACCTGCGCAGCCACCCGCCGCGCCATACCTTTGTCTTTGCCGCCTTCGACGGCAGCCGCCAGGGCCAGGCCGGGGCCGATTATTTCCTCGACCAGCCACCCGTCCCGCGCGACCATATCGGCGTGAACCTCAATGTCGACATCGTCGACAGCGCCCGCGGGGACATGCTGGTGGTCGCCGGGGCGTACCACACGCCGGCGCTGGCGCCGCTGGTGCGCACGGCGGCGCTATCGAGCCCGATACCCGTCCATCTGGGACACGACCGTCCGCCCTGGAAGGCCGGCGCGGTGGCCGACTGGAGCCGTGTCTCCGGCCATGCCGCGTTTCACGAGAAGGGCATCCCCTTTCTGTATGCGACCGTGGCCGGGCGCGACGCCGCCGGCGCGGATCCACAGTTTGACCCGAACTGCTGCGTGGACGCGGCCAATTTTCTGCTGGCGCTGGCGCTCGGTCTGGACACCGGCTTCGACACGCTGGTGCAGCAAAAATAGTGCGCGGCCATTGCCTGGTCTTAGCAGCAGGCTTACTTCTGTTCGACCCGGTTGCGTCCCTTGTTCTTGGCCTCGTACAGGGCCTTGTCGGCCTGGGACAGTGACTCGCTCAAGCTGCCGCCAAACGAAGCGAGCCCGATGCTGATAGTGATGTTGAGCGTGGCGCCGCTTTTGCTAATGACGGGGAATCCTTCCACTGCGCGGCGCATGCGTTCGGCCACGGCCAATGCTGTCTCGGGGCGGGCGTCGGGAAACAGCATGCCGAATTCTTCGCCGCCAATGCGCGCCACAAAGTCGGACGCACGGGCCGCCTGGGCCAGCACGGCGCTGACTGCATTGAGCACTTCGTCCCCCACCGGATGGCCGTGTTCATCGTTGACCTTCTTGAAGCGATCGATGTCGGCGATGCCTACCGTGATCGGCGCGCCATGGCGTTTGGCGCGTGCCACGATGCGGCCCGCCTCGATTTCAAACGCGCGGCGGTTCGGCAAGCCAGTCAATGCGTCGCTCATGGCTTGCCGTTCCAGCTGCTCGAGCAGGGCCGCATTCTTCGCTTCGGCCGCGTGCCGCGCACGCAGATCGGTCATGAACGCGCCGTAAAAATGCACGCCCTCCACCACGCCCAGGTCGAGTGCCTTCATTTCGACGGGGATCATTTCACCGGTGCGGTGGCGGATGGCAAATGTTCGAACGTTGCCGAGAATATCGGCTTGCCAGGTGTTGGCGAGGAAGCGCTCGATATAGCCCTGTTCCTGTTCGCCGTAAGCCTCGGGCATCAAGCCTTGCAGGGCTTGGCCAATGGCTTCGTCGGGCGCGTAGCCGGACAGGCCCTGCATCGCGCAATTCATGTAGCGGATGCAGCCATCTTCGTCGATCACCAGCACCGCATCGAGCGATTCTTCGATGAGGCGCGAGACAATCGAGATGGGCAGGGTGTCGATCATGGGAGAATTCTCGCACCAGTGGGCGCGAGGCGCAACTTGCGTGCGGGAAAATTACCCTAGCGGCGCCCGAACATCATCAGTTCTGCCAGCAGGGCACGGGCCGGGGCCACGCTGTCGAGCACACCGAGCGACAGGCCAAGCAGCGCCTGTGCCGGCCCTTCGCTGGCGAAGGCGCGCGCCATGGCATCGGTCAGACCGACGGTGGTGCGCCGGTCGGCCTGGCGCGCCGCTGCGAATTCGGCCAGGCTGGCCGGCGTCGCGCCCTGTCCCAGCAGGCGCGCCAGCACGGCGGCGTCGCGCAAACCGAGATTGAGGCCCTGGCCGGCTACCGGATGCAGGGTCTGGGCGGCGTTGCCAATGGCGACCGTGCGTTCCGTATCGACCGGATTGGCATTCAGGCCCAGCTTGTACGAAGCGCGCGCCGAAGTGGCGGTAAAGCGGCCGAGGCGGGTACCGAATGCCGCGCCCAGCTGCGCCAGGAACGCGCCATCGTCCAGCTGCAGCAAGGCGTCGGCCGTTTCCGGGCGCACGCACCAGACCAGCGCGTACTGCTTGCCGTCGTTGCCGTCCTGCGGCAGCAGCGCAAGCGGACCTTCGCCGGTAAAGCGTTCGTAGGCGCGGTGCGCAATCGCCGCGCTGGTGCGGACGCGCGCGATCACGGCGGTTTGCCGATAGTCGCGCGTCAGTGTCTTGTTATCCTGTTCGCCGAAGACGCCACCTTCTGCCTGCACCACCAGCGCCGCCTCCAGGGCACGGCCGTCATCGAGCGTGAGCTTCACGCCGGCCGCGTGTTCCTGGTGGCCGGTGACGCGCGCAGGGCGAATCACATGAATACCGGCCCGCTCGCAGGCGTCCGACAGTGCCGTTACCAGCTCACCGTAGCGGGTGACATAGCCCAGTGCCGGTACATCGTGCTCGCTGCGCTCGATCATGCTGCGCCCGAAGTGGCCGCGCCGCGAAATATGGATTTCGTGGATGGCGGTGGCGGGGATCGGCCAGGCGCCGATTTCGTCGAGCAGCATGCGGCTGCCATACGACAGTGCGATCGAACGTGGATCGCTGATTGCCACGCCCAGGGATTTGGCGTCGATCAGCGCGATGCGCGTGCCAGGCAGGCCGCGCCGCGCGAGCAGTACCGCCAGCGCCATGCCGACCGGGCCGGCGCCGCAAATGGCGACGTCGATGTTGTTCAAGGTTTCTGTCATCAGTCGCGCCGCATGATGCGTTCGATGTCGGCCACCGTTTTCGGGGCCGCGCTGCTTAAAATGGTGTGGCCGCTGGCCGTCACCAGCACGTCGTCCTCGATGCGGATCCCGATGTGCCAGTACTGCTCGGGCACGCCTGCCGCCGGACGCACGTAAATGCCCGGTTCCACCGTGACCACCATCCCCGCCTGCAGTGGGCGCGAAGGCTTGCCTTCGGCCCGGGCGTCGCGGTAGGCGCCGGCGTCGTGCACGTCCAGGCCGAGCCAGTGGCCGGTGCCGTGCATGTAGAACTGCTGGTGGGCGCGCTCGGCCACTACCGCATCGGCATCGGCGTAAGCCGCCTTGTCGAGCAGGCCGAGATCGAGCATGCCCTGTGCCAGCACGCGCACGGCGGCGTCGTGCATGTCGGTGTAGAGCGCGCCCGGTCTGATCACGGCCAGCGCCGCGCTCTGCGCTGCCAGTACCAGCTCGTACAGCGCTTTCTGCGGCGCGCTGAAACGGCCATTGACGGGATAGGTGCGGGTAATGTCGGCGGCGTAGCTGTCAAATTCGCAGCCGGCGTCGATCAGAATCAGGTCGCCGTCGCGGCTCTGGGCGTTGTTGCTGCTGTAGTGCAGCACGCAGGCATTGGCGCCGGCTGCCACGATCGGCGTGTAGGCCGGGGCCTGGGCGCCGTTGCGGCGAAATTCGTGCAGCAGTTCCGCTTCGATTTCGTATTCGAACATGCCGGGACGCGATGCGCGCATGGCGCGCGCATGCGCCTGGGCCGAAATGGTGGCCGCGCGCTGCATCAGCGCCTGCTCGGCTTCGTCCTTGAACACCCGCATCTCGTCGAGCATCGGCAGCAGGTTGTGCACCACGTCCGGGGCGCTTACGCCGCTGCGCGACAGGCGGCGCACGTTCTGCAGCCAGGTCTTCATCTGCAGGTCGAGCGTGGCGCTGTGGCCAAGCGCGTAATAGGCGGCCGCCGCGTTCGACAGCAGGCGCGTCATCTCGTCGTCGAGCTCTTCGATCGGGAACGCGGCATCGAAGCCGAATGCTTCGCGCGCGCCCTCCGGGCCGTAGCGAAAGCCATCCCAGATTTCGCGTTCCAGGTTTTTCTGACGGCAGAACAGGATGGAACGCGCGCCGGCCGCGCCCTGTGCGGCCACCAGCACCAGCACGCTGTCCGGCTCGGTGAACCCGGTCAGGTAATAAAAATAGCTGTCGTGGCGGTAGGGATAGTCGCTGTCGCTGTTGCGCGGCACTTCAGGCGCGGTGGGCAGGATCGCCACCGCGCCCGGCACCATCTGCGCCAGCAGGCGCGCGCGGCGCGCCGCGAATTGTTTCATGGCGCAGCCTTGGCCAGCGGCGCGTTCAGTTCTTCCAGCTGCTGCACAGTGCCCACGTTGACCCAGGGGCCTTCGTAGATCTCGCCGCCCACCTGGCCTTTGTCGGCGTATTCGCGCATCAGCAGGCCCAGCTTGGCGCTCTCGCCCGGGACGATGTTCTTGAACATCTCGGCGCGGTAGACCCCGATGTTCGAGAAATTCCACTTCGGCTCGCCCTCGTTGCTGACGTTGTACATGTTCAGGCCGAAGTCGCCCTTCGGATTGTGGAAGGGGTTCGGCGTCAGGTACAGCCAGCATACATCGCGCTTGTCGGCCGGGTAGGGGATGCCCAGCACGTCCTTGTCGTGCAGGACGTCCTTGACCTGCTCGAAGTCGAAATAAGGGCAGTAGATGTCGCCCGACAGGACCAGGAAGGGCGCCTCGCCCAGCAGATGCAGCGCATTGGCGATGCCGCCGGCCGTTTCCAGCGCCTTTTTTTCGCGCGAGTAGGCGATTTTGGCGCCGAACTGGCTGCCATCGCCCAGTGCCTCTTCCAGCATGTGGCCGAGGTGGGCGTGGTTGATCACGATCTCGGTGATGCCGGCCCGGACCAGATTGAGGATGTGCCAGACGATCAGCGGACGTCCGCGCACCTTGAGCAGGGGCTTGGGACAGGTATCGGTCAGCGGGCGCATGCGCTCGCCGCGGCCAGCGGCCAGGATCATTGCTTTCATCGTTGCCTCGACATCAGAAGGTGTAGCCGACCTGCGGGGCCTTGTCCTCGAACGCATCGAGCAGGCGCACCAGCGGCTTGAGCACCGTGTAGCGGTTGCAGGTCTTGCGCACATAGTCGCTGACCGTGGGCAGGTCGCCCAGGTAGTTGGCCTTGCCGTCGCGGTAGTTGAGGCGGCAGAAAATGCCGAGAATTTTCAGGTGGCGCTGCAGCGCCATGAATTCGAAATCGCGGTAGAAGGCGTCGATGTCTGGATTGACCGGCAGCCCCACCTGCTTGGCGCGCTGCCAGTAGCGCACTACCCAGTCGAGCACGATTTCCTCGTCCCACTGCACATACGCGTCGCGCAGCAGCGAAGCCAGGTCGTACGTCACGGGGCCGAACACGGCATCCTGGAAATCGAGCACGCCCGGGTTGTGCTGCTCGAGGAACATCAGGTTACGCGAATGGAAATCGCGGTGCATGAAGACCTGCTGCTGCGCCAGCACGTTGCCGATGATGGCCTCGAACACGCCATCGAGCTGCGCTTTCTGGGCGTCGCTCATGCTGATGCCGAGGTGTTTGCCGATGAACCATTCCGGGAACAGATTGAGTTCGCGTTCGATGAAGGCGCGGTCGTACTCGGGCAGCTTGCCCGGTTCGCTGTGCAGCTGGAACTTGATCAGCGCATCGACCGCGTCCGAATACATGAAGGGGGCATTGTCCACCGTCAGACGCTGCAGATAGGTGGTGGAACCCAGGTCGGACAGCAGCAGGAAGCCGCGGGTCACATCCTCGGCCACGATGGCGGGCACCGTCACGCCGGCTTCGAGCAGCAAACCTTGCACATGAATAAAGGCCGGCACGTTCTCGCGCTCGGGCGGCGCGTCCATGGCGATCAGGGTCTCGCCCAGTCTGGCGCGCAGTGCGGGCACCACGTCGAGCCGGAAATAACGGCGGAAACTGGCGTCGGCCGAGGCCGGGCGGCGCGATTGCACCTCGACCAGGCCAAGCGTGGATAGCCATGCGGAAAGCTGCACGAGGCGCTCGTCGGGTGTTGCGGAAGGGGAGGTGCTGGAGATGGAAGACATGAAACGAGCCGTAGAATCCGGTAAAAGGTGAAGATTCCCATATAATAAGGGATTCAACTCGAAAAATCGCCTGTCATGGTGTTTCAACCTGTGTTTTCATGAGCTGGTTTACGGCTTCTCCTCCCTCCCAGCGTTGGGCCTATGCCCTGTCCGCGCTCGTTACCGCCTCCGCGGTGCCGGCGTTCGCCCAGGTCCCGCCAAAAAAGCCACGGGTCGAAGACCCCAATCCGACTGTTTACGTGCAGGCCGAAGAAATCAACGGCCGTCCCGATCGCGAGATCGAGCTCACCAACAATGTCGAAATGGTACGCGGCGAAACCCGTGTCACGGCCGATACCGCCTGCTTCAAGCAGGTGGAAAACGAGGTCACGGCCAAGGGCAGTGTCCGCATGTGGCGTTTCGGCGACCAGTACCGCGGCGACGAACTGCAGCTGAACATGTCTTCGGGCAAGGGCTGGGTCGTGCGGCCCGAGTACAAGATGGAACTCAACAACGCGCAGGGACAGGCGACCCGGCTCGACTTCATCAGTGAAGACGAAGCCTTCGTCACCGACGGTACCTACAGCACCTGCGACGGCCCCAATCCCGACTGGTACCTGCGTTCCTCGACCCTGCGCCTGGACGCCGGGCGTGATGTGGGCGTGGCCGGCACCACCGTGGTGTATTTCAAGGGCGTGCCGATTCTGGGCACCCCGGCGCTGTCGTTCTCGCTGTCGGGGGCGCGCCGTTCCGGCTGGCTGCCGCCGACCATCGGCTTCGGCTCCAAGGGCCGCGCCGAAGTCGAGGTCCCTTATTACGTCAATATCGCCCCGAACCGCGACCTGACCCTGTACCCGCGCTTCATCCTCGACCGCGGTCTGCTGATGGGCGCGACCGGACGCTATATCGGCGAGACCGATGCCGGACGGTATCAGGGCAACACCCACGTCGAGTTCCTGCTCAATGACAAGCAGACCAAGACCGACCGCTGGCGCGTCAAGTCCGAGCACAACCAGGCGCTGACGAAGCGCTGGTCATTCGGCTGGTCCGTGAATGGCGCCTCGGATGACGATTATCCGAGCGATTTCTCGAAGTCGGTCTCGACCAGCGCCGAGCGTCTGCTGGTGCGCGAATTGCGAACCGATTACGTGAGCCAGTACTGGAATGTGGGCGTGCGCGCGCAAAATTACCAGGTGCTGCAGGATCCGCTGTCGGTCACGCGGCCGGAACTGTTTGTCAACCGCCCTTACGCCCGCCTGCCCGAGCTCAACTTCCACGCCGGTCGTTACGATGTGGGGGGCTTCGACTGGTCGGTTGATTCGCAGATCACGCGTTTTTCGCATCCGGATGTGCTAACCGGCAACCGCGCCGTGCTGGTGCCGCAACTGAGCTATCCGATCGTGCGTCCGGGCTACTTCGTGCGCCCCAAGCTCATGCTCAACGCCAGCGCCTACCAGCTTGACAGCACCAACACGGCCGCCAACCCGAGCAGCCTGACGCGTACCCTGCCCACCTTTTCGGTCGACAGCGGCATGGTGTTCGAGCGCCCGACCACCTTCCTGGGCCGCGAAGCGACGCAAACGCTGGAGCCGCGCCTGTTCTACGTGTACACACCATACAAGGACCAGAGCAAGTTCCCGAATTTTGATACCGCCGAAGCCAGTTTCAATTTTTCGCAGATCTTCAACGAGAACCGGTTTGTCGGCTACGACCGGATTTCCGATGCCAATCAGGTCACGGCGGCGCTGGTGTCGCGCTATCTGGACCCGAACGGGGCCGAGCGTCTGCGTCTGGCCATCGGCCAGCGCTTTTACCTGAATGACCAGCGGGTGCAGCTCAGTTCGGCAACCCCGGTCAGCGACAGCCGTTCCGACGCGCTGGTGGCCGCCTCGGGCCGGATTTCGGAAAGCTGGGCCTTCGACAGCGCAGTACAATACAATGCCAGCACCAGCAGCGTGGTCAGCTCCAACTACGGCGTGCAGTGGCAGCCGGGGGAAAAGAAAGTCATCAACGCGGAATACCGCTTTGTGACCAAGATCCTCAAGAACGTGGACCTGTCCTCGCAATGGCCGCTGACGGCACGCTGGTATGGTGTCGGCCGGGTCAGCTACTCGCTGCTTGACAAAAAAATCGTCGAAGGTTTGATCGGGCTGGAATACAAGGCCGATTGCTGGGTGTTCCGGATGGGAGCCCAGCGCTTCGTGACCACGACACTGAATACCTCGACCCCGATTTTCTTCCAGCTGGAACTGAACGGCCTGTCGAAGCTTGGTTTCGGCAGTCCGCTGGAATCGTTTTACAAGAGTATTCCCGGCTACTCGCGCCTGAACCAGGGTGCGGGCCGCTAAGCGAGATGTTGAATTTTTTATTCACCTGAATAAGTGCTTCCCAGATTATGCGTAACGTCCGTCTGCACCAACTCAAGATCGCTGTCCTGCTGCTGTGCGCCTTTGGCGCCGGCCAGGCCGGCGCCCAGGCCACGCCGGCCGCCGCCACGCCGGCCGCCGCCACGCCAGCAGCCGCGCCCGCCAAGACGGGCGCCGGCTTTGTCCAGCCTGGCGCCCGAAGCGGCAATGCGATCGATTCGATCGCCGTGGTCGTCAACGATGAAGTCATTACCCGCAATGAAGTGGCAACCCGCGTGAAAGCCATCGAACAGCGCATGAAGGCGCAGAACGCCCCCATGCCCGATCCGGCCGACATGCAGCGCCAGGTGCTCGAGGCCATGATCGTCGAGCGCGCGCAATACCAGCTGGCCAAGGAAATGGGCATGCGCCCGGTCGACGACACCCAGCTTGACCGCGCCATCGTGCGGATCGCCGAGCAGCAGAAAATGTCGGTCCAGGACATGCGCAATGCGATGGAAAAGGAAGGCATGCCGTTTGCCACCTTCCGCGAAGAGATCCGTAACGAAATCACCATGCAGCGCCTGCGTGAGCATGAAGTCGACAACAAAATCCAGATCTCCGAAGCCGAAGTCGATACCTACCTGGCAGCCGAAAGCGCGGCCGCGGCCGACAAGGTCGAAATGAACATCGCCCAGATCCTGGTGCGCATTCCCGAGAATTCCTCGCCCGAGCAGATCGCCGCCCGCAAGGCGCGTGCCGATGAAGCGGTGCGCCAGATCCGCATTGGCGGCGACTTCGGCAAGATCGCCGGCACCTATTCCGACGCCAGCGACGCGCTGTCGGGCGGCGCGGTGGGCTGGCGCGATCCGGACCGTCTGCCACCGGTGTTCGCCGAAGCACTGGGCAAACTGAAACCGGGCCAGGTCACGCCGGTCATCAAGAGCACCACCGGTTTCCACATCCTCAAGCTGGTCGACAAGCGCAACCTGGCCCAGAACGATGAAAAATCGATCGTGCAGCAGACCCGCGCGCGCCACATCCTGCTCAAGGTCACACCGACCCTGACGGCCGACGCCGCCAAAAAGAAACTGGCCGAGCTGAAGGAGCGCCTCGACAACAAGGCCGCCACCTTCGAAGAACTGGCACGCCTGCATTCGAACGACAATTCGGCCACCAAGGGTGGCGACCTGGGCTTCCTGTACCCGGGCGACACGGTGCCGGAATTCGAGACCGCGATGAATGCGCTCAAGCCTGGCGAAATTTCGGGTGTGGTCGAAAGCCCCTACGGTTTCCACCTGATCCAGGTGGTCGAACGCAAGAGCGACGACCAGACCAAGGAAAAAAAGCGCGCCGAAGCACGCCAGGTGATCCGCGACCGCAAGCTGGCCGAAGCGACCGATGCCTGGGCGCGTGAAGTACGCGACCGCGCCTACGTCGAGTTCCGCGACGAGAAGTAAGCCGTGAGCAGCAACCCGGCCCGGCCCGCGATCGCCGTTACCATTGGCGAGCCGGCCGGCATCGGGCCTGAAATCTCCATCCGCGCTGCCTGGGCCATGCGCGCGCAGGCCAACTGCGTGCTGATCGGCGATGCCGCATTCCTGGCCCTGACCGCCAGTCTGATCAATCCCGCCATCGAACTGGCCGCACTGTCGGTGCAAGCCCTGCGCAACAGCGGCCTGCCGCACTTCGGCCCGCAGCGCATCGCCGTGATCGATGTGCCGCTGGCCGCGCATGTTGTCCCCGGTACCCTTGATGCCGCCAACGGGCGCGCCGTGCTGGCCACGCTCGACCTGGCAATCGAAGGCGTGCAGCAGGGCTGGTTCGACGCCATCGTCACCGCGCCGCTACAAAAAAGCACGATCAACGATGCCGGCGTGGCGTTTTCCGGTCATACCGAATACCTGGCCGAGAAGACCGCCACCGCCCAGGTGGTGATGATGCTGGCCGGTTCGCCCGGGGCCGGCCGGGCGCCCTTGCGGGTGGCGCTGGCCACCACCCATCTGCCGCTGGCGGCGGTTTCGGCTGCGATTACCCAGACATCGCTGGGGCGGATCCTCGCCATCATCGACGCCGACCTGCGCCACAAATTCGGCATTGCCGCGCCACGCATTCTGGTGACCGGCCTGAATCCGCACGCGGGCGAGAATGGTTACCTGGGGCGCGAGGAAATCGACACCATCGGTCCGGCCATCGAACAGGCACGTGCCAGCGGCATCGACGCGCGCGGGCCGTACCCGGCCGACACGCTGTTCCAGCCGTGCTATCTGGCGGACGCCGACTGCGTGCTGGCGATGTATCACGACCAGGGCCTGCCGGTGCTCAAGTACGCCACCTTCGGCAATGGCGTCAATATCACCCTCGGCCTGCCCCTGATCCGCACCTCGGTCGATCATGGCACCGCGCTCGATCTGGCGGCACGCGGGTTTGGCCTGGCAGACTGCGGCAGCATGGAAGAAGCCATTCGCAGCGCGCTGGCGATGGTACTCAATTCAAAGAAAAGAACAACATGAAACACGTCGCACGCAAGCGCTTTGGTCAGAACTTCCTGACCGACAAACTCGTCCTCGATAACATCATCGACGCCATCGGCCCCAATCCGGGCGAAGCGATGGTGGAAATCGGACCGGGACTGGCGGCCATGACGGCGCTGCTGCTCAAGCGTCTCGACCACATGCACGTGGTCGAACTGGACCGCGATCTGGTGGCGCGCCTGGAAAAAACCTTCCCGCGCGAAAAGCTGACCATCCATTCGGGCGATGCGCTCAAGTTCGATTTCGGCCAGATCCCGGTACCGGAAGGGCAGAAACTGCGCGTTGTCGGCAACCTGCCGTACAACATTTCGAGCCCGCTACTGTTCCACCTGGCCGAATTCGCGCACCTGATCGAAGACCAGCATTTCATGCTGCAGAAGGAAGTGGTCGAGCGCATGGTGGCCGAACCGGGCACCAAGGCGTATGGCCGCTTGTCGGTGATGCTGCAGTGGCGCTACGACATGGCGCTGCTGTTCATCGTACCGCCCACCGCCTTCGATCCGCCGCCCCAGGTGGAGTCGGCCATCGTGCGCATGATTCCGACCCGGCGCAAACTGGCCTGCGATGGTCCGACCCTGGCCGCGGTGGTGATGAAGGCTTTCTCCCAGCGGCGCAAGGTAATCCGCAATTGCGTGGCCGGGATGTTCACCGAGGCGCAGCTGGTGGAAGCGGGAATCAATCCGACCGACCGGCCCGAGAACGTGAGCCTGGAACAGTACGTGGCGCTGTCGAACCTGCTGAAACCGGCTTAAGGGCGACGCTCAGGTTCCGATCCGCCCGCCGTCGTTCTTGGTAATCACGATGGTCGACGAACGGGGCCGCTTGCCGGCGCCGTAGCCCGCGTTCGACGGCCACTGGCTGGTGTACTTGGTGGGGTCGCCGATATTGGCCAGCGCCGTGCTCTCGCCCGGATGCTGGATGTTGACGAACATCGTCTTGCCATCGGGCGTTTCCGTGATCCCCGTGATTTCCGATCCCACCGGCCCCACCAGGAAGCGCTTGAGCGTGTCCGCGGCCGGCTTCTTGCCAACGAAGGTATCGACCGCCAGCGCGCCGCCACCAGTTTTGGTGTAACTCAGCGTGGTCCTGGCGCCGTCGCCCACCTGGCCAGGTATGGCCGCCAGCATCATGCAGTTGGTGACGTCGGTGTAAGCGCCATCGTCGGTCTGGATCCAGCAGATCCCGGTGTAGGGGCTGAAGGCCAGGCCGTCGGGGCTGGAAAAGTCCTGGTCGGCTGTCAGCGCCGACAGATTGACCATGCCGCTGTCGGCCGTCGCTTCGGCGCCGAACAGGTAGACGTCCCAGCTGAAGGCCGTTGCCGCGCCGGCGCCGCTGCCTTCCTTCATGCGCAGGATATGGCCGTTCGGATTGCCCTTCTGCGCGCTGCTGCCCTTCATGTCCGTGTAGGCGCGCGGATTGGCGCTGTCCGGCGCGAGCTGGGTGCTGCCGCTGGCGTCCACCGTGCGGTTCGAGTTGTTGGTCAGCGCGTAGTAGATCTCGCCATTTTTCGGATTGACCGAGCACCATTCCGGGCGGTCCATTCTGGTCGCGCCCACCGCGTCGGCGGCCAGCCGCGCATTGACCAGCACGTCGGCCTGATCGGCGAAGGCATAGCCACTGTAGGCGGCAATGGCCGGATTGCCGATCGCCAGTTCGATCCAGCTGCCGCCGCCGTCGGCATTGAATTTGGCCACATACAGCTTGCCGGCGTCGAGGTACTTGTCGCCGATGGCAATCCGGTCGCTGGCGCCGGCATCGGCCGCGTTCCAGGTGGCGCTCGAGACGAATTTGTAGATGTATTCGTTGCGCGAATCGTCGCCCATGTACACCGCCAGCGGCTGGCCGGCGACGACCGGGCCGAAGGCGGCGCTTTCGTGGGCATAGCGACCCAGCGCGGTACGCTTCTTGAGGGGACGGGTCTTGTCGTACGGGTCCATCTCGACAATGTAGCCAAGCGCGTTGAGTTCATTGCGGTAGTCGTCGCTGCCATCGGTGGACGCACCCTTGCGGCTCAGGTCCCAGCGCGCGTATTTGTCTTCGGTGCCGCCGGTCTCCCAGCCATGGCGCGAGGTGGCGCCCTGGGTGCGGCCGTAGCGCTTGAGCGAGGCGACGCTCTTGTCGTTGCGGGCGCTGTCGTCGGCGGCCGCACGCACAAAGTAGCCGGCCCAGTTTTCCTCGCCGCTCAGGTAGGAGCCCCATGGCGTGCGGCCGGTGCCGCAGTTGTTCAGGGTGCCGCGGGTGCGGGTGCCGTTGGGCGAATAGCGGGTGATGGCCAGCGCATTGCCGCGCACCGGACCGGACAGTTCAATGTCGGTCAGCGGCGTGACGCGGCGGTTGAAGGCCGAATCCCTGACGTAGCTCCAGCTGTTGCCGGTCTTTTTGACCTCCACCACCGCCAGGCCATGGACCGCCACCTCACGGTCCACTTCGGCAGCCGGACGCGGCAGGCTGGACGTGCCGCCATTGGCATGCAGGAAGTGGGAGGACAGTTTTTCGTCGGTGGTTGCTTCGTGGTTCATCGCCAGCAGACCGCGCTCGGCGCTGGTGGTCGATGCCGCGCCGCTGGCGGACAGGCCGTAGAACTCCATGCCGTCGTGGTGGTCGCCCGAACGGTTCTCGAAGTCGGCATCGCTGCCGTCATTCTTGAAGGCGGTCGCGCCGCCCAGCAGCGGGTCGCCCAGTGCGATCAGGACCGAGGCGGTATAGCCGGCTGGCACGGTGACCACATCGGCCAGGCTTTTTGCCACGGCGCCAAAGGCCAGCAGTTTTTCCGCTGGCGGTACCGGCGTGACCGGGGGCGCCGGCGCCGTGACCGGTGCCGGGTCGCTGCCGCCGCAGCCGGACAGGCCGACCACGCCCAGCGCGGCGGTGGCGGCGCTGGCGATGCTGCCACGCAGAAGGTTACGGCGGCTCATGCGCGCTTCCAGCACCGTGCTGAAATGGTCGTTCGGCGTGTCGTTACAGTCGATGTCGTGGGAATCGCTCGGCTTGGTCATATTATCCTCAGTGAAAACGTGGTTGTTGAAGCAGCGAGGATTGTAGACAGCGCACGTGACGTGGCCATGACGGCCGTATGACAGCCCGGTGACAGCGGGCAGGGCAAAAAAAAAGCCCACTCGGGAGTGGGCTTGAAATCCAATTCTTTTTGAGGAGAGTTGGAGGAGACAGGTTCAGTATGCTGCGCTACAGCATATAAATCTAATTTATCTTTGAAATATCAGTTATTCCAAAAAGAAATATCTCCTCACGCTGCCTCAAGGCACGCAGTTGATGTCAACCACGATGTCGGTGTCACCCATGGTGCCGGTGTAGCTCAGATTGCCAGGGCCCATCTTGACCGGTACCTTGCTCAGGTCCGGCGTGACGAAGGTACAGGTCAGACCGGCAGGCTGGGCGGTGATGACCGGTCCAAAGGTGTTGCCGTAGGTGATGAGCGGGAAGGCGTAGGCCGTGCTGGCCGCCACCGCGGTGAACGCAGGCCGGCTGCCATTGGTGATCTGCAGCCCGGTGGCGGCGACGCCAGCCGGCTTGATCGCGCCCGTCACGCTTGGCGCCACGATGGTGCACTCCACGACGACGGCAATTTTCGACAGGCGGCCAGCCGTATCGGTACCACCGGCCATGACGCAGGTCTCATGCGCCGGCAGCGACTTGACGCCGTTGGTTTCCTTGATGATCACGTTGTATTCGGTGCCGTACTCAATCGACTTGGGGAAGGAGATCGCGGTGGTGCCTTTCGGGATCGCCAGTTCCGTGCCAGAGACGGTTTCCACCATCACCAGGCCGTCGTAGAGCACGTCCTTGAAGGTGACGTTGATGGTAAAGGTGTTGGAACCGCCGCAGGCGGACAGGGCCAGGGCGAGGGACAGCATCGTCGTCGGGCGCAGGAAGCGTAATTTCATGGTTTCTCCAGTATGGGGGCAGTGCCGCTGTTAAGCGTTGACGCAGTTGATCGTGACAGGGCTGTAGTTCGACGCGGGCATCTTGCCGCTGCCGTTGGTCACGGTGCATTTCTGGCCAGCCGGGTCCTTGAACACCAGCACGCCGAACGGCAGGTCTTCCGGTACCTTGCCCGTGACAGCGCCCCCGTTGCCCGGATCGACAGTCATGTTGAAGCTGGTGGCGCCGGCGGGAATGGCTTTCTGGTCCTGGCCATTGATCAGTACCAGGCCGTCGCCGGTCAGGCCGGTGATGGTGCCGCCCAGGTCGTAGGTAATCAGGGTGCACTGGACGCGGATTGCCAGCAGGCTCAGGTTGGTGGCCTTTTTCTTGCCGTTGATGACTTCGCACTTGGAGGTATTCGGCGGCTGGCCCTGGGCCACAACGTCGAAGGAACCATCGATCGGAATCAGGTCGGGGAACACGTACAGGGCGCCGGCCGGCACGTCATAGAAGGTGCCGCCATTGTTCTGCAGTTTCAAACCGGGCTTGGTGACGTTGACCAGGGTAACGCTGATCTGCAGCTGGCCATTGTCGCCACCGCCGCAGGAAGCCAGGCCGAGCGCGCACGCGAGCACCAGGCCGGTACGCAAAAAGAAGTGTTTCATACTTTCTCCAAAAACAAACTGGTAAGGCGGGCCTGGCTGGCGCCGATGCCGCAGGACTGAACAGGTCGCCATTTTAGTGCATTTGCCATGCACGCGGCTTTTTTGCCTTGTATCCCCTTGTAACCGGACGCAAGCAGGCGGCGTGTGAGGCGATTGATTTTCAGCCGCCGTATCGCTATGCTGGAAGCCCCTCCTTGCCGCCACTGACCATGAACAGCACGCCGCGCCGCGAATGGCCCAAGGCCATCTTGTTTGATCTGGACGATACGCTGTGGCCGATCGCGCCCGTGATCCTGCAAGCCGAACAAAGCCTGCATGGCTGGCTGGAAACCCACGCGCCGCGCGTGAGTGACCGCTTTTCCATCGAAAACATGCGCCAGGCCAGGCTGGCGCTGCTGGCATCCCAGCCCGAATTCCACCTCGATCTGGGCGCCCTGCGCCGGGCCGGACTGAACGCGGCGTTCGCCCAGGCGGGCGAGGATATCGACAAGGTCGAACAGGCCATGATCCATTTTTTTGCCGCCCGCAATGCCGTCATCCCCTACGATGACGTGCTGCCCGGCTTGCTGCGCCTGAAGGGGCGGGCGCTGCTGGGCTCGGTCTCGAACGGGAATGCCGATCTGCAGGCAATCGGCCTGTCGCACCATTTCAAGGTATCGGTGGCGGCGCACCAGCTCGGCTGCGCAAAACCGGACGCCGCCATTTTCCATGCCGCCTGCGCACAGCTCGGGGTCGACCCGGCCGACGCTGTGTATGTGGGCGACGATGTGCTGCTCGACGTCCAGGGCGCCCAGCAGGCCGGGCTGCGCGCGGTCTGGCTGAACCGCACCGGAAGCAGCAAACATCTTGAACATGGCGTGGTGCCGGACGCGATTTGCGCCAATTTCGACGAACTGCTGGACTGGCTCAAGCGCGAACACGGCTAGCGGACGCCACTTTGTCGCCGCTGCCACGGCCGAACGTGCATAATATGGCGATGAACCCCGTTTTCCGCCTTCTTTAGAATCATGCAACTCGAACCCCGCGCCCAAACCTTGCTCAAAGCCCTGGTCGAACGGTATATCGCCGACGGTCAGCCGGTCGGGTCGCGCGCGCTGTCCAAGATCTCGGGACTGGACCTGTCGCCGGCCACCATCCGCAACATCATGGCCGACCTCGAGGAAATGGGTTATGTGGCCAGTCCGCACACCTCGGCCGGCCGGGTGCCGACGCCGCGCGGCTACCGCATCTTTGTCGATACCCTGCTCACCGTGCAGCACCTTGACGAGCATGCGGTGGAGTCGCGCATTGCGCTGCCGTCGCAGCAGCCGCAAAAGATCATCTCGAACGCCGCCCAGATGCTGTCCTCGCTGTCGCAGTTTGCCGGGGTGGTGCTCAGTCCGCGCCGCGAATCGGTGTTTCAGCAGATCGAATTTTTGCGCCTGTCTGAAAAACGCATCCTGCTGGTGATTGTCGACCCGCGCGGCGACGTTCAGAACCGCCTGCTGCTGACCGAATCGGATTACACCCCGAGCCAGCTGATCCAGTCGGCCAATTACATCAACCAGAATTACGGCGGACTTTCGTTCGACGATGTGCGCACCCGCCTGACGGGCGAACTGCGCCAGCTGCGCGACGACATGGGGCGCCTGATGGCAGCGGCGGTGGAGGCGGGCAGCGAAGCGATGGCCGACCATTCGGACGACATGGTCATTTCCGGCGAACGCAATCTGCTCAGCGTGGCCGACCTGTCCTCGAACATGACGTCCCTGCGCCAGATGTTCGACATGTTCGAACAGAAAACCGGCCTGATGCAGCTGCTCGATGTGTCGAGCAAGGCCACCGGGGTGCAGATCTTTATTGGCGGCGAGTCGAACCTGGTGCCCATGGATGAAATGAGCGTGGTCACGGCGCCGTACGAGGTGAACGGCAAGATTGTCGGCACCCTGGGGGTGATCGGTCCGACCCGCATGGCTTACGAGCGGGTGATTCCGATTGTCGACATCACGGCCAAGCTGCTTTCAAGCGCGCTCAGCCACCAGTAAGGGCCGCTTAGCCCTTGTGCGGGCAATTCTCTTTGACGCAATTGCCGTAGATGGCCAGCGCATGCTCGGCGATCTTGAAGCCGCGCTCAACCGCCACCTTGTGCTGGCGCGCCTCGATCTCTTCGTCGTAGAACTCTTCTACCCGGCCGCAATCGAGGCATACCAGATGGTCGTGGTGCGAGCCGGCATTGAGCTCGAAAATCGCCTTGCCGGTTTCAAAGTGGTTGCGGTTGAGCAGGCCGGCCTGCTCGAACTGCGTCAATACGCGGTAGACGGTGGCCAGCCCGACGTCCATATTCTCGGTCAGCAGGATCTTGTAAACATCTTCCGCCGTCAGGTGCCGTACCTCGCTATTCTGGAAGATTTCCAGAATTTTGAGTCGGGGAAGGGTGGCTTTCAGGCCGCTGGCTTTCAGGTCGCTTGGGTTGTTACTCATGTTTGTTACTCGTATATTGGCGTAGTGCTTTATCATATAGCGTTTTAGACGGGGGCGGCTAGCCTTCCGTTCAACGTTTTGAGGTCATCTATGCGTGTTGATACTGCTGTTTTGCACCGTTTTAGCCTGCGCGCCCCTCTGGTGGCGGCGCTGGTTTGCGCCGCGCTGGCTGTCAGCGGCTGCGCTTCGGGCAGCCGCGCCCGCTCGGCGCCCCCGATCAGCTCGGAAGCCGGCGCCCAGACCGTGCAAGCCTCCCCGCTGCAAAAATTCTTCTGGATCTTCTCGCCTTACCGTCCCGACATTCAGCAGGGCAACTTCGTGTCGAAGGAAATGCTGGAGCAGTTGCAGGTTGGCCAGACCAAGGCCCAGGTCCAGTTCATCCTTGGCACCCCGCTGCTGATCGACATCTTCCACGGCGAGCGCTGGGACTATCCGTTCTACCTGGCGCGCGGCGATGGCGAACTGACCAGCGCGCGCGTGTCGGTCTACTTCAAGGACAACAAGGTCGAGCGCTTTGACGGCGGCAATCTGCCGACCGAGAAAGAATACATCGAGCGCATCGCCGGCCCGACCACGGCCGCCGCCAAGGAAGCGCCGAAGAAGGAAGATCCGGCCAATATGATCCAGATTGGCAAATAAGCGGCAGGGAACAGAATGACTCAACTGAAAATCGCCGTCGCCGGCGCCAGCGGCCGCATGGGCCGCATGCTGATCGAAGCCATTGCCGCCGCCCCCGACGCGGTCCTCAGCGGCGCGCTCGACGTGCACGGCTCGCCCGCCGTCGGCAGCGATGCCGGCGCCTTTTCGGGCCAGCTGACCGGCGTGGCCATCCAGTCCGACCTGGCGCTGGGCCTGGCCGATTGCGACTACCTGATCGACTTCACCCGCCCTGAAGGCACGCTCAAGCACCTGGCCTACTGCGCCGAACACGGCATCAAGCTGATCATCGGCACCACCGGCTTTGACGAGGCCGGCAAGGCGGCGATCGCAGCGGCCGCCGAAAAAACCGCGATTCTGTTCGCCCCCAACATGAGCGTGGGCGTGAATGTCACGCTCAAGCTGCTGGAACTGGCCGCCAAAAGCCTGTCCGAAGGCTTCGACATCGAAATCATCGAGGCCCATCACCGCCACAAGGTCGATGCGCCGTCCGGCACCGCGCTCAAGATGGGCGAAGTGATCGCCGACGCGCTCGGCCGCGACCTCAAGCAGTGCGCCGTGTACGGCCGCGAAGGCGTGACCGGCGAGCGCGATCCCTCGACCATCGGCTTTGCCACCATCCGGGGCGGCGATATCGTGGGCGACCATACGGTGCTGTTCGCCGGCAGCGGCGAGCGTATCGAGATCAGCCACAAGTCGAGCAGCCGGGTGACCTACGCCCACGGCGCCCTGCGCGCGGCGCGCTTCCTGGCCGATCAGCCGCGCGGCCTGTTCGACATGCAGGACGTGCTGTCCCTGAAGGGCTGAAGCGGATGCAGGACGCCCTCACGCTGCAGGAGAACCATTTCAGCATCGCGCGCTACTGGCAGCAGGGCGACGCCATCAGCCACGCGGTGGCGTATCTGCTGCTGGCCATGTCGCTGCTGAGCTGGTTCATCATCTTTTCCAAAGCCTGGAGCAGCTGGCGGGTACGGCGCGCCGCGCCGGCACTGGACGCGTTCTGGGCCGCGCCCACCCTCAAGGATGGCATTGCGCTGCTGAGCCTGGCCGACAGCGAAGCGGTGTACCTGCCGCTGGCCAGCGAGGCCATGCTTCACGCGGCCGGCGGCAGCAATCTGGCCGGCGAAATGAAGCGCGAGGAACAGGTCGTGCGCGTGCTGCGCCTGCAGATCAACCGCGCCACCCACCGCATCGAGAGCGGGCTGACCTTGCTGGCCTCGATTGGCGCGACGGCGCCCTTTGTCGGGCTGCTGGGGACGGTATGGGGGATTTACCATGCGCTGTCGAACGTATCGGCCGCTGGAACCGTGCAGATCGACAAGATCGCCGGGCCGGTGGGGGAAGCGCTGATCATGACCGGCTTCGGTCTGGTGGTAGCCATTCCCGCGGTTCTGGCGTATAACAG
>DASWMN010000354.1:0-9845 GCA_036399735.1 Telluria sp. | reverse complement strand
AGCAGCGGCCTCGCGCGCCGTGGGCGCGCGGCGCCTGCACCGTCTTTCGATGAGGACGGCAGGATGGACGGAAGACGGTGGGATTCGAAGACCCGCGCCTGCTGGCGCGGGGCTCTCCGAATCGCCCATCTACCGCCGCTTCGCGGCTGGCCGCCTGAGGCGCCTTCCGCCAGGACCCCACTTTGCTGCCGCTGCGCGCAGCGCGCCGCAGGCGCCCAAAAAATTCCTGCTCCGCAGACATTTCCACTGTATCCAAGGGGCAGCACCCTCACGGCAGCGTAATCGTCAGACTGGCCACCCGCAGCGCGACTTTCACCACCTGGTTGTAGGCCGCCATTTGCTGTTCCGTGTGCTGATCCAGCGCGAGCCGCAGTCCGAGATAGCCAAGCGCGCAGATCAGCGTGAACAGGGCAGCGAGCACCCACAGCGGCAGGTCGCCACGCAGCTTGTGGACGATGTGGTCGGGGCGCGCGGCGTGCGGCGCAAAGCCGCCGCGTTTCCCCTTCATGGCGGCGATTTCATCGCCCAGACGCGCTTTCAGATAATGCAGCTTCTCCGCCCCATCAAGAATGTAGCGCCCCTGAAAGCCAAGCAGCAGGCACATATGAAACACCTCGAGCGACTGCACATGCGCAACGCCGCGCGCCCGCAGCGCTTCCAGGCGCTCAAAGAAGTGCTCTCCTGCCAGCTGGTCGCCGAACAGAACCAGCTGCAGGGGCTTGCGTTCCCATTCCTCGCGAATGGAAAAAGTCGAGCGCAAGATGATTTCATCGAGCGCCGCACAATAGGCATAGCGGGCGGCGTCTATGTCGTCGGCCGCGATGCCGAGCTGCTTGGCCTGGCGCGCAAACGCCTCCAGGAAGTCGATGGTGCGTTGCTGGAAGTTGGCATTGTCCTGTGGAGCGCTGCCATTTTTCAGCAAAAAAAACGCGTAGAAGCCGTCATACATCAAGTCGAGCGCGGTGATGGCGATCGCTGGCGGCGCCGCTGGCGCACTATCAACAGTCAATGAAGACGAGAGCGGGGCGGTCGGATGCATCAGTGGCTCCTTGATCAGGCAGTCACTGCCACCAGTCCCAGGGTCAGCTCGCGCAGGCCGTCCGGAACGTAGATGGAAATGGATTGTGCCTGCAGCATGCGTTCGTACATCGGCCCTTTCGCCTCCAGCATGAAATAGCAGGTGTCGGGCCGCACCGGCACGGCGGCCGGAACCTGCGCTGCATGCTGCAGGCGCACCCCTGGCATGGCCGAGAGAACGAACTGCTCCACGTCGTCCGGCGCGCCAATCTTGAAGCGCAGCGGCACCGCCTCGATCAGTTCAAGCAGCGCCATGGCCGCCGAGACGGTCAGATAGAAGGTGGTCTTGTCGTCGATTTTTCCCGAGTCGAGCGTGCCCAGATAATACGATGGCTTGATCAGATCGAGCGTGATGGCGAAGTACTTGGACGAAATCACGGTGTCGAGCAGTTCGCGGATAATCAAGCCCAGTTTGCCAAAGCCGGGGCCGGGATCGGCATGCAGGTAGGGCGGCAGGTCGGCCAGCGTCCAGCTTTTGGAAAAGGTCATGAGCGCTCCCGCCAGGCCAAGCAATTCCGCATACAGCCGTTCCGGATGCAAGCCGGGATGATGAAAGTAGTGCGTGAGCGAGGCGCAGGCACTGCTAGCCGTATGCAGCAACCAGAAGCTCGACATATCGCCGGAGCGAAATTCAATCACATTGCGGCTCGGTTCATGGTGATGTCCGTACAGCGCGCTGACCTTGGCCTGCAAGGCGTCGATCAGGCGGCGCAATTGCAGGAACAGGATCGGGGCAGCGCGAATCGTGATACTGGGCGGGACCAGGCCGGGGTCCAGTTCAAATCCTCCGGTCGCGACGCGGCGCACCCGCAGCAAGGGGAAGTGGACGAACGAATCGCGTGCCTCGAATTCCGCTACCAGGCGCACCGTTTTTTTCAGAAAGCTCAGCTGCGCCGGTGCTGCCTGCGTGTACAGATCCGGCGTCTCCTGATTGACCTGCACGAAACGGGCAGCGTTCGCCGTCTGTCCAAGTGGCGCGAAGTTTCCCCCGAATGGCTTGAAGGCGGGGAGCGCGACGTAGAAGGTCACGCTTTGCTGCGCCGGCAGCAAGGTGCTCAGATCGACCGGGTCGGGCAGGGCGTCGACGCTGGGCGCATCGACCAGTTCGCCGTCCTGAAAACGCGCCGAAATGTCCAGCACGCGCAGAACGTTGTTGGCAAGCGCGTCCCGGTCAACCTGCAGGCTGTTTACACCCCAGGCATAAGGATGCACGGCCTTGATCGCTTCATGCAGTTGATGGTCCTGATAGCGCTCCTGCTGTTGAAAATGCTGTGGACGCAGGAACAGGCCTTCGCCCCAAAGAATTTTGCTTGTCATCGCAGCCCACCCTTTTACCGATCGCCAGCACCGTCCCGAATGCATTTGAGCGAAAGTAACATTTCGCAGATGCACTGTGTTCACGGTTCACGCATTCGTTTGCGCTAGGCCAAGGTTGGGCCCGATTTGCCTCCACGCATCACTACTTCGGTTTCTAATAGTTTTGAGCCAGGAATATTTTCACCATTCCTAGGTGCGAGTCATCAACATCCTTGCTGGGGACGACATGAACACTTGCTTAGCCTTGACGCGCATCAGCACCATTGTCTGCCTTTTCGCCCTGAGCGCCTGTGCGAGCGCGCCGCCGCCAACCGTGCAGGCCGCGCCCAAACTCAGCGAGCTTCTGGCCCAAGCAACGCAGGCAGCGGCGGCAGGCCAGACCGAGCAAGCCATCAGCAGCTGGAAGAAAGCCGCACTGGCCTTCCCAGCCGAAAAGACCCCATGGGCCAGCATCGCCCAGTCCCGCTATGAGGCAGGGCAGTATGGCGAGGCGATCACGGCCGCGCAGGAAGTGCTGGTACGCGACCCGAATGACAAACCGGCCAACGGAATTATCGCCATCAGTGGGCTGCGTCTGTCGGTGCGTGCGCTGGGCGATCTGGGCCGGCAAAGCAGTCTCACGGGAGCGCTGCGTACCGAATCGCAGCAACTGGCCAAGCAATTGCGGGAACGCCTGGCGAATACGGCCGCGGAGTCGCGTGCCGTATCCGTGCCCACCCGTACCGGTGCCCGCGCGCCATCGGAGCGCGTCAAAACGGCGGACAGCGACGACGAATCCCGTACCAAGTTGTACAAGTGGCTGACCGAGAAACCCGAACCCCGCGTCGATCCGAACTGAGGAGAATTCATGGCCAAGAGCCCAAGTGTGCAAAAGCGCCTGCAAAAAGTGCGTCCGCCGCGCGTGCAGATGACCTATGACGTGGAGATCGGCGACGCCATCGAGAGCAAGGAACTGCCCTTCGTGATGGGCGTGGTGGGCGACTTCGCGGGCCAGTCGGCGCTGGAGCCGAAGCGCCTCAAAGAGCGCAATTTCGTCAGCATCGACCGCGACAATTTCGACGAAGTGATGAAGGGCGTCGAGCCGCGCGCCGCATACCAGGCGCCGAACACGCTCTCGGATGAAGGTGGCAGCTTTGGCGTGGACCTGACATTCAGGTCGCTCGACGACTTCCGGCCCGAATCCGTGGTGGCCCAGGTCGAGCCGCTGCGCAAACTGCTCGAGGCGCGTACCAAGCTGGCCGACCTGCGCAACAAGCTGGCCGGGAACGACAAGCTCGAGGACATCCTGACCGATGTCCTCAACAGCACCGAGAAACTGGCCCGCCTTGGCCAGCAATCCACACCGCCGAAAGCCTGATCATGTCTGCTCAACTGTCGCCCCTGGCCGTACCCGTCGTGACCGAAGGCAGCGCGCTGCTGGACCAGATCATCGAGCAGAGCAAGGTGGCCAAATCGAGCGTGGAGCATGAGCGCGCACGCGACCTGATCGCCGAGCTGGTCAGCCAGGTCATGCAAGGCACGGTGGTGGTCTCGGATAATCTGTCGGCCACGCTCGACGCGCGGGTCGCGGAACTCGACCGTATGATTTCGGACCAGCTCTCGGCAGTGATGCACGCGCCCGAATTTCAGAAGCTGGAAAGCAGCTGGACCGGCCTGCATTACCTGGTCAGGAACACGCCGACCGGGACCAATCTGAAGATCAAGATGCTCAACGCGACCAAGCGCGAGATGGTCAAGGACTTTCAAAGTGCGCTGGAATTCGACCAGAGCGCGATGTTCAAAAAAATCTACGAAGAAGAATTCGGCACTTTCGGTGGCGCGCCGTTCGGTGCCCTGCTGGGCGACTTCGAGATCACCCGGCAGCCTGAAGACATGTATTTTGTCGAGCAGATGTCGCACGTCGCCGCCGCGTCCCACGCGCCGTTTATCACTGCCGCCGCACCGGAATTGTTTGGCGTGGAGAGTTATCGGGACCTGGGCAAGCCGCGCGATCTGTCCAAGGTATTCGATACGGTGGAATACACCAAATGGAAGTCCTTCCGCGAATCGGAAGACGCACGCTACGTCGGCCTGACACTGCCACGTTTTCTGGGGCGCCTGCCGTTTCATCCTGCCGATGGCGCAACCACCGAAGGCTTCAATTTCGTCGAAGAAGTGGACGGTAGCGATCATCAGAAATACCTGTGGTGTAACGCGGCCTACGCTTTCGCGACCAGACTGACCGGCGCCTTCGACGACTTCGGCTGGTGCGCGGCGATCCGTGGCGTGGAAGGGGGCGGCCTGGTGTCGGACCTTCCCACACACACCTTCAAGACCGACGAAGGCGAAGTGGCACTCAAGTGCCCGACCGAGATCGCAATTACTGACCGCCGTGAGAAAGAGCTCTCGGACCTTGGCTTCATCTCACTGGTTCATTGCAAGAACACGGACTACGCGGCCTTCTTCGGCGCCCAGTCGGCCCAGAAAGCCAGAAAGTACCAGAGCGCGGCGGCCAACGCCAATGCGGTTTTGTCAGCCCAGCTGCAATATGTATTCGCTGTCTCGCGCATCGCCCACTACATGAAGGCCATGATGCGCGACAAAATCGGCAGCTTTGCGGCGGCCTCGAATGTGGAAGATCATCTGAACCGCTGGCTGACCCAGTACGTACTGCTGGACGATAACGCGAGCCAGGAACAGAAAGCCCAGTTCCCGCTGCGCGAAGCGTCGGTACAAGTATCGGAGGTGCCGGGACGTCCCGGCGTTTACCGCGCAGTGTCGTTCCTGCGGCCGCATTTCCAGCTTGACGAACTGTCCGTCTCGCTGCGGCTGGTCGCGGAGTTGCCGCAATCGACCAAGTCCTAGCAGCTTCCCTGTCGTATTCATCCACCATTGAAAGGCACAACATGGCAATCGACGTCTACCTCCAGATCGACGGCATCAAAGGCGAGTCTGTAGATGCATCCCACAAGGATTGGATCGAATGCAAATCGGTCAACTGGGAAGTGCTGCAGCCAAAATCGGCCAGCGCATCGACTGGTGGCGGTCACACCGCCGAACGCACCGAGCACAAGGACATCGTGATCGCCAAACTGGCGGACCTGGCCACCCCGCTGCTGCTGCAGAACTGCTCGTCCGGGAAAACGCTGCCCAGGGCGAAGCTCGAATTTTTGCGCGCCGATGGTCAGGGCGAGCGTATCAAGTACTTTGAAATCGAGCTTGAAAATGTGTTGATCAGCAGCGTGGCGCCGGCCGTGCATGCGGGCGACATCCTGAGCGAGAACCTGTCGCTGAAATATTCGAAAGTGAAGTGGAAGTACACCCAACAGAAAGTGGGCGGCGGCTCGGGCGGGAACACCTCGGGCGGCTGGGATCTGTCCGCCAACAAGCTGGCCTGACGGCAAAGGGCGACTGTGGCGACCATGCGCTTTACACCAGGCTTGTTGGATCGCCTGATGGACGTGTCGGTCAGTGGCGCTGCCAGCGGCACGGTCGCCCGCATGTCCGTTGAAGACCTGAAGGACGCCGTCGCGCGCGATCTCGAGGCGCTGCTCAACACGCGTACCGCAATTGCGGACGAAGCCTTGCTGCCCTATCCGGAGTGCTCGCAGTCGATCGTCACCTATGGACTGAGCGATTTTGCAGCGCGCTCGCTGTCGGGCACGGACGACCGCGCATTCATCTGCGCCCAGTTGGGAAAGGCCATTGCGCGGCACGAGCCACGCCTGCAAAGTGTCAAGGTCACGCTCGAGATTGGCGAAGACTCGGTTAACCGCCTCAATTTTTCCATCACTGCCTTGCTGGTCGTGCGCGAAGCCCAGGAAGCCGTCAACTTTGACGCAGTCCTGCAGCCGTCGAGCCTGCATTACAGCATCAGCAAGTGCCGCGCGGCGGTCCCCCGGGAGGCTGATGGTGGATGAACTGCTGCCCTATTATGAGCGGGAGCTGGGATTCCTGCGCCGCTATTCGCGTGAGTTTGCCGAGCGCTACCCGAAGATCGCCGGCCGTCTTCTGATTGGTGGCGAGGTGTGCGAAGACCCGCATATCGAGCGCATGATCGAATCGTTCGCGCTGCTCAATGGGCGCATCGCGAAACGGCTCGACGACGACTACCCCGAATTTACCGAAGCACTGCTAGAAGTGCTGTATCCCCACTATCTGCGGCCGTTTCCGTCTTGCTCGATTGCGCAGATCGACTATGCCGACGCACCCGCCAAGCTGACAGCGGCCACAACGATACCACGCGGAACCAGGCTCAATTCGCATCCGGTCCAAGGCGGCGTCTGCACCTTTCGCACGGCCTGTTCGGTGACTGTGGCGCCGGTCGCGCTCACCCATGTGGCTTTCTCACCTATTCTCGATTACCCCGGCGGCATGCAGCCGCCGCCAGGCGCGACCTCCAGCCTGAACCTGCGCCTGAGCTGTACAGACCAGCAGCAAACGCTGAAGGACCTTGGCATGGCCACGCTGCGCGTGTTCATCGACGGTGAGCCCTCGTTCTGTGCGGCCCTGCGCGACGCCCTGTTCCTGCGCGCGCTGGCTTCCTGCGTCGAAGGCGAGGCCGGTACCCGCCCGGTGCAACTGGCCAGCGTGCCAATCCGCGTCGCCGGCTTCGACGAAGACGAGGCACTGCTCGATTTTTCCGCGCGCTCGCATGGCGCCTATCGCCTTCTGACCGAGTACTTCAGCTTTCCGGAAAAATTCAACTTCATCGACCTCGATCTGGCGGCGATGGTCGCCGCGCTGCCAGCGGGCAGTCGGGCAGTAACCCTGCATCTGGCCCTGTCGGGCATGCGTTCCGATTCGAATGCCGCGCGTATCCTCAGCCCACTGTCGGCCAACAACCTGCTGCTTGGCTGCACACCGGTTGTCAATCTGTTCTGCCAGCACGGTGAACCTATCCGGCTGACCCACACCAGTGCCAGCTATCCGGTGCTGGCCGACGGGCGCCGGGCCTTCGCTTTCGAAGTCCAGTCAATCGACTCGGTCAAGCTGGTGCGCCAGACGCCACAGGGTGAATCGGTGGTCCAGTTCCGGCCTTTCTACTCGCTCATGCACGGCCAGACGGCAGCGCAGCAGGGCCACTACTGGGTCATGCGGCGTGACGACACCATCGCTGCCAGGTCGCCGGGCTTCGAAACTGAAATCTCGATCGTCGACATTGATTTCGACCCGGCCAACGTCGCGATCGATACCCTCAGCCTCGAACTGACCTGCAGCAACCGCGATCTGCCTTCCTTGCTGGCGTGCGGAACGCCCGGTGGCGACCTGTTTATGGAGGGTGGCAAAAGCGCCGGCGTGGTCCGCTTGCTGCGCCGACCAACGGCCTCGCATCGTTTCGAGCGCGGCCGGGGTGTGCATTGGCGCCTCATATCGCATCTGGCCCTCAACCACCTGTCACTGGTGGAGGGCGGCCTTGAAGCCCTGCGCGAGATCCTGACCCTGTACGACCTGCCGCGTTCTGCTTCGTCGCAGCGCCAGATAGGCGGCATCCGCGCGGTCGAGTGCAAGGCGGCCCATGCCTGGTTGCCGGGTAACCCGTTCGCTTGCCTGGTACGGGGCATTGAAGTGCGCCTGACGATCGACGAGGATGCCTTCGTCGGAAGCGGCGTCCACGTGTTCGCCCATGTCATCGAACGCTTCCTGGGGTTGTATGTGACTGCCAACAGCTTTACCCAACTGATCGTGGTATCGCACAAGAGCGGAGAAGAGCTATTCAAATGTCCGCCACGAAGCGGCGATTCGAGCCTGCTGTAATCGAGCGGCTGTTCGCCCAACCATACCGCTTCGAGTACTTCCAGGCGGTGCGCATGCTCGAGCTCTGGCTCAGGCGCCATGGCGCGCCCCAGCATGGTGCCATCGCCAATATCTTGCGCTTTCAGAATTCAACCTCGCTCTGCTTTCCGGCGAGCGAGCTGGAGCGAATCGAAGCCACGCCGCCCGCGCTGAACGCGGTGCCGCAGGCGGCTACCTTGCGCCATATCCGCCTGACCCCGACCTTTATGGGTTTGCTGGGCGTGAACGGGACGCTGCCGGCGCACTATACCGAACGTATCGCCGCGCATGCCATGTATGCCAGGGACGAAGGGCCGCGCGCCTTCCTCGACATGTTTACCAGTCGTTCGCTGCTGCTGTTTTACGAAGCCTGGCGCAAGTACCGGCTCGAGCTCAAATACCAGCAGGAAGGCAGGGATGGCTTCCTGCCGCTGCTGCTCGCGTTGGCCGGCGTGGGCAATGCCTCGCTGCGTCAGCGCATGAGCGACACCACGGGCGGCGGCATGCTCGATGAAACCATCGGCCATTTTGCCGCCGCGATGCGCCATCGGCCACCATCGGCGGTGCAGATGGCACGCGTGCTGTCATCGTACTTCGGGCAGCCGGTCAAGGCAGTCCAGTTCATCGGACGCTGGTACGACGTGCCGCTCGAACAGCAAACCATGCTTGGGCGCGGCAACGCGATGCTGGGCGCGGGTGCGCTTGCGGGCGAGCGTGTCTGGCAACGCGACCTGCGACTGCGCCTGGAAATCGGTCCGCTGGACCAGGCCGGTTTTGAAGCATTTCTCCCCGGCGGCAGTGCGGCGCGCGCCCTGAAAAGCATGCTCACCATGTTCACCGGCCTCGCACTGGAATACGAAGTGCAGCTGGTGCTGCGGGCGGCCGATGTGCATGGCGTGCAGCTCGACGCGCCGCGCCAGGGCGGGCGCCTTGGCTGGGACAGTTTTCTGGTAACGGGCCCGCAACAGAGCGACAGGAGCGACGTCAGCTACGACATTCACTCACTGTAACACCAACCACACGAGGCCGCGCATGAGCATCACTCTCAAGAACCTGATCGCCAAACTCAATGAAACCTGCCGCGCCGCTGCCACTCGAGCGGCCGGCATTTGTGTCGCCCTCGGCCAGTTCGAGGTCGACGTCGAGCATCTGTTTCTGGCCCTGCTGGAGCAGCCCGGCTGCGACGTCGTCGTCATCGCGCGCAACAGCGGGATCAGCGTCGGCATGCTGGAAGCTGACTTGCGCGCCGAGGTCGGGCGTCTGAAGGCTGGCAATGCGCGCACGCCGGTGTTCTCGGCCCATCTGCCAAGGCTGTTCGAACGCGCCTGGCTGATTGCATCGCTCGACTTGTCTGCCGGGCAGCAGGCGGCAATCCGCAGCGCCCATCTCCTGCAGGCGCTGTTGACCGATGCCGAGCTCGCGCAGCTGGCGACGCGAAGTTCACGGCTGTTTGACCGGATCGACCTGGAACAGATCAAGCACAGGCTGGACCAGATCGCTGACGGCTCCCAGGAAGCGGTGCCGGCCAGGCCGCCGAAGATGCCGGAGCAGGGTAGCGATCCGGTTGGCGAATTGACTGCCAGCGCGGCGTCGAGTACCCCTTTGCTGGACCAGTTCACCACCAATTTGACCGAACGCGCGCGCGCGGGACAGCTCGATCCCGTGATTGGGCGCGACGCGGAAATCCGGCAAACCAT
>DASWMN010000353.1:0-6575 GCA_036399735.1 Telluria sp. | reverse complement strand
CATTCTGCTGACCCGCACCGATGCCGCGTGGATGGCGGACGGACAGCTGGTCAACAGCCCGGCCTACCGCAAGCTGGAAACGCAAATCCGCAAGTCCACCATGTTCGACGCCCTGGCCGGGGAACTCCATCAGCAGGCGATCGCGCGGCAAAAGCAGTTCCGCAAGGATGTCATGCGCGACAGCGATGGCAGCAACGCCCTGCTCGACTACAGCGAGGGCAAGCATCTGCATGTCAACGGCGCGCTGGGCGAACTGGAAAAGGCGCTCGGCAAAATGCTGTGGCATCGTTTCGCCCAGGGCGGCGCGAGCGGATCGGCCAAGGCGCCCGACGGGCAGACTGCCCTGGCCTGGAATATGGATCAGGTGAGCAACGCGCGCGATGTGCTGGCGGATCTGGAACGCTACGAAGAGAAGGAGCTGATCGAGGCACCGGTGGCGTATCTGGGCACCTTGCGCAAACTGGCCCGCCTGCAGGCTGGCGCGGCAATTGACCGGCATCTGATCCTGGCGGCCACCAACGCCGCGTGCGCCGAGCGCTGGCGTTGCAATAACTTCGAAGACGCCCGCCAATCGATGGCGCAACTGGTGACCGGGATGCGCCAACTGGAGATGCACGCGCTGGCCGAACGCTGGGAACAGCTGATGGACACGCAGGCGCTGGCCCTGGTCAGGGACTTGCACAATACGGCGGAGAACGGCACGGTGTATTTGCCTGACGCCGGCACCGTGGCCCGGTGGGATGGCAAGCCAGCCGGCAATGACGGCGTGACCGAGTATCTGGAGCAGCAACGCCAGCTCGTCGGCGACCTGGCCTTCGCCAGCAAGGGCCCGCGCGCATGGCTGGCACAGAAAGGCGCGCTGGCGCCGCGCGAAGCGCAGGCACTGTTGACCGACTGGCACCGGGTCGACGAGGAACTGGCCAGACCGCCGGCCAAGGTAGCGACCGGATCGCTGGCAGAACTGGAGAAATGGCTGGCCGTCGAACAGCCTAAAATGGATGTGGCCTCGTGCGCCGCGCAGTTGCCCATGGTGAAAACCACCAAGCCAGACTTTTTCCAGCGCCGCATGTCGAAGCTGGCATCCATGTATGGCAGACGCTGTTTCCACTTGCAGTCCAGTGAAACCCGGCGCGGCTACGAAGCCATTGCCATGCACTTCAATGAGCACCTGTGGAATCGCTATCCGTTTGCCGCCTCCCCGCGTGCCACCGCCGCCGAGCCGGACCAGGTGCGCGAACTGCTGCGGCTGCTGGACGCGAATGCGGAGGCGATCAGCACGATACTGGGACGGCGCAACGATCCAGGCGCTGTCGCGGCGGCGGCCTTCGTCAAACGGCTGACGGCGGTGCAGCCGATTCTGGCGGCGATGCTGGCGGAGGACCCGGCCGGGGGCGCCGCTTCACTCGACCTGCTGCCCGTGTTCAGGGTCAACCGGCTCAAGGAAAAAGGCGCAGATCAGATTTTCGAATGGACGGTGAGGGTCAACGACAGCCCCGGCCCGGGGACGGACGCAGCGCTCTCGTGGCGCATGCATGACAGCATCGACCTTGGGCTGCGCTGGGCGAAAGACAGCCCGCTGGCGCCCGCGCCCGTCTCGGGCAAATCCGAGAGCGACGCGCGAAGCGTCAAGCCGGAGATCGACCCGGACAAGCGCACCGCAAGCTGGCACTATGCCGGTCCGTGGGCCTTGCTGCACGTACTGAGCGACCACGCCGCGCCGCTGACGGAGCTGGCCGGCGACGAGGCCGCCCGGCCGGTGGTGCTGCGCTTCGACGTCCCGACCGCTGAACGCAGCAGCGCCAAGGGCGGCCCCGGGGCCACGGTCTATACGCGGCTCAGCGTCAGCCTGCATGGCAAAACGGCGCCGTTGACCGTACCGCCCTTCCCCACCAACGCGGCGCCGGCCTTGCCGCTGCCAGGCACCAAAGTGGCCGCGGCGGCAAACCCGAACGGAGACACGCAATGAGCGTCGAATACCTGTTGCAGCCCCTCGTCAACGGCGGACCGGCCGGTGTGGCGCTGTTGCATGAACCCGAATATGACGCGATCGCCAGCGCACGCCAGGAAGATGATCCCAGTCTGCCACGCGGGGTCTGGACCAGTGAACTCAAGCGTGCGGACTGGCCGGCGGTGGTGCGCCTGTGCGAACAGGCGTTGACGGAGCGTAGCAAGGATTTGCAGGTCGCCGCGTGGCTGGGCGAAGCGTGGATTGCCCTGGATGGCCTGGCGGGCGGGGTGCGGGCGACGCAGCTGTTGCAGGGTCTGTGCGAGCGGTTCTGGGATGTGCTGCATCCCTTGCCGCGCAATGGCGATATGGAATTTCGTACCGCGCCGTTCGATTGGGCGGACGAACAGTGGTCAAGCACCTTGAAACTGCAGGTGCCGCTCGTCACCGGGCGCGGCGTGGATGCGTGCACGATCACGCTGGCGCAGTGGCAGCAGGCACTGGCGGTCAAGAATGACGACATAAAAAAGACCAAGCCCGGCGTCGCCGGCGAGAAGGCCCTGGTACTGACCGGCGCGCGCGCCCAGGCGCAGATGGCGTCCATGCCGGTGCAGGAGATTGCGGCGCTGTGCACGACGGCGCGCCAGTGGAACGTCGCGCTGGAACACGCGTATGCGGCGATCGAACAAGCCTCGTCCATGTCGCTATCGCGCTTTCGCAAGCTGGCGGTGGTGTTAAGCGAAATTGAATCGGTGCTGCGGCAAGGCGAACAGTCGCATCCCCAATTTGCGGCGCCGGAACCTGCGCCTGCAGCGGCGAACACTGCACTGGCGAGCGCAGTGATCGCCGAAACGGCGCTGGCAATGCCCGCAAACAAGAGCCCCATCACGGGACGCGAGGATGCTTATCACCGCTTGGGCGTGATTGCCGACTATCTTGCCAAAGCCGACCCGCACAGCCCGGTCCCCAGCCTGATCCGGCGCGCTATTTCATGGGGAAAGATGCCGTTCGAGCAGTTGCTGAACGAACTGACGGTGAACAACAACGAAATGCAGAAGCTGCTGCAGCGTGAAAGCGCCGAATAGCGCGCCGCACAACCGGGAAGGAAAAAGCATGCGACTGAAGTTCACCTACATCGAAGCGGCGCCGGCCGATGCCCACCTGGAGCTGCAAGAAGACGTCAGCCAGTTTTTTCAAAGTGTCAAAAGCCGCTCCAAGACCACTGCCGAAGAGGGCGATGCTTTGCTGGAGCGGTCCCTGCCGACGTTGGCGGCGTATGGCAAAGGGGTGCCACTGCGGGCTGAACATGTCAACATGTTCCTGGGCGCCCGGGATGGCGCCGGTGTGCAGGCACCGGTCCGCAAGATCATTCACAATACGCTGCATGAGTATGAGCAGCGCTACATGCGCAGTGCACTGGGCGGCACGCCGGGCGCCGGAAAGAGCGGTTTCAGTATCCTGAAGCAGGAATTCGATGCAAAATTTTCGTATCGAGGGCTCGCCATGAGCCCGCTTGATCCGCCGGTTCCAAATGCCTACGGCGTGACCGCGAACGCTGGCGCCATCCTGCTTGGAAAACTGTTTGTTGCCGACAGCCGCTTCATCGCCATCGACACAGGCGAACCGGGCCTGCAGGCAGCGATATTCGTTGATCGTGAAGAGCCGGGCGGAAAACAGTATATCCAGTTGCCTGATAACACCTTCACCAAACGCTATGTGAAGCGTGGATTGAGCGGCTACGATGGCATGCGCCTGACCGCGCATCAGCCTTTGATACCAAGTTTCAACTCGCCTGCGCGGGCCGTCGAAGAAGCGCGTCCCGCCCGCCATGGTCCGGGCCTCGCCCCGCTCACGACCTCGCAACAAGTGCTCTCCCATACCCGGGGCTGGAAGAAGCGCATGATTTCGACGGGCGTAAGCGAGCGCAAGGTGTATTCCACTCGAGGAACGCAATTCATGAACTTGTTTGGGTCGGCCGTCATTGACCTGGCCAAGCTCACCAATCAGCTGAACATCCTTGATGTGCACCGGTCGGACGTGGCGACAGCGCATCTGGGAAATCCCGATGATCTCGTCGTGCACGGCAGCGAACTGGTTGGGCCGGGCGTTACCGAACTCGAAAAGCAAAAATACCTGGGCCTGCGCGATGTGGTGCGCACCCGCGAACTGCTGATCAAGGGAAGCATCGATTACGCTGCCGTGCGCGCCCAGTCCGCATCCAAAAGCGTGGTCGGCGTCAGTGTCGGAACGCAAGGGACGAAAACAACGCTGCACGCCTGGCTGAACACGAATCTGGCTTACCTCGCGCCGTCCATCATCGACCATGAGAGTCACGAATTCCGGGACGTGAATACCGGGCGGTTCTGGGTATTCATCGCTTTCAATAACGCAGCGCTGGCGCAGATGTTTCAGCACACCCGGAAAGCGCCCAACAATCCGGCCGGCACGCTTTTGCCGGCAGATGCCCAATTGGTTCTGTTTGACGTCTTTGCACCCAATTGACCAGCCCCGTGCCAAAAAAGCGCGCATCGCGGGCCCCTCGTGTGCGCAATCATGCGCGGGCGAGTCGCTCTAACGATCCTATCTAAGGAAAATGCAATGGATCTCCATGCGCAAGCGCTCGACCTCTTTCTCGCCGAATCCTCGGCAATCTCTTTAGTCGGAGAAATTGATGCGCAGATCGGTTTTGGCAGTTCGCTGCATAAGCGACACAAAATTCGGAAATCAGATATCAATACTGTTTTTGAAGCAGCCGACAAAACAAGTGCCGACAGCGAGCAGCGTGCAATCATGGTGGCAGTACTGCTTGTTTTCAGCGGCGCCGCTTACGCTGCGCCCCAGCAGCTAGTCGCCGCACCAATTCTGAAAAATGCGCAAGTTACACCGCATTGGAATGACGCAGCTTTATCCTTGCACACCGTTGTGTTCGCTGAGCCAATGAATTTATTTCCCGGCTGGGGCACAGTCAACACCTCGCTCAATCATGTGCGCCTCGACCAGCATTGGATACTTGAACTCAGCGGCAAAGCGCTGACAACATCGCTCGAACAACTGGACGACCTGGATACAGAAATGTTCAAGATTGGAACAGCGCTTGCGGGGGGACGGCCCACTTTCAAATTCCCCAATTCTGGTTCGCCGAGCGCTTCCAGCAGTTCCTCAAGTTCCTCCGCTGTCAAACCGCCGCTGGTGCGGCAACTTACACCTCACAGCCAATTCCTGGGAGAACACCACGGAAAAATGGACGACTATTTTCGAGGAGCAAGTAAGATAGGTTCAGCCGAATTTCGAAAAGTCGCAACCCTCGTCGACGACAGCACCAGTGCAGGCACGCTTCACTATACCCAGCTTATCGAATCACTCCATGAAAGAAAGCCCGGCACGAAAATTTCTCGCACACTCGAAGAGGCGCGCGATAAATGGGCGATTAATCGGGCCCTCCTTAAACAGATGGTTGAACTGTGGATGTAGCATCCTGCGCAAGGCAAGCTGCAGTCGCGGCAATCCAACAGTCTGGTTTGAGCGCCCGCGAGCCGGCCGGCCGCGTGAACGCCAGGTGCGGGTCGGTCTTACTGAGGCGGGGCACAGGCTGCGCCAAAGCGCGCTCGGCAAGAGCGTGGTCGAGCACACCGGGCTGACGCCGGACGCGGTGCCGCGCATCCAGCAGGAGATCGCCCAGATCCGCGACAATCTGCTCAACGCCGCCAGGGGCGGCGACAAGCCAGCCTGAGCTCCCCCGCCTGACCGCGCGCTCAACGGACCCTGACGCGCGCCGCCACCATCCAACCATCCAGACGGACCGGCGCCAGTCACACCGGCTGGCGCCGGCTTTGCCGTCACACTCGCGCATTTTTGTATCACCGTGTGTACGCGCCCCCTTCCGATACATTGCCTTGCACAAGCGATTCCGGTGGCTACAGTGCCGATACATTCGCTACCTATACTGGTTTTGAGGGGCCGGGCCAACGCCCGCCACATTTCAAATCATTGCCACGTAAAAGGAAAACGATATGCGACTTCCCTTCAAACACATTGCCACTGCCACCGCAGGGCTGATGTTCTGCGTCGCCGCTTGGGCGCAGCCTGGCGCCGAAAGCGCGCGGCCGCCTGCGGTCATTCCGCTGGCGTCGGAGCCGGCGCCGAAACTGGTGGTTTTTGCTCCGCTGGCCGATGCGCTGGCGCGGGGCGTTGCGATCATCCAGTTCCGCACCGAGAATCTGCGCGTGATGCCGGTGTTCGGTCAGAACGCGGTGGCGGTGTCGCCGCATCTCGGCCACCTGCATGTCACAGTCGACGACTGGCGCGGGACCTGGGCCCACACCAGCGAGGATCCGATCATCCTCGTTGGCCTGACGCCCGGTCCGCACAAAATACTGCTGGAAGTGGCCGACCCCAGCCACAAGATCCTGACTGGCGAGACGGTTTCGTTCACGGTTCCCGAAACGCCTGGCGCTGCTGCGCACAAGCACTGACACCCACCACCAAAACAGGAGACATTGTATGAAATCAGTCCACATCGTCGCAGCCGGTTTGCTGCTCGCCAGCAGCGGCATCGCCAGCAGTCAGGCCCAGGCGCCACAGGCAGTCCCCGGCGGGATCACGCGCAGCGACGTATTACGCAAGGATCTGG
>DASWMN010000352.1:0-2234 GCA_036399735.1 Telluria sp. | reverse complement strand
GCATTCAGGGTTCGCTCAAGATCGAGATCGTCGAACGCCAGCATTACTACGTGCTCGATTATTCGATTGCCTGATCGGGCGCGCGCAGCAGGCCGCTGATACAAGGCATTCTGTCGGCCGGCGTGTGCGGCCGGTTTGTATGCATGGGGGCACGGGGGCCCCCGCTTGAGCCGCACCAGTCGACATTTTTTGCAGTCTGTCGGCTGCGCTGTCGATTCATCGCAAAGCGGCCGACTGCACGACCTGGTGTTGGCATCCTGTGTCTTTCACCAAAGGATGCCATGCTGCGATTCTCCCTCACCATGACACTGCGCGACTGGCGCGCCGGCGAACTGCGCTTTTTGCTGGTCGCGCTGGCGCTGGCGGTCGCCTCGCTGTCGGCGGTCGGTTTCTTTGCCGACCGCATGGGCGCCTCGATGCAGCGCGATGCGCATCAGCTGCTGGCCGCCGACATGCGCATCGCAGCGCAAGCCCCGATCGATCCGCAATGGCGTGCGCGCGCGGCCGGGCTTGGCCTGCGCACCGCCGAGACGGTGGAATTGAACAGCATGGCTGTAGCCGGGGAGGGCGCGACAGCCATCTCCAGCATGGTGGCACTCAAGGGTGTGACCGAGGGCTATCCCTTGCGCGGTGTGCTCACCGTGGGCGGTGCCAGCGGCACGGCCCCTGCCCACGGCGTGCCTGCCCCCGGCACTGTCTGGGTCGACCCGGCGGTCCTGGCCAGCTTTCATCTGGCGCCCGGCGCCACGATCCGCCTGGGCGAGCTGCGTCTGACCATCACCCGCACTATTGTCTCGGAGCCCGATCGGGGGGCGGTGGCGCTGGCGTTTGCGCCGCGCGTGCTGATCGCCATGTCCGATCTGCAGCGCAGCGGTCTGGTACAAGGCGGCTCCTTCGCCGACCATTATCTGCTGGTCGCTGGCGACGGCGCGGCCCTGACGCGCCTGCAGACGGCGCTGGCCGCGTCGGGGCGCCAGGACCTGCGGCTCGAAACGCTGGCCACCAACAGTGCCGCCACCGGCGACGCGCTCGCCAGAGCCACGCAGTTCCTGGCGCTCATTGGCCTGTTGTCGGCGCTGCTGGCCAGCGTGGCGGTGGCGATGGCGGCGCGCCGCTTCATGCTGCGCCACATGGACGCCTGCGCCATGCTGCGCTGCCTGGGCATGCCGCTGCGGCGCGTGACGGCCATGTTCATGATCGAATTTGCGCTGGTCGGCCTGGCCGGCAGTGCGCTTGGCGTGGCGCTTGGTTTTGCTGCCCATTTTGTGCTGGTCGCATGGCTTGGCACCCTGGTGGTGGCGGACCTGGCGCCGGTCAGCCTGATGCCGGCCGCAAGCGCTGTGGCGGTAGGCGTGCTGCTGCTGACCGGCTTTGCCCTGCCGTCGCTGCTGCAGCTGCGCGCGGTACCGCATCAGCGCCTGCTGCGGCGCGAAGCGGGCCCACCGCGCGCCGCCACGCTGGCCACCTATGGACTGGGGCTGGGCATGTTCGGGGCGCTGCTGGTGTGGCAGGCGGGCGACATCACGGTGGGATTGCTGACGGTTGCCGCGTTTGCTGTTGGCATGGCCTTGTTCAGCGCTGCCGCCTGGGCCGCGCTGGCGGCGCTGCGCTTTCTGCCTGCGTCCATGGCGCGCGGCGTCTGGCGCCTGGCGCTGGCCGACCTGCGCCGCAGCCCGGCGGCCAGTGCCACCCAGGTCGTGGCGCTGGCCCTGGGCCTGATGGCACTGCTGCTGCTGACGGTGGTGCGCGGCGATTTGCTGGCCAGCTGGCAGGACACGGCGCCGCCCGACGCCCCCAACCATGTCATCCTGAATATCCAGCCCGACCAGCAAGCTGCGATTGCCGCGCGCCTGGTCCCGTACGGCCGGCCCGTTCTGTACCCGCTGATTCGTGGCCGCATCCTGTCAATCGGCGGCAAGGCGGTCGACAGCAGCAAAGTGGAAGAGCAGCGCACCAAAGATCTGCTGGAACGCGAGATTGATATGAGTACCGCCAGCGCGCTGCCGCCGGAAAACACCCTGGTGGCCGGGCGCTGGTTCAGCGCCGGGCCGCAGGCGGAACTGTCGCTGGGAGAGGGCAGCGCCAGGGCCCTGGGCGTCAAGCTGGGCGAGCGCATGGTGCTCGACATCGCAGGCAGCAGGCTGGAAGCGACCGTCACCAGCCTGCGCAAGGTCAACTGGCGCTCGCGCCAGTCCAATTTCGGCTTCCTGCTCAATCCGGCGGCGGCGCGCGGC
>DASWMN010000351.1:0-5192 GCA_036399735.1 Telluria sp. | reverse complement strand
CATGTCGCTCGACTGTGATCTTGGTCGTCGCCACAACTTCTACGGTATTCAAGACCTCGGATTCCGATCCGTGCTTGAAAGCGGCGACGTCTTCGTTCTGACACCCCGCATTGCGCGTCGTGGCCGCCCTGTGCGCCTTGCGCTGCAGCTGATCGAGGCCGACAGGGTGTGCAACCCAAACGGCGGCGCCGACACGCTCGCGCAGGTGGACGGCATAGAACTCGATGAGAACACTGGAGAGGCCCTCGCTGCCAACATAGCGCGCCAGCACCCTGGCGACCCGCAAATTAAACAGAACACCTGGGACCGGGTGGTAATGCGTGGTGATAGCACCGGCCGCCGCAACCTGCTCCACATCTTCAAGCCATTGCGGCCTGGTCAGGTGCGCGGCGTGCCGATGATTGCGCCGATCCTGGAGCCGCTGCGCCAGCTGCAGCAGTGGACGGACCATGAGCTGAATGCCGCAGTGGTCAGCAGCCTGTTTAGCGTGTTCGTCAAGATGGACCCGGATGCATTCGAAGACCTGTTCGACGCCGATACCAAAGAGGACATTATCGACAACGCAGGGCGGTGGACCGGCGCGATGGAGTCCGGCCAGGCTATCAATCTACTGCCTGGTGAGAGCATTGAAACCACCAGCCCGGGGCGCCCGAATCCGGCGTTCGATCCATTCTGGAGCGCGATCGTTCGGCAGATCGGCATGGCGCTCGACCTGCCGTTCGAAGTGCTGACCATGCACTTTCAAAGCAGCTATAGCGCAGCGCGTGCGGCGCTGTTGATGGCCTGGAAGTCGTTCCGGTCCCGTCGGGACATGCTCGCAACCTACCTTTGTCAGCCGGTGTTCGAGCTCTGGCTTGCTGACGAAGTGGCAGAGGGGCGCATCAGCGCGCCAGGCTTCTTTTCGAGCGACCTGGTGCGCGCCGCGTGGTGCTCCGCAATCTGGACTGGCGACGGCCCCGGAAGCATCGATCCAGCCAAAGAAGTGGCTGCTGCGCGCGAGCGCATCGATCTCGGTATCAGCACGAAGGACGCCGAAAGCATCCTCCACGACGGCGTTGGCTGGCAGGACAAGCACGCGCAGCGCGTCAAGGAGATCAATGCAGAGAAGCGCGACGGGATCTACCTCACGCCGATGGGGCGTGCTCCTGTCCCGGAGGCGCCGCCTGAGAAGGCTGAAGCGACGACCGTCGACGATGGTGGGCCGGAGGATTCCTAAGTCGTCTCAAATTGCCCTGTTTTTGAGACATTGCACTTAGTAAAGTCGAGCCCTCAATAAGTGAACAAAATACCGTGGTATCCGCAGCGCCCCCGGCAATTGGGGCGCACCAAACAAAGTGCGGCTAATGAAAATCCTTGATGTCTTATCCGGCCCTTGGGCGATAGAACCTGGCAAGCTTCTTGAGCTGCAGGCCATCTATGCGACGCACTTGCGCGGGGAGCAGATCGATATCGCGGCCGTCGAGGCTCGGCTCGGCCGTCCACTAGCTAACGAACAGAAGGCGTACGAGATTGTTGATGGAGTTGCGATTATTTCCATCGAAGGGGTCGTCGCAAAAAAGATGAACATGTTCGGCGCGATCTCGGGCGGCGCGAGCAGCCAAATAGCCCGCCAGAGCGTGATCGACGCGCATAAGGACTCAGCCGTCCACAGCATCATTCAGTTTGTAGATAGCCCTGGTGGCACGGTCGATGGGACACAGACTTACTCCGAGACTGTGTTCGAATCACGCGGCCAAAAGCCGATCGTGACTCTTGGCAGCGGAATCATGGCCAGCGCTGCCTACTGGTTCGGCTCGGCCGCGAGCGCCGTGTATATCGCAGATGGCACCACGTCGGTCGGTTCAATCGGCGTTGTGGTTTCTCACAAAGATATCAGCGGCGCAGAAGCCGCGCGCGGCATCAAAACTACAGAGCTGAGCGCGGGCAAGTACAAGCGCATTGCCAGCGAGTATGCGCCGCTGTCGGAAGACGGCCGCCAGTCTATCCAGGACCGCCTGGACTACATGTATTCACTGTTCGTCGGTGACGTTGCAAAGTATCGCGGCGTGAGCGCGGAGAAGGTGCTCGCCGACATGGCCGAGGGCCGAATCTTCACCGGGCAGCAGGCGGTCGACGCCGGCCTGGTCGACGGGATCATGTCCCTCGACGCTTTGATCGTGAAATTGAATCAAGAGCGAGGCATGTCCAGCCGCTCCGCCACATCGCCACGTGCCACTCCGGCTCGTGCTTTGAATTCGCCAACCACCCCAGAAGGAAAAGCCGTGAACAAAGACGAAATTATTGCCCAACACCCCGCCCTGGCGGCCGAGCTGCGCGCTGACGGCGCTGCTGCCGAGCGTCAACGCATCCAGGCGATCGAAGGCCAGGCGATCGCTGGCCACGAAGCCCTGATCAATAAGCTCAAGTTCGACGGAACTTCGACGGCCGGCGATGCTGCCATGGCAGTACTGGCCGCCGAAAAGGCAAGCCGCACCGCGCATGCAGCGGCTGCGGCCAACGAGGCTCCGAAGCCTTTGGCGCTCACGCCGCCCCCGACTGTTGTCCAGCAGCCGGCTGCTCAAGACGAAAAAGTGAGCCGCGAGGACATGAACCAGAAGGCCCATTCCTACATGGCCGCGCACCCTGGCACTTCGTTTGTCGCGGCCTTCAAGGCCATCGGCGGCAAGTAATCGTTACACCCCCACCTACTTAAAGGAATTAAAGTCATGGCTGCAACCGCTATCAAACTCTTGACGCTCAGTGTGATGGCCGCAGTCGCGGTCGTTGCGAATCGCGCTATCACCGCCGCCGGCGCCATCCCCGCTGCCGGCGCCCGCTGCGCCGGCTTCACCGATTTCCCTGCGGCTGCAGGCGAGCGCGTGTCGTACGCGGCCCTGGGAACCACCGTCGCAGAAGCCGGTGCTGCAATCGCTGTCGGCGCCGCCGTCGAGGTCGACGTGCTTGGGCGGGTTATCACGAAGGCCGCAGGCGTAACGGTCGGGCATGCCCTCAAGGCTGCCGGCGCTGCCGGTCAAAAAATCGAGATCCTGCTGATCCCGAACTAACCCACTTTCCAGACAACAATCAATAAGGAACTGTCATGCCACAAATGAACAACTCGCAAGCCCGTATGGTCGATCCGGTCCTGACTTCGGCCGCACAAGGCTACACCAACAACGATTTCGTCGGCATGGCTCTGTTCCCGGCCGTGCCAGTGGCTGCCCGTGGCGGCAAGATCACCCAGTTCGGCAAAGAAGATTTCATGCTGTACGCCACCGGTCGCTCGCCTGGTGAGAACACGAAGCGCGTCACGTTCGGCTATGCCGGTCTGCCGTACTCGCTCGAAAGCCACAGCCTGGAAGGTCTGCTGCCGATCGAAACAGCCCAGGAAGCGGAAACCGTTCCCGGCATCGACATGAGCACGATCACCATTCGCGGTACGCAGAACATCATCGGTCTGCGCCTTGAAAAGCAGCAGGCCGACGTCGCCCGCAATGCCGCTGCGTATGCCGCAGGCAACAAGATCACCTTGGCCGGGACGAGCCAGTGGAGCGACTTCACTGGCACCAGCGATCCGGTCGCAGTGATCGAGGCGGGTAAGGAGGCGGTCCGCAAGAAGGTTGGTAAGCGCGCGAACACGGCGATTATCGGCGCCGCAGTTTTCTCCGCCCTCAAGCAGCACCCGAAAATTCTGGATCGCATGAAGTACACCGGCCGCGATGTCGCCACTGCCGAGCTGCTCGCCTCCTTCTTCGACCTGGATCGTGTGCTGGTCGGTGATGCTGTGTATGCCAACGACGACGGTGAATTCGCCGACGTATGGGGTAAGGACGTGGTCTTGGCCTACACCGAAGTGGGTACGCAGAAAGACAAGGGTAAGCCATCGTACGGCTACACCTACCAGCTGGGCGGCTATCCAGTTGTCGAGCAGCCGTACTACGACCGCAACACCAAGAGCTGGGTGTTCCCGGTTACCGACGAAGTCATGCCGGTCATCGCCGGCGCAGACTCGGGCTACCTGATCCAGAACGCGGTCGCGTAAGCGGCGTCGCCTGAATTGATCACACCCCACAAGGAGATCCCATGAAAGTAAAAACTCTCGGACCTGTCGAGCTCGACGGCAAGAAGATCAAGCCGGGCTCGGTTATTGATATCAGCGAGTCGCAGGCTGATCAGATGATCGACGCGGGCGCGGCCGAAGCTATCGTCAAGGCCAAGGCCGCGGACCCGGTACCCGATCCTAAAAAGGACGCGTAAATATGTTCAACGAAGATCTGTCCGCCTTCTTCAACACCGCCGAGTTCGCTGACGATGCGATGCTCGATGGGGTCGAGGTGGCGGGGATCTTCGACAAGCAGTACCTGGTCGAAGGCGGCGGTATGGGCTTCTCTGCGACCAGACCGGCGCTTACGCTGCCGACCGCGAGGGTGCCCGCAAATCCTGCCGGGTTGCCTTTGTTGGTCAACGCGACGAACTACATTGTCGCGGGAATCGACGCTGACGGCTCAGACCGGGCCGTCACGGTCCTTTTATTGGAATTGGCGCCATGAGTTTCACCGCGTTCGCAAGTATCACCACGGCCCTCAAGGACCTATTGGCGGCGGAGCCGCCTGTATCGCCACAAATCTTCCGGGCGCGCGATCGCCAGTTGGCTGAGCAGTTCGAGACCGCCGTCAATATCCAGTTTGACGGCTCCATGCCCGTCAACAGTGGCTTCAGCGATTCGCCAGTGGACTGGGAGTCCCGGTTCACGATCGAGTGCTATGCCCGAACTGCAGGCAGCGCAGACCTGGCGGTGGATCCGCTGCTAAGTGAAGTGTTCAAGCGGATTGCGCTCGACACGACACTGGGTGGCCTGGTGATGGATATCGGTTATCCGCTCATCGAGGCCGAGTACACGTCCGAACAAGTAAAAACCGGCTGGATCCGGATGACCTACCCCGTGCGGCATCGCACATCAAATCTCACCTTGGAACCGCAATGACAAAAACTATCAAAGGCGCGGCCCCGGCCGAGCCGCTGCCGATCCCCAATCCACCAAGCGGTGGTAGCTGGAAGTGGAATGAGGCGACTCGCGAGTGGGTCGAAAACCAGCCTGAAGTTAAACCCGAAGACAAAACGCAGGAGTAAGCGATGACCCGCAAAATTCGAAATACCGTCATTCTCGTCAAGCGCGAGACCACGCCCGGTGAAGACGCCGTGCCTACCGGGGC
>DASWMN010000350.1:0-33127 GCA_036399735.1 Telluria sp. | reverse complement strand
CGGCCGCCGACCAGATGCAGCGACTGCCTGTCGTTCGCCGTCTTCCAGCTGAGGCCGGCTTCCGGTATCACATGGGTTTGCGCAAATTCGACCTTGGAAACGACGAGCTGCGGCAGCGGCGTTGGGGTCGGCGTTGGCGTTGGCGTTGGCGTTGGCGTTGGCGTTGGCGTTGGCGTGGGCGTTGGCGTGGGTGTCGGCGTCGGCGTGGGCGTTGGTATCGGCGTCGTCGCCGATGGCAAGGCAGGCGAACTGTTACCGCCGCCTCCGCAGCCTGACAAGGCCGCACTCAAACCCACGGTGACCAACGAAGTTGCTACTAGCTTAAGCCGCACGCGCATCAAAATTCCTTAAAGTAATAATTTCCCGATGGCATGGTATGGCAAGCTTGCCAATCCGTCCAACATTGTTAAAATTATCAACAAGGGAAATTCACTCTAAACGTGCTGCCTGCGCTTTACTTGTCCATGCCCAGTTTGCAATTGGCGGCGATGGCGCCGTTCACGGTCACGATATCGTTCTCGATCACGGTGTAGCGCACTTCCTCAATGCCCGACATGGTGCGCAGCTTCTGCGCAGCCTCGGTCTCGCAGAACTGCTTGACCTCGGTGACGGTCTGATTACTGTTGCCGAGGTACGAATGGCTGATGACGGTCGCCGTCTTGGCCTTCTTTTTCGCATCCCATTTGGCGGCGATCGACTGATAGGCGTTCTTGCTGACGTCGGCGGTGTCACGCACCACATTATCGAGCTTGATGGTGAAGCAGCCCGACAGAATGAGCGGGGCGACGGCGCAGAGGGACTTGGCGAAAAGATTCATTGTTTTGGCGGTCAGAGAAAATGGCAATATCTACAGCGCCGTCATTTTCCCTCATCTTTGCCAAATTTGCATCAAAAATTGATGAGTGGATAGAATGGCCTGCGCTGTCCAGGCAGCGGCGACGCGTTAGGCATAAACATGCCAGTCATCAAAATCGGCTTTACCCAGCACCACCCCATGACGCCGCAGGATGCCGTAGGCCGTCGTCAGATGGAAGAAGAAATTCGGCAGTGCATACTGGAGCAAAAATTCCTCGGCCGGAAGGCAGAGCGTTGCGTTTCCCGCCCGGCTTTCAATCAGGCGCCGCTCGGCGCCTTCAAATTGATCGCGCGGAAGCGCAGAAAGCATTGCCGCCACCTGTGCAATCCGCGCCTGCAGGGCATTGAACGAGGTTGGGGTTGCAGGGTCGGGCGGCACCGGCTGGCCGGCCAGCGCCAGGCACGCGCGCAGTGGAAAACTGGCCGCGATGGCCACTTGCGAAGCGAATCCATGCATGTCCGGGGCCAGCCGCGCGTCAAGAAGGAAGCCCGCTTTGTGATGCGATTGTGCGGCGCTCACCAGGTGCGCAAGCCGGTCAAGATAGCGCAGGAATACGGGAACGGACGCGTCGTACAGTGCTACTGTCATGATGATTCCGATGGAAGAGGCGCCGCAGTTTTCAAAAAGCTCGCGCGTAATTCTGCTGGCAGTTTCTCGATCGCGTAGCGCAGCGTGGGCCGCGCTGTCTGCGCATGGTGTGTTCGCAGGAAGGCGCACACGGCCTGCGCATGATATTGGCCGGTCACCTTCAGTATCCAGCCTATGCCCTTTTGCACGTACGGGTCTTCATCGCGCAACAGCCGCGCGCAGTTGGCGAAAATGTGGTCCAGGTTCACATTGGCGTCACGTCCCACGAACTTGACCAGCGCAACGCTGGACGCGCGTCTGCACCACGGGCTTTCCGATGTGCCCCAGGTGTGCATCTCGCCCAGCAAATGCGGGCGCTGCTTGAGATACAGATACAGCGGTTTGATACACAGATCGTCGCACTGCGCCCAGTTGCTGACGTCATGCTCAAGCCACGATTTGATCAGCGCCAGCAAGCGCCCATGCGGGTCCGGCAGCCGCGCGACTTTGGCGACCAGGGCGGAGGCAAGTATCAAGTGCTCGTGATACGCGTGCGAGCGGGCGAAATGATCGGCTACGGCCACCCAGTCATCGGACCCCAGCGCATGGTCGCGCGCATAGGCAGCGCCGGCAATCCGGGCGACATCACCGTTCGGGACGCCGAGCGCGACAACCGGGTCGGGGAAATAGCGCTGCAGAGACTGTACCGCCTGGGCCGAGCCGGCGTGCTGCAACGCTGCTTCCAGCTGCTCGATCGCAGCGCCAACAACGGTGACGGAAGCACTGCGCGCCACCCTGCGTTACCGGATCAGATGCTTGAAGGTTGGCTCGATATTTTTGGCATGCAGGTGCCGCACAATATCTTCCAGGGTGGCATCGGCGAGCAGCAAGCCAGGCTTGGCCGCTGCTGGCGCGGGCGCCGGCTGTTCATCCTTGCGCAGCACGTTCATTGCCTGCGCCAGGTCGGCCTGGCCAATGCTGGTGCGGTCCTGCAGCAGCGCGCACTGCCCTGCCATTGGTGGCGCCACCTCCAGCCACGGCTCGTCGGCGAACGAGGCGCCCAGATCGGGGTGAATGAAAGCGGACCACTTCCCGGTAGCGGCATCCATGCAGGGCGGCAGCTCGACCTGGCTCTGGCCCAATGCCATCTCGGGAAAATAAGCCGCTTGCAGCAGTGCCAGAAATTCCTTCAGCACAGCGGCAGGCTGCGGCGTCTCGAACGACAGCCACAAGCCAAAACCGTCCGCGCCCGAAATGGTGACCGCCGGCGCTGGCAATCCCAGTTCCGTCTGCAAGGCATTGGCCACCGCGCACAGAAGTGTCCAGTGGCGCTCGTCGCTGCTGCCGGCCGTTTTGCGAAACGGGATGACCAGGGCACGCGCGCTGCCATCGGGCGCGCTCAAGCTGATGGGGTGAACCTCCTGGTCAGCCATGTGCTGTTTGAACGCGTCAAGCGAAGTGGCGCCCGGGGGCAGGTAGAGCCTTGTCAGTTCCGACAGTAGTTTTTGCACTTGATTTCCCGACGCAGACCAGATGGATCCGCAGTATGCCACTTAGGTTTGGATGGAGAGCGAATCGGCTGCCAACAGCGCGCGCAGGTAGCCGCTGATCGCTGCGGCGACTTCCTGATTCGCGACGATGACATTCTCGTGGTGCATGCCGGACAGCGCAAGCGTACCCGATGCCGGCTCGACGATGATGGCCGACATGGTCCTGAGCGTTTCACGCAAGGCCTGGTCCGCAATATGGGCGCGCGGCGCGGCATTGAACACGGCCACGCGCTTGTTAATGAAAGGTTCAAAGCTGACCAGCCAGTCCAGCGTATTCTTGATGGCGCCTGTCACGCCATGCGCGTACTCCGGACTGGCAATGAGCAGCGCATCGGCCTGCGCCACGGCCGCGTGCAGGGCCCGCACGGGTGCGGGAAGGTCGGCTTCAAGATCCGGGTTGAACAGCGGTAGCGCGCCGACGCCGTCGAAGATCGTCAGCGCGACGCCATCCGGCACAAGCCGCTGCGCGGCGCGCAGCAGGGCCGAATTGATCGACGCCTGCCGCAAGCTTCCGGAAATCCCCAAAACGTTCATGCCGCCCCTTGCTCCCGCTTAAAATTCGTTACGTGGCAGGATACAACATCTCTCAAATGCCCGCCTCGCCTACAATGGACTTTTCCGCTTCCTGCAAAGATGACCATGAACGCATTCCGCAGCCCTGCTGACGCAATGGGGACACGCTTACAGCGCGCCCTGATCTACGCCGTTTTGCTGGCGTTCCCACTGAGCAGCCAGGCCGGTACCGCCTTCGCCTGGCCGGGCGGCGCGCGCGCGGCCGTGAGCCTGGCGTACGACGACGCACTGGATTCCCAGCTCGACAACGCCATCCCTGCCCTCGACAAGGCGGGCCTGCGTGCCAGCTTCTATTTGCAGCTGTCCAATCCCACTGTCAACAAGCGGCTAGAAGCCTGGCGTGCGGCTGCCAAACGCGGGCACGAGCTGGGCAATCACACGCTGTTTCACCAGTGTTCCAGCGCAGGCGCGGGCAGGTCATGGGTGGAGAAGCATCGCGATCTTGCCACCACGAGCGTACAGCAGATGAAAGACCAGATCCTGCTCGCCAATACGATGCTGTACGCCATCGACGGACGGCGTGAGCGCACCCTCACCTTACCCTGTGGCGACCTGCTCGCCGCCGGCAAACCTTATTTGCCGGAAGTCGTCTCCGAATTTGTGGCAGTCAAGGCTGGCAGCACGACAACCGCGGCCGCTTCGATGGACCAGATCAATCCGGGGGCGGTGCCGGTAATCGTGCCGGTCGGCGCGAGCGGGAAGGAACTGATCGCGCTGGTGGAGGCAGCCGGTGCGAAGGGAACCATGATCAACTTCACCTTCCACGGCATTGGCGGCGACTACCTGGAAGTATCGACCGAAGCGCATCAGCAACTGATCGATTACCTGGCCGCGCACCGCAAACAGTACTGGACAGACAGTTTCGTCAACATCATGAAGCACGTGCGATCGCACCCGCGCTGATCCCGGAATTGATCACAACGATCTGGAGACAATATGCAGCAACAGCTTAGCTACGTACACGGCGCCCATGACGTTCCGCTGGTTGGCGAGACCATCGGCGCATTCCTGACGCGGATCGCCGAGCAATACGGCGACAACGACGCCCTGGTCGTGCCCCACCAAAACGTGCGCTGGACATATGCCGAACTGAACGCGCGAGTAACAAACCTGGCCGCAGGCCTTCTGGCGCTGGGATTGCAGCCGGGCGACCGTGTGGGAATCTGGTCGCAGAACTGCGCCGAATGGGTGCTGGTGCAGTTTGCCACGGCGCGTGCGGGGCTCGTGATGGTCAATATCAACCCTGCGTACCGGCGCTCAGAGCTTGAGTACGTCCTCAATAAAGTGCAATGCGCGGCGCTGGTACTGGCGCCGTCATTCAAATCAAGTAATTACATTGCGATCATCGAGGACGTGGTGCCGGAAGTCCGTACCAGTGCGCCCGGGAAGCTCCAGTCGGCTGGATTGCCGCATCTGCGCCACGTGATTCGGCTCGGCACCGACACAACGCCAGGCATGCTGAACTTCGATGATTTGCTGAACGCGGCCACGCCCGCCCAACGGACGCACCTGGCGCAAATCGAGAACGCGCTGCAATTCGATGAGCCGGTGAATATTCAGTTCACCTCAGGCACAACCGGGTCGCCAAAGGGCGCGACGCTGACCCATCACAATATCCTGAACAATGGCTTTTTCGTGGGCGAAGCCATGCGGCTGACCCACAAGGACAAGCTGTGCATTCCGGTGCCTCTTTATCACTGCTTTGGCATGGTGCTGGGCAACCTGGCGTGCGTGACACACGGCGCCACGATGGTATTTCCAGGCGAAAGCTTTGAACCGATGTCTGTCCTGGCAACCGTGCAGGCCGAGCGTTGTACCGGACTGCACGGGGTGCCGACCATGTTCATCACCCTGCTCGATCATCCGGATTTTTCGAACTACAACTTGTCGACGCTGCGCACCGGCATCATGGCCGGTTCACCCTGCCCCGCCGAAGTGATGGCGCGCGTGATCGAGAAGATGCATCTGGCGGAAATTACCATCGCCTACGGCATGACCGAAACATCGCCCGTCAGCTTCCAGAGTTCGGTTGACGATCCCGTGCCTTTGCGGGTGTCCACGATCGGGCGGGTGCACCCGCATCTTGAAGTCAAGATCGTTGATGGCACCGGCAACATTGTTCCGCGCGGCGTCAAAGGCGAACTGCTCACGCGCGGGTATTCCGTCATGCTCGGCTATTGGGGCGACGACGAGAAAACGCGCGAGGCCATTGACCGCGCCGGCTGGATGCACACGGGCGACCTGGCCGTGATTGATGAACAGGGTTTCGCCGCCATTGTGGGCCGTGCCAAGGACATGGTGATCCGCGGCGGGGAAAACATTTACCCGCGCGAGATTGAAGAGTTCTTGTACCGCCACCCGAAGGTGCTCGATGTCCAATGCGTCGGCGTACCGGACGCAAAATTTGGCGAGGAACTCTGCGCCTGCATCATCTTGCGCCCTGGGACGCAGGCAAGCGAGGAGGAAATCCGTACCTTCTGCAATGGGCAGATTGCCCATTACAAGATCCCGCGCTATGTGCGTTTTGTGGACCACTTCCCCATGACAGTCACGGGAAAGATCCAGAAATTCGTATTGCGCGAACAGGTCACAACCGACCTGGGTCTCGCCCATTTGGCCTAGCTAGATTGGCGCGACGCTGGTCTCAGCGCTTCTCTTGAAACAGCGCGGGATAGACAAAGCCCGCCAGCGCGGCCCCGATCAAGGGCGCCAGCCAGAACAGCCACAACTGCATCGTATAGTCAGCCCCTGCAAACAGGGCCTGGCTGGTGCTGCGCGCCGGATTGACCGAGGTATTGGTCACCGGAATGCTGATCAGGTGGATCAGGGTCAGGCACAGGCCGATGGCAATCGGCGCAAGGCCGGCTGGGGCGCGGGCGTCGGTCGCTCCCAGAATCACCATCAGGAACACGAAGGTCATCACGATCTCGCAGATCAGCGCGGCCTGCATCGAGTACTTGCCCGGGGAGAGATCGGCGTAACCGTTGGCGGCGAAGCCGCCGATGTCGAACCCGGGCTTGCCGCTGGCAATCAGATACAGCACCCCTGCAGCAACGCATGCACCAACAACTTGCGCGATCCAGTATGGGAGCACTTCACCCTTGGGAAAACGCCCCGCACTGCACAAACCGAGCGTGACGGCCGGATTCAGGTGGCAGCCCGAAATGTGGCCGATGGCAAAGGCCATGCTCAGCACCGTCAGGCCGAAGGCCAGCGATACACCGTGAAAACCGATCCCCAGCCCGGGGAAACCAGCTGCAAGCACCGCACTGCCGCAACCGCCCAGCACCAGCCAGAACGTGCCCAGGCCCTCTGCAGCCAACCGTTTCGATAAATGCATTTAATGCTCCTCAAATGATTTTTGATGACTTGATGGGGACAAGCATGCCGAAACAGTTGCGAAAAACATACTGCAAGTATTGGGCAATAGTAAACCACAAAGCGCATCAGAAATGCAATTTGAATAATATTTTTTGCAATAACGAACACATCCCGGCCTGCCATGGGCAAACCGGGATGCTTTTAACGGAAACGGAAATCAGAGAGGCGTGCTTAGCGCTTCAGTTGCGACAGATCGCGCACGGCGCCGCGGTCGGCCGACGTGGTCAATGCGGCGTAAGCCTGCAAGGCCTGCGACACATAACGTTCGCGATCGACCGGCTGCCATGCCTTGTCACCGCGCGCCTGCATGGTGGCGCGGCGGTGTGCCAGTTCTTCGGTTGTCACGCGCAGATTGACTGTGCGCTGCGGAATGTCGATATCGATCATGTCGCCCTCTTCCACCAGGCCGATGGCGCCGCCTTCGGCTGCCTCCGGCGAGGCGTGGCCGATCACGAGGCCGGACGAGCCGCCCGAGAAGCGGCCGTCAGTGAACAAGGCGCACGCTTTGCCCAGGCCCTTTGACTTGATGTACGAGGTCGGGTACAGCATCTCCTGCATGCCCGGGCCGCCCTTTGGACCCTCGTAGCGGATGATGACAACGTCGCCTTCGTGCACAGTATCGCCCAGGATCGCTTCCACCGCGGCGTCCTGGCTTTCGAACACGCGCGCCTTGCCGCTGAATTTGAGGATGCTTTCGTCCACGCCCGCCGTCTTCACGATGCAGCCGTTTTCGGCCAGGTTGCCATACAAGACAGCCAGCCCGCCGTCCTGCGAATAGGCGTGCGCCTTGTCGCGGATGCAGCCGGTGCTGCGGTCCAGGTCCAGCGCCTCGAAGCGTTCGGACTGCGAAAACGCGGTCTGGGTCGGCACCCCGCCAGGCGCGGCGCGGAACAGCTGGTGCACGGCCGGGTCGTCGCTGCGGGTGATGTCGTTGCGTTCGATCGCGTGGCCCAAGGTCGGCGCATGGACGCTGTAGACCGAGGTGTCGAGCAGACCGGCGCGGGCCAGTTCGCCCAGAATCGCGCTAATGCCGCCGGCGCGGTGCACGTCCTCGATGTGGTACTTGTCGGTCATTGGGGCGACCTTGCACAGGCACGGTACATTGCGCGAGATGCGGTCGATGTCGGCCATCTTGAATTCGACGCCCGCCTCGTGCGCGGCGGCCAGCAAGTGCAGCACCGTGTTGGTGGAGCCGCCCATCGACACATCCAGCGCCATCGCGTTCTCGAATGCGGCCTTGGTAGCGATATTGCGTGGCAGGACGGTGGCGTCGTCCTGTTCGTAGTAGCGCTTGGCCAGTTCGACCACCAGGCGGCCGGCGCGCAGGAACAGCTCCTTGCGGTCGGCGTGGGTGGCCAGAACGGTGCCGTTACCCGGCAGCGACAGGCCCAGCGCCTCGGTCAGGCAGTTCATCGAGTTGGCCGTGAACATGCCGGAGCACGAGCCGCAGGTTGGACAGGCGGAGCGTTCGATCTCGGCCACGTCGGCATCGCTGACGGTGCTGTCGCCGGCCTTGACCATTGCGTCCACCAGATCGAGCTTGATCATCTTCTTTTTGCCGTCCACGACCTTGAGCACTTTGCCCGCCTCCATCGGCCCGCCGGACACGAACACCACCGGAATATTCAGGCGCATGGCAGCCATCAGCATGCCGGGGGTGATCTTGTCGCAATTCGAGATGCACACCATGGCATCGGCGCAGTGCGCGTTGACCATGTACTCGACCGAATCGGCGATCAGGTCGCGCGACGGCAGCGAGTACAGCATCCCGCCGTGGCCCATTGCGATGCCGTCGTCGACTGCAATGGTGTTGAATTCCTTGGCCACGCCGCCGGCCGATTCGATCTCGCGCGCGACCAGCTGGCCCAGGTCCTTCAGATGGACGTGGCCCGGCACGAACTGCGTGAACGAATTGACCACCGCGATAATCGGTTTGTCGAAATCGCCATCCTGCATTCCGGTGGCACGCCATAGTGCACGCGCGCCTGCCATGTTGCGGCCATGGGTGGTGGTTCGTGAGCGGTAAGTTGGCATGGTTTTGTCTCCTGGGACTGCATAAGAATGAAGGCACCAGTGTGCCCCGTTGGCCACGAGTTGTCCAATATATGATTTAATACCCTGTAATACTTATTACATATCACAGAACCATGTCACCTACCGTCGAACTGCGCCAGTTGCGCTATTTTCTGACCGTTGCAGAAGAGCTGCATTTCGGTCGCGCGGCGACGCGTTTGCAGATGACGCAGCCGCCGCTGTCGCAGACCATTTTTGCGCTGGAAGAGCAGCTCGGCGCGCCCCTGTTCGACCGCAACCGGCGCGGCGTGGCGCTCACTGCGGCCGGCGCCGCTTTGCTGCCGGAAGCGCGCCGCCTGCTGACCCAGGCCGCCGAGCTGCCCGGCCTGGTGCAGCGCGCGGCCCTGGGCGAGTCCGGTAAACTGGTGCTCGCCTTTGTTTCCTCGGCCGACTACAGCGTGCTGCCGCCCTTCCTGCGCGCCTACCGCGCCGCCTATCCCCAGGTGCAGATCACGCTGCAGGAAGCCACCTCCGACCTGCAGCTGGACGATCTGCTGAACGGCCGCATCGACGCCGGCCTGCTGATTCCGCCCCTGCCGGACAAGGCAAAAGCCGCGCTGGACTATTTGCCGGTGCTGAGCGAACCGCTGATCCTGGCCGCGCCCGCCGGACTGCCGGGGCTGCGCGGCAAGCGCGAAGCCGACCTGCGCGAACTGCCGCCATTGCCCTTGATCGTGTTCCCGCGCGCCATATCGCCCGGCCTGTATGACGCCATTCTGTCGGTCTTCCGCGCGGCCGGCATCACGCCCGCGATCGGACAGGAGGCTATCCAGATGCAGACCATTGTCAGCCTGGTGTCCGCCGGGATGGGCATTGCGCTGGTGCCGCAGTCGGTCAGCAATTTGCGCCGCCCGGGTGTGCAATATTATCCGCTGGCGCAGCCTACGCCGCTGGTGGAAACAGGTTTGGCCTGGCGCCGTGACAATGCCTCGCCGGTGCTCAAAGGATTTCTCGATCTGATGCGTAAAACACTGTAAGCACAGTGCAACGCAATTCGATTAAGATACCCGGCCCCTGGCAGAGCGCTCGCAACAGCCGCTCACCACACCGCATCACACACTTTTGGAGTACCGAATGAACGACAACCTGTTTGCGGCCTTGCGTGCCGCCTTCCCTGCCGATCTCGATACCGCCGCCATTGAAACCGATGACGGCCTCGCCTACTCGTGGCGCGATCTGGAGCGTGGTACGGCAATGATGGCCGTGCTGCTCGAATCGCTGGCACTGGAACCGGGCGCGCGCATCGCCATGCAGGCCGAAAAATCGGTCGAAGCCTTGATGCTGTACCTGGCAACGCTGCGCGCAGGCTATGTTTTCCTGCCTCTCAATACGGCATACCGCCAGGCCGAGATGCGCCACTTCCTGAGCGACGCCACGCCCGCCGTCGTCGTCTGCAGCAGCGCCAATCTGGATTGGGTAAGCCCGCTCGCCGAAGCGAATGGGGCGCGCCATGTGTTCACGCTGGACGACAACCGCACCGGCACGCTGCTTGAACAAGCAGCACAGTGCAGTGACCAGCACACGGTGGCGGTGCGGAAAAGCGACGATCTCGCCGTCATCCTGTACACCAGCGGCACCACAGGGCGCAGCAAGGGGGCGATGCTCACCCACGGGAACATGCTGAGCAATGCGCGCGTACTCAAACAATACTGGGCTTGGCAGCGCGGCGACGTACTCATTCACGCCCTGCCGATCTTTCATATACATGGCCTGTTCGTCGCCGTTCACGGGGCACTTCTGAACGGCAGCAAGATGATCTGGTTCGCCAAATTCGATCCCAGGCGCGTGCTTGCCAGATTGCCCGATGCAACCATCTTCATGGGCGTGCCGACCTTGTACGTGCGCCTGCTGGCAGAACCTGGCCTCGACCAGAAGGTCGCCCGCAATATGCGCCTGTTCATCTCCGGCTCGGCGCCGCTGCTGCTCGAGACCTTCCGCCAGTGGACGGCCCGCACCGGCCATACCATCCTGGAGCGCTACGGCATGAGCGAAACGGTGATGCTCACGTCGAACCCATACGGCCCCGATGCGCGCCACGGCGGCGCCAGCGAACGGCGCGGCGGCACGGTCGGCTTTGCGCTGCCTGGCGTCTTGCTGCGGGTGGCTGACGAGCAGGGCCGCCCGGTCGCCACGGGCGAGATTGGGGAGATCGAAGTCAAGGGACCCAACATCTTCAGCGGCTACTGGCAGATGCCGGAAAAGACCAGGGAAGAATTCACGGCGGATGGCTATTTCAAGACCGGCGACGTGGGCAAAGTCGACGCCGACGGCTACGTGACCATTGTTGGCCGCAGCAAGGATCTGATCATCAGCGGTGGCTACAATGTGTATCCCGCCGAAATCGAAGGCTATCTCAACACCCTGCCGGGCGTGGCAGAAAGCGCCGTCGTGGGCGTGCCGGATGCCGATTTTGGCGAAGTGGGCGTGGCCATCATCGTTGCCAAGCCGGGCGCGCAGCCTGACCCGGCCGCCGTTTTGCTGGCACTCAAGTCCATGCTGGCCAACTTCAAGATCCCGAAACGCTGCCATGTGGTAGCGGAACTGCCACGCAATACCATGGGAAAAGTGCAAAAGAATCTGTTGCGCGAGCAGTACGCGAAGCCGCACTGACCTGACTGCGCGGCAATGGAAAACCCGATTGCGCCGGGCCGCGTAAAATGCCTGTTCACCGGTAACAGGAGAGGCGCATGAAACGAACGGCTCTGATCGCAGGCATCACTGGCATCGGCGGCAACCATGTCGCGCGCGAATTGCTGGCAAATGGGTGGGAAGTGATCGGCCTGTCGCGCCGTCCGCCCAAGGACTTGCCTGGCATTCGGCACGTGGCTGCCGACCTGCTCGATCCCGCCGCGCTAGCGCAGGCCTTGGCTGCCGTCGCGCCGACCCATGTGTTCATCACGACCTGGATGCGGCAGGATACCGAGGCCGAGAACATCCGCGTCAATGCGGCGCTGGTGCGCAATCTGCTGGATGCCCTGTCGCCGAGCAAAAGCGTGCGCCATGTCGCGCTGGTCACCGGACTGAAACACTACCTGGGGCCGTTTGAAGCGTATGCCAGTTCGGGCACCCTGCCCGATACGCCCCTGCGCGAAAGCCAGCCACGCCTGCCGCTTGAAAACTTCTACTACGCGCAGGAAGACGAGGTGTATGCCGCAGCCGCGCGCGACCGCTTTACCTGGACCGTGCACCGGCCGCATACCATCATCGGCCTGGCAGTGGGCAACGCCATGAACCTGGGCACCACCCTCGCCGTCTACGCCACCATTTGCAAAGAGGCCGGACGCCCGTTCCAGTTCCCCGGCTCCGAAGCGCAGTGGCAAGGCCTGTCCGACGTGACCGATGCGCGCATGCTGGCCAAACAGCTGGTCTGGGCAGCGGACACCGACGCTGCCCGCAACGAAGCCTTCAATATCGTCAATGGCGACGTGTTCCGCTGGAGCTGGCTGTGGCCGAAACTGGGCGCGTGGTTTGGCGTGCAGGCGGCAGGCTACAAGGAAGCGATCCAGCCGCTCGAGGCAGCCATGGCGAACGACCATGCGCTATGGCGCCAGATCGCGCAGCGCCATGGCCTGGCAGAACTGGATCTCGACCGCCTGGCCTCGGCATGGCATACCGATCTCGATCTTGGCCGACCACTCGAAGTGATGACCGATATGGCAAACAGCCGCAGGCTGGGTTTCAGCGCCTACCAGGCAACGGACGCATCGTTCTTCGATCTGTTTGCACGCTTGCGCGCCGAACGCCTGATCCCCTGACCTGTAGCGACAGTGTGGTGGAATGAATGGCATCGTACCCACAGAAAAACCAGCCCAATGATCAGAAAGCGGGAAGCAGTACCCACCATCCCCGCTTCCGGACCATAGGCCCCGCCCGTCAGCCAATCCGACCCCACATTCTGGATCGATTGCAACCCGCCCATGTCATGGCCGCTGACTGGAAACCCCAGCAGCGGTCCTTGCGTAAATTCCATGCAAAGTGCAGGCCAATGGGCAAGCAAAGGCGGCCGGACCAGACAAAGGCCAGGCCATACATCACCCCACCCATCGCGTTGCCGGCAACGGAAAGCGCCGTCGCATGCTGATTGCCCAGATGCATCAGCCCGAACACCAGCGCGCTCAGTGCAATAGCCGGCATTACACGCCCTCGCAACACGACTATCAAGCCCGACAGCAACATGGCGCGATTCAGTCATTCCCCGGCAAAAGCTGCCGTTATCATGATCAGCCCGGCCTTCAAAATGGATGGGCCCCTGCCGGCGGCAGCTGCAAGCGGCATGACTGCACCTGCCATGCTTTCGGCGAGGAAGACCAAGCCCATTGCCATGGCTGCGATCAGCACGCCGGGGGCGAAGTCCGTTACCATGTGGCGATCGAACCTCAGTCCCATGCCATCGGCAAGGCGCACCTGCTGCGCGCGCCAATGGCGAATCGCGATCGCACCAAAAATAATAGCAAGGAGCAGGCTCACCATGCCTGACAATATCGGCAGCGGCATCGTCAAGCCCCTTCCCCGCGCTGCGACAAGGACTTTTCCATGAACGCATTTCGAAGCTGGTGCTCACCGATCTTCACCACTTGCTGCCTTAGCACCGTAAAACCGTGGCGGAAAAAGAATGGCTGCGCCGTGATGCTCACATGCGCGGTCAGACGTTCGATGGCACTGGCGTCGGCTTCGGCATGAATCGCGTTCAGCAACAGCGCGCCAACGCCCTTGCCGGAGAAATCGGGATCGACAAAAAACATGTCGATCTCGCCGTCGGGCTGCAAATCGGCGAAGCCGGCCGGCACGCCATCATGGACAGCGACGAAAGGACGATTTCTTTGCATCCTTTGGTGCCATTGGGCCGGATCCGTGCTCCGTGAAATCCATGCATCCGCCGCGCCTGCGCCATAGTCAGCCACGGCAATCTGCCCGACGGATCGAAAAAAGATTTGCTGCAGTGCCGGCTCTTCGCCGGGAAGCATGCGCCGTATGTTCACGTAGCCTCGCTGATGTAATCAATATGACGACTATGCCGGTTTTTCGCTCTCCAGTGGGAAAAACCGCGCACCACCAGCGATGCGCTATGCATGCCCAAACACCTCCTTCGCTGCGAACAGTCCATTCAGCGCCGCAGGAAAGCCGGCATACACGGCCATCTGCATCATCACTTCCACGACCTCCTCCTTCGAGCAGCCGACATTGAGCGCCCCTTGAATATGGACTTTCAACTGGGGCGTGGCATTGCCCATTGCGGTCAGCGCGGCCACCACGGCCAGTTCCCGTGAGCGCAGATCGAGGCCGGGCCGGGAATAGATGTCACCGAAGGGGAATTCGATGACCAGCTTCGCAAAATCGGGCGCAATGTCGCGCAGGCTTTCGATCACCTGTTCGCCGGCCAGTCCATCGACTTCCCTGAGCTTGGCCCAGCCGCGCTGGTAGCGGTCATTTTCCATGGCGTTTCCTTTTCAATGAATGAGGCGTCCAATGTAGTACGCGCCGGCCGAATCATCCAATACCATTTCTGTGATACCTTTTCGGTATGAATGAATCGATCGATCTGCGCCAGTTTCGCTACTTCGTGGCTGTGTGCGAAGAACGCCACTTCGGGCGCGCGGCGCTGCGCTTGCACATTTCGCAGCCCCCATTGAGCAGGCAGATTCGCCAGCTGGAGCATCAACTCGGCGTACAGCTTTTCACACGCGGCAAATCAGGCATCGCCCTGACCGACGCCGGCGCCGCTTTCCTGCCCGAAGTACGGCGCACCTTGAAGCAGGCTGAAAAAGCAATCACGACAGCCAAGGCAAGTGGCGGCACCGACGGCGGGCAGTTTGTGTTGGGCTACACGACCGTGTTCGACCGCAGCGTGATTCCCGACATGACTGAGCGTCTGCGGCAACAATATCCGCACTGTCGCCTGCTCAGCAAAGGGAAACATTCGATCAGCCTGGTGCGCGACATTAAGAACGGCATCATGGACGCCGCGTTCATCGGACTGCACACGGATGCGCCGGGGCTATCGGTGGAAACCATCTTTGAGGAACCGCTTGTGGTCGTCTTGCCGGCGCAGCACCGACTCACGCGAAAACGCAAGCTCGGCTTCGACGACCTGCAAGATGAAGCCATGTTCTGGTTCGATCGGCACCTGAATCCCGGCTACTTTGATCATTGTCAGGCTTTTTTCGACAAAATCGGCTTCGAGCCCAGTCTCGTCGCAGAACCAGCAGAGCATCACATTTTGCTTGGGCTGATCGCGGAAGGGAAAGGGCTTGCGCTGATTCCGGCGTCCTTGCAGCAGGTAAAGCGTGCAGGTGTCGTCTTCCGCCCGCTCAACGCCGATGGCAGAAAGCTGTCCGCTGGCATTGCTGTCGCTTATGCGCCGGAAAATCCGTCTCCCGTCTTGCGTCATTTTCTAAAACTGGTCCGAACTACCGGGCAGGCCCATGCAAACTGCTGAACCGACCGGACTGGCACGCGTACTTCTGATGCGGGCGGCGGCTCCTGCGGATTGGGCACACGTCGATTTTCCGAATCCAGTCCCGATTCAAAGCCACTGCAATCACGATGGCTGCAGAACCGCCGTGTCATCCCCAGCAATGGTAGGATTGACCGATGCAATGGCGGTACGAATTTGGCGCCAACGTGAACCATGCAAATCGTCTATGGAGCGACGCGGCCATGAAACAACATACCTACCGCATTACCGTGGAACACCTGAGCGATGCGAAAGGCCAGCCATCGACGTATGAGGCCCCACTTCAATTCGAGGTCGGCAATCATGACGACCTGTTTTCGATCGTAGAACGCATGCGGCAACGCCAAGAGTTTGACTGCGCCACCAATACAGCGCTCGCCGTCGGACTGAAGTTGTTCAGTGAAGTGATGCTTGAGCATCGGGAAAGCGCCTTGTTCGCGGACTTGTTACCGCACTTTTCTGCATTCATGAAAAAGCTGAAAAGCACCGCGCCTTGACTCGAACAAGATCCGCTCCTGGCATGCAGTTGACTGCAACAATCCGGCCGCATCCTATGCCATTGCCAGCGTCTTCACGCTATATCTGCAAGGCGAAGTGGCTCAATCGCGCAGTGACCGTGGCACGGAAAAAACTATTTTGCCGCGCGCGAACGTGTCGAATCGGTAAGGCGCTCTTTCGAACAGCAGCCCGGCACCTTATTGGAGAACTGGCTGAAGAATCTTTTCAACGGGTTCGGCGTATTTCCGCAAGACGCCAAGATGCCCGGCGTTGAACAGTGGGCTGTCATCGGATACGGTCACTGCCCAAAGCGTTCCCAGAAAAAGTTCTGCGCGCCCTCCTCGCAGCGGTGTGATCAAGGCCTCGTTCACGAAAATACCGTTGTCCGCCATCCATCGGAAATGCAACTGCGGCCGCACGAATAATTGCGATTGCGCCGTGCGAAAACAAACATCGCACATGCTGTGCCGTCTTGGAAAACGGCGCCCCTTGAACTGTGCAAGCTCACCTGAAATTTCGATCCACGTCAGCTCCTCGCAGCTGCGCGAAAATTTGCTGATGCCGACGGCGTCCACTTGCAGGTGTACGCGCAAGCGGTCGACAAGGTCTGATAGTGTTGCGCCGGCCTGCGGCGAAGCAGCTGGGAAGTTCGCCGGCGAAGCGGCGATTCGTGTTGCCAGCTCATGGGTCGCGAGCACCTCGGACAAGGGAACGGGTTTCCCGTTCGGCAGGTCTCGATGGTCGGCGTAAATCACCCGCTCGATCACTGGCGTGGGTACCCCGAAGCGGTACATGAAGTTCGCGGCAACGCTCGCGCCCTTGAACAGGCGCAGGCGCCTGCCCTCGTCGACGGTAGCCCGCAGCTCCCGATCTTTGCGCTCGTCACAATCGGCCATGATTTATCGTTATAGAAGTTGCAATGGCTGTGACGCAAGCGATCAGGCTGTATTGCACCAAGTCATGTAAATACGCAGTCTATACGGATGAGAGCGAGCGTTACTGTTCGGTGCCACACAAAGGGTGAGAACAGATGTGTCATACCGGCCCCAAAAGCGTGGCACAGCGCCGTGTTATGGCAGGTAAAGCGTGAACGCCCTCGGGAACGGTCGGCGGTAGCTCAGCCTGCGCGAAGAAGTCGAATACTTTTGGCAGCAGAACAGGATCAATGCCGAGACCAGTGTCCTTCACGCTGATCGCCACCGATTCCCGCCGAGAAACCACGTCAAGACAAATTGTGCCTCTCGCGGGGTGCCCGTATCTGCCCAGTTGTTGCACCAAAGTACAATATACGTCTGCCTTCTTTGCCCCTACAGTGCACTCATCTCCACACGCACGGCAATGAAAGGCAACCATGACCACTTCCCACGCAGCCGATACCCTTCTTGAATTCCTGAGCTTCCGGCTCGGCGACGAAGAATACGGTGTCGACATCCAGCAGGTGCAGGAGCTGCGCCCCTACACGGCCGTGACCAGCATTACCAACTGCCCGCCCCACGTCAAAGGCGTGATTCACCTGCGTGGCGTGATCGTGCCCATCATCGACCTGCGCATCAAGTTCAATCTGCCCGACCCGGTGTATGACCAGTTCACCGTGGTCGTCATCCTGGTGGTCGACGGCGCCCAGATCGGCGTTGTGGTTGACAGCGTGTCCGAAGTACTGGCCCTCACCCCGGACCAGATCAAGCCGGTGCCGCCAATGAGCGCGGGTGCGTATGCCGACTATGTCACCGGCATGGGCACGCTGGAACAGCGCATGCTGATCCTGGTGGACATTGCCAAGCTTGTTGCTGGCGCCGCCGAGGTGGACCTGGACAGCCTGGCCGCGTGATGCAGACCGTCGCGACGGCACCGTTCACGCGCGCAGCCGTCGCGCCTCCATCCCTGCGCGCCGGCCACGACCGGCGCCTGCTGTGCCTGGCCATCGGCACGGCCATCGTCGCCATTGTCATCACCTCGGTGCTGACGCTGGCCTACCTGCGCCGCTACGCCGAAGAACGGGTGGCTGCCACCACTGGCAACCTGGCCGGCTCCATCGTCCTCACCGTCGACAGCATTGTCGACGCGATCGACTTGTCGCTGCTGGCCACCAGCGATGAAATCGCGCGCCAGCGCGCCAGCGCCAGCGTGGACGCGCGCGCCGTCAACCGCTTCATGCTGCGCCAGCAGGAACGCCTGCGCGTGATCCCCACCCTGGTTGCCACCAACGCCCGCGGCGACGTCATTTTCGGCCAGCTGCCGGTGTATCCGCCGCTGAACGTGTCCGAGCGCGCGTATTTTCCGGCGCTGGCCGCGAATGCCCACCGGGCGCTGTATATTAGTGAACCGGTGCTGGGCCGCCTGAGCCAGCGCTGGATCTGGCCGTTCGCGCGCCGCCTGGAACTGTCCGACGGCCGTTTCGGCGGCGTGGTCACCGGCGCGCTCGACACCGCCCAGCTCAGCACCGTACTGGCAAAAATCGAATTGCAGGCCGGCGGCAGCATCGTCCTGCGCGGTGGGGATTTCAAGGCCATCGCCTGGCGCACGGGCGACGCGGCGGCGCTGCCGCTGACCGTCGGCGACACCTATCTGTCTCCCGAACTGCGGCAAGCGCTGCAGCGCAACCCGGCGCGCGGCACCTACACCACCAGCAATTCAGCCCTGTCCGGGGCGAGCACCACCTTTTCGTATGAGCGCAGCAGCAAGTACGGCTTCTACGTCTGGGTGGGCGAGTCAAATCAGCACGCCATGGCAGGCTGGATGCGCCAGGTATGGATCATCAGTGGCCTGACTGGCGCCTTCATTGCGCTCTCGCTCGGTTTTTTGATCGTCGCCCGCCAAGCCGCGCGGCGCCGGGCGCGCGACCGGCATGCCATCGAACAGAGTCACGAATCACTGCGCGACGCCCAGCAGATCGCCGACATCGGCAGCATGCGCTATGCCTTTGCCAGCGGGCGCTGGACCAGCTCGGCCATGTTCGACCAGCTGGCCGGCATCGGCCCCGATTACCCGCGCGACCTGGCCCACCTGCTGCTGTTCCTGGGCCGCCTGGAACGGGTCGCCATCTCGCGCTACCTGCGCTCGGCGCTACAACGGCGCATGCCGTTCGACAGCAAGGAATTCATGATCCGCCGCCAGGATGGCCAGCAGCGCTGGGTCCACGCGCGCGGCAAGGTGTGCGTCGACGAAGCCGGTGCCGAGACCATGGTCTGCACCGTGCAGGACATCACCGAGCGCAAGCGCGCGCAGGACGAGATCAGCCGGCTGGCGTGGTTCGACGAGCTGACCGGCCTGCCCAATCGCCGTCTGCTGCTCGAGCGGCTGGCGGCGGCCATGGACGCCGGCAATGGCCAGGCGGCGCACGGTGCACTGCTGCTGATCGACCTCGATCACTTCAAGATCCTCAACGACACCCAGGGCCACGAACGCGGCGACCTGCTGCTCAAGGCCGTGGCCCAGCGCCTGTCCGGCTGCATGGGCGGACAGGAACGGGTGGCGCGCATGGGCGGCGACGAGTTCGCGGTGCTGGCGGGCGACTTGCCGGCAGATGCCCAGGCGGCCCACGCCCAGGTGGCGGCGCTGGCCGAAACCGTGCGCGCCGCCTTGTCCGGCAATTACGAGATCGACGGCGCGCAGTACGCCAGTTCGCCCAGCATCGGCATCACGCTGTTTTGCGGCCATGCGCTCAGTGTGGATGAACTGGTCCAGCGCGCCGACACGGCCATGTACCAGGCCAAGGCGGCCGGGCGCAACACCCTGCGCTTTTTCGATCCGGCCACGCAGGCCGCCGTGGCGGCGCGTCTGGCGCTGGAACACGATCTGCGCCTGGCGCTCGATGAACAGCAGTTCCTGCTCCATTTTCAGGTCCAGGTCGACGCCACTGCGCGAGCGCGCGGCGCCGAAGTGCTGGTGCGCTGGCAGCATCCGGTGCGCGGCATGGTGTCGCCTGGCGAATTCATCCCGCTGGCCGAAGCCAGCGGCCTGATTCTGCCGCTTGGCCACTGGGTGCTGCAATGCGCCTGCGTCCAGCTGGCCGCCTGGGGCGGCGACCCGGAAACGAGGCAATTGAGCCTGGCGGTGAACGTGAGCGCCAGCCAGTTCAGCCAGCCCGATTTTGTCGCGCAGGTACTGGCCGTGCTACACCAGAGCGGTGCCAATCCGCAGCGCCTGAAACTGGAACTGACCGAAGGCATGCTGCTGGAGCACACCGACCTGGTGATCGACACCATCAGCGCCCTGAAACGGGCTGGCATCGGCATTTCGCTTGATGATTTCGGCACCGGCTACTCGTCGCTGTCGTATCTGAAGCGCCTGCCACTGAACCAGCTCAAGATCGACCAGACCTTCGTGCGCGAACTGCCGGCGGCCAGCGATATGGCCATCGTGCGCACCATCGTCGCACTGGGCCAGAGTCTGGGCATGGACGTCATCGCCGAAGGGGTGGAAACCGTGGCCCAGCGCGACGCGCTGGCGGCCGCCGGCTGCCATGCCTACCAGGGCTATTTATTCGGCAAACCCATGCCCATTGCCCAATTCGAAGCAGCCCTGCGCCAAACCAGCCGGACCGCTGCCGCCCTGCCCCTGCTGGAGACCCCATGACCATTGACGAACCCACCCTGCTGACCGTGCTCGGTCTGGCCTCGCTCACGGCCGGCGCCATGTTCGCCACCCTGTACCGGGTGGCGCGCCAGATGCCGGGCGTGCTGTTGTGGGCCATCGGCTGCATCGCCATCGGTCTGCCTACCATGATCGACGGCCCGCGCCTGATCGAAGACTGGCGCGTCGCTTCGCTGCTGTTTAATATCCCGGTGGCGGTCGGCCAGGTCTGCATCCTGGCCGGGACCATGCAGTTCTGCGGCCGCGCCGGCGCCGGCCGCGCGCGGTGGGTACTGTCGGCCATCGTGGTGGTGGTGACGATCGTGTTCACTCTGGTGGTGCCCGATACCGCCTGGCGGATCGGCGCGCTGTCGACCCACCAGACCGTGGTCAACACCTGGACCGCCTGGATCCTGTGGACCAGCCAGGAAAAAGTGGCGCGGCGCGCCTTCCAGGTGGCGGCCGCCATGATCGCCCTGCAAGCCGTGGCCGGCCTGGCCCAGGGCATTCTGATCGCCAGCAGCAACGCGCAAGTTTCGTACGGCGCGCCCCAGCTGCCGCTGGCCAACCTGGTCAGCGCCGCCGGCGCCATCCTCAACACCCTGATCGGCAACTGGGCCCTGTTCCTGCTGATTATGCTGCGCCTGGTGGGCGAAGTGCAGGCCATGGCCGGGCGCGATGCGCTCACCGGCCTGCTCAACCGGCGCGGCCTGCGCCAGCATCTCGATCCCCTGCTGGCACGCGGCGCCAGCAAGGGGCAGACCCTGGGCGTGCTGCTGCTCGATATCGACCACTTCAAAGCCATCAACGACACCCATGGCCACGAAATGGGCGACAAGGTGCTGGTGGTAATGGGCCAGGTGCTGGCCTCGGTCAAGCTGCCCAATGCCGCGGCCTGCCGCTGGGGCGGCGAAGAATTCTGCGTGGTGCTCGACAATCCGGCGCCGGCGGCCGCGCTGGCGGCGGCGGAGCGGATCCGCGCCCACTTCCGCCGCAACAGCGCCGCCATCGAGGGCCTGGGCGATGGCGTCAGCGTCAGCGCGGGCATGGCCATCATGGCCCAGCAACCGGGCTTCGAGATGTCGACCCTGATCGCGCGCGCCGACGCCCAGCTCTACCGTGCCAAGGAAGGCGGACGTGACCGCGTCTGCCACGCCACAACGGCCCCCGAGTACGCGCTTGCCTAAGCCAGCCTGAACGGGCAGAATGGGTTGCCATGGACCCAACCCGAAGCGGCGTCACCATCCACATTGTCGACGATGACGATGCCTTGCGCAGCGCGCTGGCGCGCCTGCTGGGCGCGGCCGGCTATGCCGTTGCTGCCCATGCCTCGGCCGCCAGTTTTCTGGCCGCGCCGCCGGCCCCGGGCCCGGGCGCCATCCTGCTCGACGTGCATATGCCGGGCTTGTCCGGCCTGCAGCTGCAGGACTACCTGGTCGGCATGCACCACCCCCTTCCCATCGTGTTCCTCAGCGGCGGCGCCGACATTGCCATGAGCGTGCGCGCGATCAAGGCCGGGGCCGAAGACTTTCTGGCCAAGCCGGTCGCCAGCGAACAGCTGTTCGAAGCGGTTGAACGGGCTGTGGCGCGCTGCCGCGGCGCCGCCCAGGGCATGGCCGACCTGCAGGCCATGCAGGCCCGCATGCAGTTGCTGACCCCGCGCGAGCAGCAGGTGTTCGCGTTGGTGGTGCAGGGACTGCTCAACAAGCAGATTGCCGATAAGCTCGGCAATACCGAACGCACTGTCAAGGAACACCGGCGCAGTGTGATGGAAAAAATGCAAGTCGACTCCCTGGCCGAGCTGGTCATGGCGGCGTCGCGCCTGGGTGTGCTCAAAGCGGCCTGAAAACGGCCGAACCTGTACCAAAGTACCAGTTACAAATGACCTGCAGAGGCCTACAGTTCGTTATCGGAACTGTTGCCTTAGGTCAAAAATGACGTCGTCCCCGCACCGTATTGCCCTGGTCGAAAACGACCTGCCCACCAACCGCGCCATCGCGCGGCTGCTGCGCGCACACGGCTACGCGGTCGAGGCATTTCTGTCGGCGGAATTGCTGCTGGCGCGCAGTGCCAGCGGCACGCTCGACTGCCTGCTGCTCGACATCGACCTGGACGGCATGTCCGGACTCGACCTGCAGGCCACCCTGGTACGCCAGGGCGACCGCACTCCCATCATTTTTATCACGGGCCGCGACCATCCCGACGCGCGCGCCCGGGCCAGCCGGCTTGGATGCAGCGGCTTTCTGTGCAAGCCCGTCAGGTCCGAGGTGCTGGTTGCCGCCATCACCGCCGCCATTGCCGGCGCACCCCATTAACCAAAACGCTGCATCCACTTGCCCCACTCAGGAGAACACCATGTTGAAAAATATTCCCATCAAATCGCGGCTGATCGCCATCATCGGTTTTCTGCTGATGTGCGCCCTGCTGATCGGCCTGACCGGCCTGAACAACCTGGGCTCGGTCAACGCCTCGCTCAAAACCGTGTATGAAGACCGGCTGGTGTCCCTGGGCCAGCTCGACCGCGTGATCCGCCTGGTCAACCGCCACCAGCTGTCGCTGGCCAAGGCGCTGACCGACGACCCGGCCAAGAATGCGGCCCAGATGGATGCGCTGGACAAGGACATCGAGAGCGGCGACCAGGTGCTGGCCGCCTACAACGCGACCTACCTGACCGACAAGGAAAAAGTGCTGGCCGCCGAATTTACCACCGCCCGCGCCGCCTTCATCAAGAACGCCGTGCGCCCGGCCGCCGCGGCCATCCGCGCCAATGACCTGCCGCGCGCCACCACCCTGGTGCACGGCGCCATGGAGCAGATGTACGCTGAAGCACGTGGCCCGATGACCGCGCTGATCGAACTGCAGCTCAATGTCGGCAAGGACGAGTACACCACGTCACAGCAGCACTTTGCCACCTTCCGCATGCTGACCATTGCCGCCATCGGGCTGGCGATGGTGCTGGGCGCCGCTGCCGGGTTCTGGCTGATCGCCTCGATCACCGGCCCGCTCAACATCGCCATCAAGGTGGCCGGTGAAATTGCCGCCGGCAATCTGGCGCAGGACATCAAGGTCGATTCGACCAATGAACTGGGCCGCATGCTGGGCGCCCTGCGCGACATGGTGCGCGCCCTGACCGCCACCGTCGGCGAGGTACGCAGCAGCAGCGACACCATCGCCACCGCCTCGAGCGAAATCGCGGCCGGCAATCTGGACCTGTCCTCGCGTACCGAACAGCAGGCCGCCAGCCTGGAAGAAACCGCCTCCTCGATGGAAGAGCTGACCTCCACCGTCAAGCAGAACGCCGACAATGCCCGCAGCGCCAACGCCCTGGTCGGCAGCGCCACCGCCCACGCCACCGATGGCGGCAAGGCTGTGGGCAAGGTGATCGAGACCATGGGCCTGATCAAGGAAAGCTCGCGCAAGATGAATGAAATCATTGGCGTGATCGACGGGATCGCCTTCCAGACCAATATTCTCGCCCTGAACGCCGCCGTCGAAGCGGCCCGTGCCGGCGAACAGGGGCGCGGCTTCGCGGTCGTCGCCACCGAGGTGCGCAGCCTGGCCCAGCGCTCGGCCAACGCGGCCAAGGAAATCAAGGTCCTGATCAACGACTCGGTCGAAAAAGCCAATGCCGGCGGCGTGCTGGTGAACGACGCCGGCGCCACCATTGAAAAAGTGATGGTCTCGGTGCGCCAGGTTTCGGACATCATGAGCGAGATCGCCGCCGCCAGCGAAGAGCAAAGCGCCGGCATCGAACAGATCAACCAGGCCGTGGTGCAGATGGATGAAGTAACCCAGCAAAATGCCGCCCTGGTCGAGGAATCGGCTGCCGCTGCCGCCAGCCTGCAGGAACAGGCGGCCGCCCTGGCGCGCACGGTCAGCATCTTCGTGCTGCCTGGCAGCCAGCAGCAGGAATACGCGGCGCCGCACGCCGCACCGGCACCGGCCGCGGCCAAGGCACCGGCCAAACGGCTGCCCGGCCCACGTCCGGCCCGCCTGGCCCAGGCTGGCGCCAGTGGCGGCGGCGACTGGACCAGCTTCTGATGGACTGACCCGTCGGATTGAGTTTCGACGGTTAGTCGTTTATTATCCGTAACAGTTAGTTTGCAAACTGTGCCAATCGCCGAAAGGCCCAGCGCCGATGATGCCTGATGTGCCGCACCCGCTCGACGAAGGCGGCGACATTCTCGTGGTTGAGGATACGCCGGCTTCGCTGCGCCTGCTCACTTCCCTGCTGGACAAGGCCGGCTACCATGTGCGCGAAGCACCGGACGGCGAACTGGCCCTGTGGAGCGCCCGGGCCCGGGCACCGGAACTGATCTTGCTCGATGTGCGCATGCCCGGCATGGATGGCTACGCCGTGTGCCGCGCGCTCAAAGAGAGCGCACAGCTGCGCGAAGTACCGGTGATCTTCCTGTCCGCCTTTGACGACACCGACGACAAGCTGCGCGGCTTCGAGGCCGGCGGCGTCGATTTCATCGCCAAACCCTACAATTTTCTTGAAGTGCAGGCCCGCGTGGCGGCCCATCTCAAGCTGGCGCGCCTGCAAAAGCTGCTGGCATGGCAAAACGACAATCTGCAGCAACTGGTCGAGAGCAAGGCCGGCGAACTGGCGCGGGCCCAGCTGGCCCTGCTGGCCGAACGGCAGCAGCGCGACATGGCCGAGCGCGAATCGCAGCAGCGCCTGGCCGAGATCGCCCACATGAACCGCAATGCCAGTGCCAGCGTGTGCAGCGCGGCGCTGGTGCACGAACTGAACCAGCCGTTGGCCGCCATTCTCAGCAACGCCGAAGCGGCCGAGCTGTATTTGCGCATGGAACCGCCGCCCCTGGCCGAAGTGGCCGAGATTCTTGGCGACATCCGGCGCGACGACCTGCGCGCCAGTGAACTGATCAAGCGCATGCGGGCGACCCTGCGCAAATCCGAGGCCGCCGCTGTCGAGCTCGATCTGGGGGCGCTGGTGCGCAGCACGGTCGAGCTGCTCATGTCGGAAGCGCGCGGACGCAACATCCACCTGCAGCATGCGGTCGCGCCCGAGCCGCTGCCGGTCACGGCCGATCCGGTCCAGCTGCAGCAGGTGATGGTCAACCTTCTGCTCAACGGCATGGACGCGATGCAGCACAGCGGCGCGCCACGCGAGCTGCAGATCGATGCCGCCATGCTGGGTGCGCACGCGGTCCAGGTCCGGGTGCGCGACCACGGCTGCGGCTTTGGCGACAACCACGCACGGGCCTTCGAATCGTTTTTCAGCACCAAGCCGAACGGCATGGGCCTTGGGCTGTCGATTTCGCACGCGATCATCGTCGCCCACGGTGGCCAGGCCACGGCGCGCGACCATCCCGATGGTGGCGCGGTGGTCAGCTTCAGCCTGCCCTTGCTGGCGGCGCAGCCGTGAGCGCGGGCGCACAGCGGGTGTGGGCGGTACTGCTGCTTGGCGCGGCGGTGCTGCTGGCCGCGGCGGTGCTGCTGGCAGTTCTGCTGGCGGCGCGCCCGGCGCAGGCGCAAACGCAGGCGCCCGCGCCTTCAGCGTTGGCCGGCAAGCGCGTTCTGCTGCTGGCCTCGCCCTCGTACGGCAGGCCGGGGGTGGACGCCGTGGTGCGCACCATGGTCAACCAGTTCGCCCGCAGCGGCGTGGTGCGCGACAACGTGATGGTCGAATACCTCAATCTGTACCGTGTCGACGCCCCGCTCTACCGGCCCCGCCTGCGCGAACAGCTGCTGGACCAGTACCGCGGCCAGCAGATCGACCTGATCATCGCCTTGCGCCAGCCGGCGCTCGACTTCGCGCTCGATGAACTGCGCGAGCTGGCGCCGGCGGCGCCCGTGTTCGCGGTCGACGTTACCGCCCCCGACGCGGCGCGCCTGGGACGGCATGCGCTGATCCTGCCACGTGTGCACGAAAGCGAACGGCGCACGCTGGAACAGGCGCTGCGCCTGTTCCCGGCCACGGAACGGCTGATCGTCAGCGTGGGCGCGGCCCTGCCCGACCAGCAGGGCAAGCACCTGATCGCCTCGGTCATCGGGGAAATGCGCTTACGGGTCGAAGTGGAATACACCGACGCCTTGTCAGCCGAGGGCACAGTGGCGCGGCTGGCGAAAGCGCCGCCCAACTCGATTATTCTGCTGGGCCCGGTCAGCCGCGACGCCCTCGGCCAGCCGGTTGCCGCCTACGACCAGGCCATGCGCATCGCGCGCATGGCCAACGCGCCCACGTTTACACTGTTCAGTACCGGCATCGGCGACGGCCCGCTGGGCGGCGCCGTGCGCGATGTCGAGCAGACCGCCAACGACGGCGTGCGCTACATGCTGGGGATCCTGGCCGGGACCGAGCCGCTGCGTCCCGGCGTGACCGAGCTGCCACTGCCGATCACGAACATGTACGACTGGCGCCAGATCCAACGCTGGCACATCGATCCGGCCATGCTGCCGCCGGATACGGTATTTGTGAATCGACCACCCTCGATCTGGGAGGAACACCGCAATCTGGTGCTGAGCAGCGCGGCCCTGATCGCCCTGTTGAGCGCACTGTCAGCCACCCTGCTGCTCCAGCGCCGCAGCCTGCGCGTGGCCGAGCGCCGTTTCCGCGTGCTGGTGGAGCAGTCGCCCGAAGCGATCGTGGTCTACGACGTGCAGAAAAAACGCTGGATCGACGCCAACACCAAGGCCGAACGCCTGTTCGGCGCCAGCCGCGCGATACTGCTGGAAAGCGGCCCCGAACCGTTCTATCTCGATCGTCAGCCGGACGGCCTGCCGCCGGCCGAAACGGTGGCAAGCAATGTCGCGCGCAGCCTGGCCGGCGAGGTACTGGTGTTCGAACGCATCGTGCGCGCGGCGGACGGCCGCGTCTTCCCCTGCGAAGTGAACCTGGCCGCGCTGCCTTCGGAAGGCGGCGCACTGGTGCGCGGCGGTTATGTCGATATCAGCGACCGCAAGCGCGCCGAACAGGAACTGCTCAACCGCGGCGCCTTGCTCGAGTCCCAGGTCGCCGAACGGACCGCGGCCCTGTCGCTGGCGGTGCAGGATGCCGAGTCTGCCAACCGGGCCAAAAGCGTGTTCCTGGCGAACATGAGCCACGAATTGCGCACCCCGCTCAACTCGATCATCGGTTTTTCCCACATCATGGCCGATTCGACCAGCCTGTTCGACGAGGAAAAGCACAACCTGGCCATCATCAACCGCTCCGGGCACCATCTGCTATCGCTGATCAACGACATCCTCGAACTGTCGCGCATCGAAGCGGGCCAGCTGCGCCTGGTGCAGAGCAGCGTCGATGTGGGCGCGATGCTGCGTGACATCGATGACATGGTGGGCCTGGCGGCGCGCCAGAAAGGCTTGCTGCTGACAGTGGCGCACCCGCCGCTTGGCCTGGTGCTGACCGATGGCGGCAAGCTGCGCCAGATTCTGCTGAACCTGGTCTCGAACGCGATCAAGTTCACTGACGCCGGCCAGGTCTGCCTGACAGTGACGGCCGACGCGCGCCCCGGGCCGGCGCTGCGGCTGGCGTTTTCCGTGCGCGACACCGGCGTGGGTGTCGACAGCGCCGACCTGGCGCGCATCTTCGACCCCTTCATCCAGGCCGATACCCCGAAAAGCCAGGCCGGCACGGGCCTGGGGCTGACCATCTCGCGCCAGTTCGTGCGCTTGCTCGGTGGCGAACTGCTGGTGCAGTCGCGTCCCGGACAGGGTTCCGAATTCAGTTTCGCCATCGATGTGGCGGCCGAGGCGGCCGCGCCGGCGGCGCCCCTGCCGATCTCGCCGGTCCCGGCGCCGGGGGCGCCCCCGGCCCCGCCAGCGCTGGCGCCGGCCGCGCTGGGCGAGCTCGATGCCAGCGCCCGCCTGGCCTTGCGCGACGCCCTGCAGCAGCTCGACATGCGCCGCGTCGATACCATCATGGCGGCGCTGCGTCCGGCGCACGGCGCCGCAGCAGCGGCCATCGACGCCATGCTGGCCGCGCACCAATACCCCGCCCTGTGCGCGCTGCTCGAGCACAGCCTGGCAGAGCAGGCCTCATGACGCGCGCCCACGACAGCCTGGGCGAGGTGCTGATCGTGGAAGACACGCCGGCCTCGCTCAAGCTGCTGGCCGACCTGCTCTCGGCCGCCGGCTACGCGGTGCGCCAGGCCCCGAACGGCGAACTGGCGCTGTGGAGCGTGCACGCGCGCGCGCCCGAACTGATCCTGCTCGATGTGCGCATGCCCGGCATCGACGGCTTTGACGTCTGCCGCACCCTGAAAGCGGATCCGGCGCTGTGCGACATTCCGGTGATCTTCCTGTCGGCCATGTCGGAGGCCGACGACAAGGTACGCGGTTTTGCCGCTGGCGCCATCGATTTTATCGGCAAGCCTTACCAGGCCGAGGAAGTACTGGCCCGCACCGCGGCCCATCTGAAACTGGCGCGCAGCCAGCGCGCACTGGCGCACGCCAACGCGGAACTGAGCGCGACCATGACGCAACTGCGCAGCACGCGCGACGATCTGCGCCGCGCCGAGCGGCTGGCGGCGCTGGGCGCGATGGTGGCCGGAATCGCGCACGAACTCAATACCCCGATCGGCAACTGCATCATGGCCTCGTCCACGCTGGAAGAGCGCGTGCGCCTGTTCGGCGCCGCAGTCAAGGGCGGCGTGCGGCGCGCTGACCTCGACGCCTTCCTGGCCGACGCCAGGCTCGCCAGCAGCCTCCTGCAACGCAACCTGGCCACCTCGGCGCGGCTGGTGGAGCATTTCAAGCAAGTGGCGACCGACCAGGCCGGGTCGGTGCGGCGCCGCTTTGCCCTGGCCGATCTGCTCGGCCACGTGCTGGGCAGCCAGGCGGCACGGATGGAGGCCGCCGGCGTCCACCTTGACCTCAAACAGGCGCCGGCCATTGTGCTCGACTCCTACCCGCTGGTGCTGGAGCAGGTGCTGCTGCACTGGCTCGATAACGCACTCCTGCACGGGGTCAGCCGCGGCGGCAGCGTGCGCGTCGAGGCCGACGTCGCGGACGGCCAGCTGAGCCTGACCCTGTGCGACAGCGGCGCCGGCATCGCCGCAGCCGTGCTGGCGCGCGTGTTCGAACCATTTTTCACCACGCGCATGGGCCAGGGCACCGGTCTTGGCCTGTACATCGTGCACAACCTGGTCACCAATGTCCTCGGTGGCACGGTCGCCGCCAGCAGCGACGCCGCCGCCGGCACCTGCTTTACCGTGCGCTGTCCGTGCGTGGCGCCCGCGCTGACCTCCCTTTCTCCCTCACCCGGTCTGCCTCCGCCATGACATTGCTGCGCTCCCTCACCCTGTCCTACCGGCTGTTCCTGCTGAGCGCCATTTTCGCGCTCGGCTTCATCGTGTATGGCACCTGGTCGTTCCGGACCCTCGACCGGCTCCAGGTCAACGGGCCGGTGTATCAGGAGATTATCGGGGCCAAGGATCTGATCGCCGACGCGCTGCCGCCACCGCTCAATATCATGGAATCCTGGCTGCTTTGCCTGGAAATGGCGGCACCTGCCACCGGTGCACGCCGCATCGGCGCGCTGGAAGTGCGGCTTGGCCTGTTGCGCGACCAGCATGCGGTGCGCCTGCGCTACTGGCGTACCAGAGCGCTTGATGCCGACATGGCGCGCCTGGTGGAAGCGACCGAGCAGCCCGCGCAGCGCTTCTACCGCCTCGCTTTCGACGCCATGCTGCCGGCGCTCACCAGTGGCAGCCGGGCCGACGTGTCCGCGGCGCAGGCAGGCATGGCGGCGCAATACGAACAGCACCGGCTGGCGATTGACGCCCTGGTCGCGCGTGCCGCGATCGTCGCGGCGCAGACCGAAAAGGCGGCCGCCACCCGCATCAGTGACGACACGGTACGCCTGCGCGTCATCCTGCTGCTGTCGCTGGCCACCGGCCTGGGCGCGGCGGTACTCATCAAACGCAGCATCACCGGTCCGCTCGACGAAGCGCTCGGTCTGGCGCGGCGCGTGGCCGCCGGCGACCTGAGCGCGCGCGGGCACGCCCGCTTCGCCGACGAACCCGGTCTGCTGCTCGACGCCCTCGACTCGATGAGCGCCAGCCTGACGCGCACCATGGGCGCGCGCGACACGGCCGAACAGTCGCTGCGCCACGCCAAGGAGCTGACCGAGCGCCTGATCGACAGCGCCAATGTGATCATTGTCGGGCTGGACCGGGCCGGCAAGGTCCTGATCTACAACCACACGGCCAGCGCCGTGACCGGCTATCCGGCCGGCGCCGTGCTGGGCAAGGTGTGGCGCGACCTGCCGCTGTTCGGCCCCGAGCTGTCGGGCCGCTGGCCGGCCGAGGAAGGCTGGGACGGCCTGTACCTGATCGACGAGCAGATCATCACCAGCGCCACCGGTGAGCAGCGCTGCATCGCATGGCAGAACACGGTACTGGGCGACGAAGGCGGCGAAGTGGCCCTGATGACCTTCGGGATCGACGTGACCGACCAGCGCGCGGCCATGGCCGCCACCGTCAAGGCGCAGGAAGTGGCCGAAGCGGCCACCCGCAGCAAGAGCGAGTTCCTGGCCAATATGAGCCATGAAATCCGCACCCCGATGAATGCGGTGATCGGCATGACGCGCCTGGCCCTGAACACGGACCTGGACGCGCGCCAGCGCAATTACCTCGACAAGGTCGACCGCGCCGCCCACAGCCTGCTCGGCATCATCAACGACATCCTGGATTTCTCCAAAATCGAAGCGGGCAAGCTGCGCTTCGAGCAGCGTCCCATCGTGCTGCGCCAGGTGCTCGACCACCTGGCCGCGATGACCGGGTTCCGGGCCCAGGAAAAAGGGCTCGAACTGCTGTTCGATGTCGCCCCCGACGTCCCGCTGGAAATGACGGGCGACCCGCTGCGGCTGGGTCAGGTGCTGCTGAACCTGGTCAACAACGCCATCAAATTCACCGAGCGCGGCGAGATCATCGTACGGGTCCGCATGGAGACCGAGGCCGGTCCCGCTCAGCGGCTGCGCTTTGACGTGCGCGATTCCGGCATCGGCATTTCGGCCGAACAGGCAGGCCGCCTGTTTGTCGCCTTCAGCCAGGCCGACAGTTCGACCACGCGCACCCATGGCGGCACCGGCCTGGGACTGTCGATCTCGCGCAAGCTGGTGGAAATGATGGACGGCCGTCTCTGGCTCGACAGCAGCGTAGCGGGAGCCACCGTCTTCAGTTTCACCGCCCGCCTGGGCCAGCCGGACGGGACGCTCGCAGCGCCCGTGGCGCGCAGCGAGCTCGAAGCGCTCAAGGTACTGGTGGTGGACGACAACGCTGCCGCGCGCGAGATCATGCAAGGCATACTGGGCTCGCTCCAGATGCGTGCGTATGGGGCGCTGTCGGCGCCGGCCGCGATTGTCGAACTGGAGCAGGCCGAAGCGGCGGGCGACCCGTATCAGCTGGTGCTGATGGACTGGGTCATGCCAGCCATGAACGGGCTCGATGCGATTCGCGCGATTCGCGCCAACCCGGCCATCTCGCGCACGCTCTCGATCGTCATGGTGACCGCCTACAGCCGCGACGACCTGCTCGCGCAATCGCGCGACCTGGCGCAGCTGGGCGTGCTGGAAAAGCCGGTGACGCCGTCGTCGGTGCTGGACGCGATCATGAGCGGCGTGCACCAGGGCCGCGACAACCTGCCGCGGCCGCTGCCGCAGCGGCGCCTTGGCGCGGCCATGCATGTCCTGCGCGGGGCCAGTGTGCTGCTGGTGGAAGACAATGAGATCAACCAGGAACTGGCGCTCGAAATCCTGACCGGCGCCGGCCTGTCGGTGCAGGTGGCGGCGAACGGCCAGATCGCGCTCGACCTGCTGGAACAGCACAGCTTCGACGCGATTCTGATGGATTGCCAGATGCCGGTAATGGACGGATTCGAAGCGACCGCGCGCATCCGCGCCCAGCCGCAGCTGGCCGCCGTGCCGATCCTGGCCATGACCGCCAACGCCATGAGCGGCGACCGCGAACGCTGCCTTGCTGCCGGCATGAACGAACATATCTCCAAGCCGATCCACCAGGAGGAACTGGTGATGATGCTGGCCCAGTGGATGCCGCGTACCCAAGGTGCAAAGGAAGCAAGCATCACCCAGGACCATTTCGGGCCACTGCGCGAAGCCGGCATTGATGTCGGCGTTGGACTGAACCGGCTGCATGGCAACGACATCGCCTACCGCAAGCTGCTGCGGCAGTTCGCCCAGTTGCGCGACGGGTTCGAAGGCAAAATGCGTGACGCGCTGGCCAGCGGCCAGACTGACCGCGCGCAGCGTCTGGCGCATCACCTGCATGGTTTGGCGGCCAATATCGGCGCCGCCGCGCTGGCAGCGCATGCCGCCCGGCTGGAGCAGGCCATCGCTGCGGGCAAGGACGATATCGGCGCGCAGCTGACAGCACTGATGCCGCACATCGACCAACTGCAAGCGGCAGCTGCCGGCGTCTGAGGCGCTCCGCCCCGGGGGCGCTGTTTGGTCAGCCCGGTTCGTCGGGGCGGGTATGCTCCTTGCCCCAGAATTCAACCGCAATGGTCATCAGCGTCCACGCCAGCAGGGTCGGCACCACTTTGGAAGGAATCGCATCCTTGGTATGCAGCATAAGATCGATGACCCACGGCGTGGAAACCGACAACACGATCGTGTAA
>DASWMN010000349.1:0-11618 GCA_036399735.1 Telluria sp. | reverse complement strand
ATTTCTACCTGCTCACGCACGGCCGGGTCTTCCACGCCGGGACCGGCCAGACTCTGACCTTCCACGCCCGACAGGCTCATCAGCTTGTCGTAGGCAACACCGGGACGGCGCAGCAGATCTGCCAGATTGTATTCGCGTTCGATGGCCTGCCCGATCACCCGCTCCGATTCGGCTGCCGCCAGGATGCGCGGGTTGACCCAGGTGGTGCGCAGGCGTTCCAGTTCCAGCGCCACAGACTCGCGCTTGCGCTCGAAGGCTTCCCATTGCGCGTCGCCAACGCAGCCGAGCTTGCGGCCGATTTCGGTCAGGCGCATGTCGGCATTGTCCTCGCGCAGGCTGAGACGGAACTCGGCACGGCTGGTGAACATACGGTACGGCTCGGCCACGCCCTGGGTGGTCAGGTCGTCGACCAGCACGCCCAGATAGGCGTCGGCACGGCCCGGTACCCAGGCGTCGCGGCCCTGGGTCAGGCGCGCGGCGTTGATACCGGCCAGCATGCCCTGGGCCGCCGCTTCCTCGTAACCCGTGGTGCCGTTGATCTGGCCGGCAAAGAACAAGCCCTGCACAGCCTTGGTTTCAAGCGACATTTTCAGGCCGCGCGGGTCGAAGTAATCGTATTCGATGGCATAACCGGGCCGCAGGATGAAGGCGTTTTCCATGCCCTTCATCGAGCGCACCAGGGCGATCTGCACGTCGAACGGCAGGCTGGTCGAGATCCCGTTCGGGTAGAACTCGTTGGTGGTCAAGCCTTCCGGCTCCAGGAAGATCTGGTGCGACTCCTTGCCAGAGAAGCGGTGAATCTTGTCTTCGATGGACGGGCAATAGCGCGGGCCGACGCCTTCGATCACGCCGGTGTACATCGGGCTGCGGTCCAGGCCGGCGCGGATGATGTCGTGCGTCTGGCTGTTGGTGTGCGTGACCCAGCACGGCACCTGGCGCGGATGCATGGCCGTGTTGCCCATCACCGAGAACACCGGCACCGGATCCAGGTCGCCCGGCTGCTCGGACATCAATGAAAAATCGATGCTGCGACCGTCGATGCGCGGTGGCGTGCCGGTTTTCAGGCGGCCCTGCGGCAGTTTGAGTTCCTTGAGGCGCGCCGACAAGGAGATCGCCGGCGGATCACCGGCGCGGCCTGCCGAGTAGTTCTGCAGACCGACGTGGATCTTCCCGTCGAGGAAAGTACCGGCGGTCAACACGACCGCACGGGCGCGGAATTGCAGACCGATCTGGGTGACGGCACCAACCACGCGGTCGCCCTCCACCATCAGATCATCCACAGCCTGCTGGAACAGCCACAGGTTCGGCTGGTTTTCCAAACGCGAACGGATGGCCTGCTTGTACAGGATCCGGTCCGCCTGAGCGCGCGTAGCACGCACAGCCGGCCCCTTGGACGAGTTCAGGATGCGGAACTGGATGCCCGATTCATCGGTGGCAATCGCCATCGCGCCACCCATCGCATCGACTTCCTTGACGAGATGACCCTTGCCGATACCACCGATGGACGGGTTGCAGGACATCTGTCCCAGCGTCTCGATGTTATGGGTAAGCAACAAAGTCTTCTGTCCCATACGGGCAGAAGCCAGTGCAGCCTCAGTACCGGCGTGGCCGCCGCCGACGACGATGACGTCGAATTCAGTTGGAAATAGCATGATGGAAGTGTGGTGCGAGGAGTATGAGGGCAGATTATAGAGTCTTTTTGGGCCGCAGACTTTTTTCCAGCTAGATATCCGCCTCTAGCACCACGATTGTTCCACGTGGAACGTTGCAGCCGAATCTGGATCCGACCTCCTGGCGCACTGTTCCACGTGGAACATTGGACTACGATTGCCAGCGCAGGAAAGCATCGTAGCTGGTTTTGATGATCAGCAGCGTGACAACGATGAGAAACAATTTCCGGACAAAGCCGCTTCCGTGCTTGATCGCGAGCTTGGTGCCAACCAGCGAGCCCGCAATCTGGCATGCCGCCATCAACAGGCCAAGTTGCCATAACAGATGGCCGCTGACACCAAACCACATCAAGGCGGACAGGTTGCAGGAGACATTCACCACCTTGGCTGCGGCGGAAGCACTCAGGAAATCAAAGCCAAAGAAGCGCACGAACAGGAAGATCAGGAAGCTGCCGGTGCCCGGGCCAAAGAAGCCGTCGTAAAACCCGATGCACGCCCCCATCCCGATCGCCAGGTAACGTTCCGCATTACCCGAGTGGACCGGCGCATGGGCGGCGCCAAAGTCCTTTTTGCGGAACGTGTAGATGGCAACCGCCACCAGAACGACCGGTAACAGCGTGCGCATAAAATCGGCCGGCACGCGGGTCACGGTGTAGGCACCGACAAAAGACAAACAAAAAGCGGCCACCGCCGCCGGCGCGGCCGCACTCCATGCCACCCTTACCCGCCGCGCGTAATTGACTGCCGCAGCACTGGTACCGAAGATGCCTGCCAGTTTGCTGGTGCCAATAAGCGTCGCCGGCGCCTCGCGGGGAAACATCGAGAACAGCACCGGCACCTGAATCAAGCCGCCACCGCCGACCACCGCATCCACCAAACCCGCCGTAAAGGCAGCCAATCCAAGCAAGGCAAAATCGAACATGAGTGCACTCGAACAAAAGTAAGCGTCCATTGTACGGAAGAAATTAAGTGCGCGTTCACGACACCCCGGCCTTGGTGTAAGCTTGTCGAATCGACCCCGACCGAGCGACGCCATGACCAACTTCAGCTTCAGCACCGTGCCGCACCTGATCTCCGAAACTGGCGCCGCCCACAACCTTGGGACCCACATCAGCGCGCGCTTTCCCAAAGTCAAACGGGTGATGATCGTGACCGATCCCGGATTTCTGCGCACCGGACTGGTGGACCTGGCCGAACTGAGCCTCAAGCAATCCAATCTGCGGGTGGTCGTCTATTCCGATGTAGTGGCCGATCCGCCGGAATCGGTGGTACTCGCGGCAGTCGACTTTGCCCGCATGCACGAGGCCGACATGGTTATCGGTCTGGGTGGCGGCAGTTCGATGGACGTGGCAAAGCTGATCGCCGTGCTGGCGCCAAGCACGCAGGCGATCTCCCAAATCTATGGGATCGGCAATGTCACGGGAACCCGGCTGCCGCTGGTGCAGATTCCCACGACAGCCGGGACCGGGTCGGAGGTGACGAACATCGCGATCGTTACGACCGGCGAAACGACAAAGATGGGTGTGGTCGCACCACAGCTGTACGCGGACCTGGCGATTCTGGATGCGGAGCTGACCCTTGGCTTGCCGCCGATGGTGACCGCCGCGACTGGCATTGATGCGATGGTGCATGCGATTGAAGCCTACACAAGCAAGCACAAAAAGAACCCGATGTCCGACTCCCTGGCGCGCCAGGCCCTGGCCATGCTGTCCGCAAACCTGCCGACCGCGTGCGAAGACGGGCGCAATCTGGCAGCCCGGCAGGCCATGCTACTGGGGGCCTGCCTGGCCGGACAGGCGTTCTCGAATGCCCCCGTGGCGGCAGTGCACGCGCTGGCCTACCCGATCGGCGGGATATTCCATGTACAGCACGGCTTGTCGAACTCCCTGGTATTGCCGCACGTTTTGCAGTTCAACATGGAAGCAGCGGCCGGGCACTATGCAGAACTGGCAGCCATCGTCGCCCCGCATGTCGACGGCACGACCGAAGCACGCGCGCAAGCCCTCATTGTTGCGATGCAACATATCGCCACGATGACGGGAATAGAAACGAAGCTCCAGCAGGTGGGCATCAAGGAAGAGGATCTGGACAGGCTGGCGGACGACGCCATGCTCCAGACTAGGTTGCTAGGAAACAATCCACGCGAGCTGAGCCGCGCGGATGCGTATGCAATTTATCGCAGCGCGCTTTAAGCCTTGGCGCTCTTTTTGGCGCGCGCGCTGGCCGACAGCGCCGCGCCGATCTCGCCCACAATACCGCGGCGGAACAGCAAGACACAGGCAATAAAGATCAGGCCGGTGACCATACCGACCGATTCGCCGATGGTCGAAAACCACTCGACGCCCGTTTTCTCCGCCAGGAAAGTGCCGACATCGCCCAGCTTGTTTTCCAGCGCGATGATGATGAAGGCGCCAATCACCGGACCGACCAGCGTGCCCATGCCACCCACCAGGGTCATCAGAATCACTAGACCCGACATCGCCCAATACACGTCCGTCAGCGTTTCGAAGCCGAGCACCACGGTCTTGGTCGCCCCGGCGAGACCCGCCAGCGCAGCGGACAGCACGAAAGCGAGCAACTTGTAGCGGTCCACATCGAAGCCCAGAGAAATGGCCCGCGGCTCGTTTTCCTTGATTGCCTTGAGCACCTGCCCGAATGGCGAATGCACCGTACGAACGATCAGCGCAAAGCCCGCCACAACAATTGCCAGCACCACGTAATACATGATCAGATCATTGCCCAGATCCAGCGTCCCAAGCAACTTACCGCGCGGCACCCCCTGCAAGCCATCCTCACCACCGGTGAAGGGTGCGCGCAAGGCGCCGAAATACACCATCTGCGCGAGCGCCAGCGTAATCATCGAGAAGTAGATGCCCTGACGGCGAATGGCAACCGCGCCCATGATCACGCCGATCAAGGCGCTGGCCCCCACCCCGGCCAGCACCGCCAGTTCAAACGGCCATCCCTTGTCGCGCAACATGTACCCAGCCACGTAACCGGCCGACCCGAAAAAAGCCGCGTGGCCAAACGACAGCAGGCCGGTAAAACCGATCAGCAGATTGAACGCGCAGGCGAACAGGCCAAAGCACAGCAGCTTCATCAGGAAAACGGGATAGCCAAAATACGGCGCGGCCAAAGCCAGCGCCAGAGCGATCAGATAGCCGTAGTGTTTATTTGTCATGTGAGTGGCCTTCCTACTTTTCTTTGCCGAACAGGCCGGCAGGGCGGAGCAACAGTACGATCACCATCACCACGAACACGACCACTTCCGAGCCCGGCGGGTAGAACACCCGGGTCAGCCCTTCGATCACACCCAGCGCCAGGCCGGTGATGATCGAGCCCATGATCGAGCCCATGCCACCGATGACGACAACGGCGAACACGACGATAATCAGGTGCGAGCCCATCAGTGGCGTCACATTGATGATCGGGGCCGCCAGCACCCCTGCAAAGCCCGCCAAAGCGACGCCGAAGCCGTAGGTGAGCGTGACCATCAGCGGCACATTGATGCCGAAGGCTTCCACCAGCTTGGGATTCTCGGTTCCCGCCCGCAGATACGAACCAAGCTTTGTCTTTTCAATAACAAACCATGTGCCAAGGCAAACCACCAGCGACGCGACAACCACCCATGCACGATAATTAGGCAGCACCATGAAGCCCAGATCGGTCGCGCCTTGCAGAGCATCCGGCACCGAATACGCCTGGCCCGATACGCCGTAGAACGAACGGAATACCCCTTCCAGCACCAGCGTCACGCCGAAGGTAAACAGCAAGCCATACAAGTGGTCCAGCTTGTAGAGCCAGCGCAACATGGTGCGTTCGATAAGGATGCCGAAGGCGCCCACCAGCAAGGGCGCGACCGCCAGCATCACCCAGTAGTTGATATCAAAGTAACTGAGCCCCATCCAGGCCAGGAACGCGCCCATCATGTACAGCGCGCCGTGCGAGAAGTTGATCACATTGAGCAGGCCGAAAATCACGGCCAGTCCCAGCGACAGCATCGCGTAGAACGAGCCGTTGACGAGGCCCAGCAGCAGCTGACTCATCATGGCCTGATGAGGAACGCCGAATATTTCCATGGCTTCACAGTACAAAAATAGGGAGATCCAGGACGGCGTGCAGCACCGCCCTGCCTTGCGCGCCTAGCTTATTTCCACAGAGAGCACTTGGTCTCGGCCTTGGTGGTGTAAGCCTGAGCGCCCGGGATGGTCTGCACGACCTTGTAGTAATCCCATGGATACTTGGAGTCGCCCGGCTTCTTCACTTCCATCAGGTACATATCGTGCACCATGCGCCCATCCGGACGGATCTCGCCGTTCTTGGCGAACATGTCGTTGATCTTGGTCTTTTTCAGATGCGCCATGACCTTGTCGGCGTCGTCCGTCTTGAGCGCCTTGACCGCACCCAGATAATTCATCGTGGCCGAGTAATCGGCTGCCTGCAGCATGGACGGCTCCTTCTTCATCTTGGCGAAGTAACGCTTGGACCAGGCGCGGCTTTCCGGGCTTTGATCCCAGTACCAGCCGTCAGTCAGGTACATGCCCTGGGTGGTCTTCAAACCCAGCGTGTGGATGTCGTTAATGAACACCAGCAAGCCAGCCAGCTTCATCGACTTGGTAATGCCAAATTCATTGGCGGCCTTGACCGAGTTGATCATGTCGCCGCCGGCATTGGCCAGGCCCAGAATCTGCGCTTTGGACGACTGCGCCTGCAGCAGGAAGGACGAGAAGTCCGATGCCGACAGAGGATGCTTGACGTTGCCGACCACGCTGCCGCCGTTCGCCTTGATGACGTCGGTCGTGTCCTTTTCCAGCGACTGGCCGAAGGCATAGTCGGCCGTCATGAAGAACCAGCTCTTGCCGCCCTGCTTGACGATAGCGCCGCCGGTGCCGCGTGCCAGTGCCACGGTATCGTAGGCGTAGTGCACGGTGTAAGGCGTGCATTCTTCATTCGTCAGGCGAGCCGAGCCGGCGCCAATCGAAATGAAGACTTTCTTCTTGTCGGCAGCCACCTTGGCCATGGCCAGGTTGGCGCCCGAGTTGGTGCCGCCGATCAGCAGATCGACGCCCTGCTGGTCGAACCACTCACGCGCTTTGCTGGCGGCGATATCGGCCTTGTTCTGGTGATCGGCAACAATGAATTCGACTTTCTTGCCGTCGATCGTACCGCCCATGTCGGCGATCGCCATCTTGACTGCTTCCGCGCCGCCTGGCCCGTCGATATCGGAATAGACGCCGGACATGTCGGTCATCAGGCCGATCTTGATCGTGTCGCCCGAGACCTGCGCGGCGGCTGGAAGGGAAAAACCAAATGCGCACAGTGCGCTTACCGCGACGGCAAGTGTTTGACGTTTCATTGTTGTCTCCGTGTGAGGGATAGTTCTTGTGGTTTGCTTACACACCCAGCAGCTCGGTCAGTACCGGCATCTTGGCGCTCAATTCGGACGCAGCGAAAGTCTCGACAATCTGACCATGCTCCATCACATAAAACCGGTCGGCGAGCGGTGCCGCAAACCGGAAATTCTGTTCCACCATAATAATCGTGTAGCCCTTGGACTTGAGCGTCGTGATCATGCGCGCGAGACCTTGCACGATCACCGGCGCCAGGCCCTCGGAGATCTCGTCCAGCAACAGCAAGCGCGCACCGGTACGCAGAATGCGCGCCACCGCCAGCATCTGCTGCTCGCCACCGGACAAGCGCGTGCCCTGGCTGTGCTTGCGCTCCTGTAGATTGGGAAACATCTCGTAGATTTCCGCCACCGACATGCCCTTTTCGGCACCGGCCAATTGCGGCGGCAGCATCAGGTTTTCTTCGGTCGACAGCGACGAAAAAATACCGCGCTCTTCCGGGCAGTAACCAACGCCCAGGTGCGCCACGCGATGGGTCGGCAAACCGATGGCTTCAACACCGTTAATCTTGATTGACCCTTTGCGCGCACCAGTCAGGCCCATCAACGCACGCAAGGTGGTGGTGCGCCCGGCTCCGTTGCGGCCAAGCAGGGTGACCACTTCGCCCTTGTTTACCGTCAGGTTGACGTCATGCAGAATATGCGACTCGCCGTACCAGGCATGCAAGCCTGCAATCTCGAGAGCGGCCGCCATCAATGGGCTCCTTCCAGCTCGACATCGGTAGTGCCCATGTAGGCTTCCATCACCTGGGGATTGGTGGACACTTCGGCATAGCTACCTTCCGCCAGCATGGCGCCGCGTTGCAGCACGGAGATCTTGTCGCAGATGCCAGACACCACGTTCATATTGTGTTCCACCATCAGGATCGTGCGTCCTGCGGATACCTTCTTGATCAGCTCGGTAACGCGGTGCACATCTTCGTGGCCCATGCCCTGGGTAGGTTCGTCGAGCAACATCAGTTCCGGTTCCATGGCCAGGGTGGTGGCGATCTCGAGCGCGCGCTTGCGGCCGTATGGCATGTCCACGGTGAGGGTGTCGGCGAAGGAAGCCAGGTCAACCTCGGTCAACAATTGCATGGCGCGATCGTTCAGGCGGCTCAGCGAACGCTCGCTTTGCCAGAAGTGAAATGAGGTACCAAGCTCACGCTGCAATCCGATGCGCACGTTCTGCAATACCGTGAGATGCGGAAACACTGCCGAGATCTGGAATGAGCGGATGATGCCCATGCGGGCAATCTGGGCCGGCCTGGCGCCAGTGATGTCCGTGCCGTTGAACAGGATCTGTCCACCGGTCGGAATGAGGAATTTGGTCAGCAGATTGAAGCAGGTCGTTTTGCCTGCCCCATTCGGTCCGATCAGGGCGTGGATGTGGCCGCGCTCAACCTTGAGGTTAACGTCACTGACTGCGGTAAACCCTTTGAACTCTTTGCTTAAGTTCCGTGTTTCCAGAATGACGTCTGTCATCGTGTCTCCGTTTTTTGGCTTTTTGTTTAGCTCTGAAAAACATTTTTAGACAGATAATACACATGAAGGTTTTTGCTCACAATACAGTAGAACTACCTTTCCGTATTGGGAAAGTCTAGGCAGTATTGACGATCATCTGGGCCGCTTTTTCGGCAATCATCAAGGTCGGCGAGTTGGTGTTTCCCGAGGTAATAAAGGGCATCACGGACGCGTCGACCACGCGCAAACCGTGCACACCCTTCACCCGCAACTGGCTGTCGACCACCGCCATCGGGTCATCGACTTTACCCATCCTACAGGTGCCAACCGGATGGAAAATCGTGGTGCCGATCTGCCCTGCCGCTGCCGCCAGTTCTTCCTCGGTGCGGAAGTGGACACCCGGTTTGAATTCTTCCGGCACGTACTTCGCGAGCGCGGGGGCGGCAACGATACGCCGCGTCAGCGCCAGTGCCGCACCGGCGACGCTGCGGTCTTCCGCCGTGCTTAAATAGTTGGGCGTGATTTTCGGCGCCGCATACGAATCCGACGAGGCAATGCGCACGTGCCCGCGCGAGGTCGGCCGCAAGTTGCAGACGCTGGCTGTGAACGCAGGGAAAGCGTGCAAGGGATCGCCAAATTTTTCCAGTGACAAGGGCTGTACGTGATATTCGAGATTCGGCGTGGCCTGGCCTGGATCGGAACGCGCAAAGGCGCCAAGCTGTGACGGGGCCATCGACATCGGACCGCTCTGCCGCAGTGCGTACTCGAGGCCGATCTTGAACTTGCCGAACCAGGTGGCCGCACTGGTGTTGAGCGTCTTGGCATTGCGTACTTTGTAAATCATCCGCAGCTGCAAATGATCCTGCAGATTTTCGCCGACACCGGGCGCGTCTACCTGCACCTGTACACCTTTGTCTTGCAGCATTGGTGCCGGACCAATGCCCGACAGCTGCAAAATTTGCGGTGAACCGATCGCGCCCGCGGTCAGTAGTGTTTCACGTGAAGCACGCGCAAACCAGGCTGTGCCGCCGCCGGTAAACGCCACACCGCGGCACACTTTTCCTTGCTCACTGTCTTCGATCATCAGACGCTCTACATGACAGCCGGTCATGATGGTCAGGTTCGGGCGCGCGGCGGCCGGCTTGAGGAAAGCCTTGGCCGTGTTCCAGCGAATGCCACGTTTCTGATTCACGTCGAAGTAGGCGCAGCCTTCGTTATCGCCGCCGTTGAAGTCCTCTGTTTTAGGAATCCCGGTTTGTTCGGCAGCGTCGCGGAAAGCATCGAGAATCTGCCACGACAGGCGCTGCTTTTCCACACGCCATTCGCCGCCACTGCCGTGTGCGGCGCTGCTGCCACCGTAATAATCTTCGCTCTTCATGAACATCGGCAGCACCCGGTCCCAGCACCAGGAATGGTCACCCGTCACATCGGCCCAGCGGTCGTAATCCTGGGACTGGCCGCGCATGTAGATCATGCCGTTGATCGAAGAACTTCCCCCAAGGACTTTACCGCGCGGATAAATCAATGCCCTGCCACCGAGGCCAGCTTCCACTTCCGTCGTATACAGCCAGTCGGTGCGCGGGTTGCCTATGCAGTGCAGATAGCCGACGGGGATGTGGATCCACAGGTAATCGTCGCGTCCGCCTGCTTCGATCAGCAGCACATTGATATCGCGGTTCCGGGTCAGCCGGTTGGCAAGCACACAGCCGGCCGTTCCGGCGCCGACAATAATATAGTCATAGTCACCTGCCGATTCCAATCACGTCTCCTCTACTCGGTGCGCATCTCGGCGACCAGGGTTTGCATCAGCTTGGCAACGGACATCGGACGAGCGCGGCGAATTTCAGCGCCGGCCCAGAGTGACATCAAGCCGGTATCTCCCTTGGCGGCAGCCGCTGCCCTGATTCCCGTTGTCAACGCGTTTTGCACAGGATACGCGGGAACGCGGCTTTCCACGTCTTTCATTTCACTCATGAAACGATTTTCCAGGCCACGAGCGTAGCGGCCAGAAAAAGCGCGGGTCAGGCGGGTAGGCGTATCGCCGGCATTGATCAGCGCGTTCCGGTAATGGTCATTGATGCCGGATTCATCGCATACCAGGAATGCGCTGCCCATCTGTACCGCCTGGGCGCCAAGGGATTGCGCCTCCAGAATGTCAATCCCGGTCATGATGCCGCCCGCAGCGATCACGGGAATCTTTACCGCCTCGGCAACGAGCGGCCATAGCGCTTTGCCGGACATGGTCGCCTCCTCTTGCGGCCCAAGAAAGGTACCCCGGTGGCCACCCGACTCGACGCCGGAAGCAATAACGGCATCGGCTCCCACGGTTTCCCAAGCAAGTGCCTCGTCTACGGTGGTCACGGTGCCGATCACGAAAATGCCGGCGCTGTGTAAACGTTCAACCTGCGCCGGCGTCAATATGCCGAAGGTGAAGCTGGCGACCGGTGGACGCAGCTCGATCAGCGCGTCCAGCTGCGCCGGGAAGCTTTCGCACCAGGCTGCCGGAATGGGTAAACGTTCCCAGCCGAGGCTTTCCCAGATCGGGCGCAACAGTTCGCTGGCCTCGACAATCTCGTCCTGGGAAGGCGACGGTGTCTCGAGGACGAATAAATTAAGAAGGAAGGGCTGCTCGGTCAGCGAACGCAGCACGGCCACCTGGTCGCGTAACACGGAGGGCGACAGCAGCGAGGCAGCAATCGAACCCAAGCCGCCGGCATTCGACACGGCTGCGGCCAAGGCTGGCGTACTGGCGCCGCCAGCCATGGGCCCTTGAATGATCGGAAACTTCAAAAAGTGTTGCAGATCCATAATAGCCCCCTGTGGATAACCGTCTGGATATCCACAGGTGCCATTTGTGGATAAACGCCGTTTTATTCACAGGCTGTTTTTTGTCCAGATTTGACCCCAGACAGATACAGAGCAAGCAAGCGCTTTATACCCGCTGTAAACCCATGATTTCATGGAACTTAAAAGGCTTATCCACAGAAAACAGCCTGCGTTAACAACTACTATTAAACATATATATTACCTTCTTAAGTAAACAAACAACTTCACTTCCGAAAAAACGAAAGACTCAAGCCCGCCAAAAAAAATGCACT
>DASWMN010000348.1:0-5245 GCA_036399735.1 Telluria sp. | reverse complement strand
GGAACTTTCTTGGCGCGCGTGATCATCGAGCCCGGATCGGAACCGTGGTTCGGCTCGGTCAGACCGAAGCAGCCGATCCATTCGCCGGTCGCCAGTTTCGGCAGGTATTTCTGGCGCTGTTCTTCGGTACCGAACTCGTAGATCGGGACCATGACCAGCGAGGACTGCACGCTCATCATCGAGCGGTAGCCGGAATCGATGCGCTCGACTTCGCGCGCGATCAGGCCGTAGGCCACGTAATTAAGGCCAGGGCCGCCGTACTGTTCAGGAATGGTGGGGCCCAGCAGGCCCAGCTCGCCCATTTCGCGGAAGATCGGGGTATCCATCTTTTCGTGACGGAACGCTTCCAGAATGCGCGGCGCCAGCTTGTCCTGGCAGTAGGCGGCAGCGGCGTCACGCACCATGCGCTCGTCGTCGGAAAGCTGGTTGTTCAGAAGAAGGGGATCATCCCAGTGGAATTGGGCTTTGGCTTGGCTCATGGCAGTTCCTGTCTCAGTTTGACGTCATATTGTAAAAGCGGGTGGCAAGTTGTATAGACCACTTGCCGAATCCATAATTTTACCGCGTTTGGGTGCTTCCAAACTGTCCGCTGTGAAAAATCAGCGACGCTTGCGGATGCACGGCGCAATCCTCGACTTCACCCACGAAAATCACGTGGTCGCCTTCCGGATAGCGGCTGCGGTTGTGGCATTCGAACCAGGCCGAGACCCCTTTCAGGATCGGCTGGCCGGTGCGCGAGAGTTCGTAGTCGACGCCCTCGAAGGGGTTTTCCGTGCGCCGCGAAAAACGCTTGGCCAGCGCCGCCTGCTCGGCGCCCAGGACATTGATGACGTAGTGGGAGTTGCCGCTAAACACGGGCAAGCTGTTGGCGACGTTGCCAAGGCTCCAGAGCACCAGCGGCGGATCGAGCGACACCGAGTTGAACGAACTGGCCGTGAGCCCGCGGAAGCTGCCGTCGGCCAGGCGCGTGGTGATGACGGTAACACCTGTGGCGAACTGCGACAGCGCCTGGCGAAACTGGGCTTCGTCGAAGTCGCGCGCGGCGGCGCGGGGGGAGCGTGTGTTCATCGGTGCCTTGAGCCGGTGGGCCCTGTGTAATATATGACATTATGCCAAATTTTGGCCCCCCACGGCTGCACCGTGGCACATTCGCGCGCTTTTGCGTTACAGTTGAGACCATGCTTTTTGCTGATTGAGGTGTGCAATGACAAACCAATCCGCGTCGCAAACTGCGGTCCTGGGCGGCGGTTGTTTCTGGTGCCTGGAAGCGGTGTACCTGGAAATGCGTGGCGTTCTCAGCGTGGAATCCGGCTACATGGGCGGGCACGACCCCGCGCCGACCTACGAGGCTGTATGCAACGGCGGCACCGGCCACGCCGAAGTGGTCAGAATCGTCTTCGACCCGGGCCAGGTCAGCTACCACGACGTGCTCGAAGTGTTCTTCACCATACACGACCCGACCACGCCTAACCGCCAGGGCAATGACGTCGGCACCCAGTACCGCTCGGTGATCTTTACCGATTCGCCCGAGCAGGAAGCCATCGCGCGCAAAGTCATCGCGGAGATGGCGGTGGTGTGGGACGGGCCCATCGTGACGGAAATTGCGCCGCTGGCCACCTGGCACAAAGCCGAACCCTATCACCAGAATTATTTCGCCCAGAATCCGTTGCAGGGGTACTGCGCCTTCGTGGTCGCACCAAAAGTCGCTAAATTTCGTAAGACATTTACCGACAGGTTAAAATAGCATCCGCCTGACAACTTGCCCGCAAGTGTCTTAATTTGTAACCGGATCGGATTCTCGATGAAGGTAGTGATCGTCGACGATACGCACATCAACCTCGTGCTGATGTCGCGCCTGATGGAAAAGCTCGAGGACGTCTCGACCGTGGCCTTCCAGTCCGCGCGCGAGGCGCTCGACTGGTGCCGCGTGAACCCCTACGATCTGCTGATCCTCGATTATATGATGCCCGATATCAACGGGCTCGATTTCATGGCCGGCCTCGATCCCGATACGCGTGCGCGCCCGCCGGTGCTGATGGTCACCGCCAGCCAGGATGTCGAGATCCGCCACCGCGCGCTGGAAAACGGCGCCAACGATTTTCTGATCAAGCCGATCGACAAGGTCGAATTCCTGGCACGCACACGCAACATGCTCGAACTGCGGCGCGCCACGGTCGCGCTGCAAAGCCGCGCCAGCTGGCTGGCCAGCGAGGTCGCCAAAGCGACCGCGGCCTTGCGTGCGCGCGAGCAGGAAACCATTGTGCTGCTGTGCCGCGCCTCCGAATACCGCGATCCGGAAACGGGCGCGCACATCCAGCGCATGGCCCACTATTCGCGCCTGATCGCGGCCGAACTGGGCATGTCCGAAGAAGAACAGGAACACATCCTGAACGCGGCGCCGATGCACGATATCGGCAAGGTCGGCACGCCCGACACCATTTTGCTGAAGCCGGGCCGCCTGAATCCGGACGAGATGGAAGTCATGCGCCAGCATGCCCTGATCGGCTACAACATTTTGAAAAGCAGCGAAACGCGGATGCTGCAGCTGGCCGCCGAGATCGCCTACTCCCACCACGAACGCTACGACGGCACCGGTTACCCGAACGCCCTGAAAGGCGAGGCAATTCCCCTGGCCGGCCGCATTGTCGCCGTGGCCGATGTGTTCGATGCCCTGACCAATGTGCGCCCCTACAAGACGGCCTGGTCGCTCGATGCGGCGCGCAATTTCCTGCTGGAGAACAGCGGCAGCCATTTCGATCCGAACTGCGTGGACGCCCTGATGCGGCGCTGGAGCGACGTGCTCGCCATCCGCGACCGCCTCGACGACAGCGCCGCCCGGGACGCGGCCTGAGCGGCCAGGCATGCGCCACAAGAAACTGGTGCGCCAGGTGCGCCGTGCCTTTGGCGTCGAAAGCGAACAGGCGCTGCAGGACATGCTGGGCCAGGTCGCCGCCGGTGGCCACGCGCCGCTGGCACACGGCATCGCCTCGCTGCTGGTATCGATCCAGCGTACCTACGAAGAATACGACCGCGACCTGCAGGTGCGCACCCGCATGCTGGAAATCAGTTCCGAGGAGCTGCTCAGCGCCAATGCCCAGCTGCGTGCCGAAGGTGCGCGCCAGCGCCAGGTGCTGCAGTCGCTCCAGGCCAGCGTCCAGCGCCTGACCTTCGACGCCGGTGGCGCGCCGGAACCTGTGCCGGCCGATGCGGACCATGACCTGCTGGGCCTGACCCATGCGCTCGAGCAGCTGGTGCAGCAGCGTGAAACCGCGCGCGAACTGACCGAACAGATTCTCGACCAGTTGCCGATCCCGGTGTTCCTGAAGGACCGCGAAGGCCGCTTCGTGCGCTTCAACCGCCAGTTCCAGGAGTTTTACCAGCTCACCCGCGAGCAGCTCATGGGCGCGCGCATCGAAGACTTCACCCCGCCGGCCTGGGCCAGCGTGACGCAGCAGGAAGATACCCTGGCCTGGCGCACCGGCCTGATGGTGAGCAGCGAGCGGCGCGTCACGCAGATCGATCCGCCGGTCGACCTGGTGGTCAACCGGATTGTGATCCACAGCGGCGGCGAATCGTATCTGCTCGGCTTTTCAATCGACATCAGCGAGCAGCGCGCCGCGCGCGACGCCATGCAGCGCGCGGTCGAATCGGCCCAGGCGGCGAGCCGCGCCAAGAGCGAGTTCCTGGCCAATATGAGCCATGAAATCCGCACCCCCATGAACGGCATTCTCGGCATGACCGAGCTGGTGCTGGAGTCGGCACTGGCGACCGAACAGCGCGAGGACATCGCGCTGGTCAAGGCCTCGGCCGATGCGCTGCTCACCATCGTCAATGAAATTCTCGACTTTTCCAAGATCGAAGCCGGCAAGCTGGACCTGGAAGAAGTGCCTTTCGACCTGCGCCAGCTGGTGCGCGAGACGGTGCGTTCACTGACGCCGCGGGCCCAGAAGAAAGGCTTGCAACTGTCCTGCGATATGCCGGCGCAGATGCCGCGCATGATGAAGGGCGATCCGGGACGGCTGCGCCAGGTGCTGCTCAATTTGCTGGGCAACGCCATCAAGTTCACCCAGGCCGGCAGCGTCACGCTGGCGCTGGTGCAAGGTTTCGAGACGGAAGACCGCTGCGAAATCGAGTTCATCGTGACCGATACCGGGATCGGCATTCCGCTGGAAAAACAGCAACTGATTTTCGAGCCGTTTGCCCAGGTGGACGGCTCGACCACGCGCCAGTTCGGCGGCACCGGCCTGGGGCTGACCATATGCCGCCGCCTGGTGATCCTGATGCAGGGCGATCTGTCGGTCGACAGCGCGCCGGGCAAGGGCAGCGCGTTCCGCTTCAGCGTTCCGCTGCGCCACGCCACCCACGACCAGATGGCACGCAGCGTAATCGTCACATCCGACGCGCCCGCCGTGCCCGAGCTGCTGCTGGCGGCGCCAGCCCAGGTGCAGCAGACCGACAGCGGCAGCGGTTTGCGTATCCTGCTGGCGGAAGACAATCCGGTCAACCAGCGTCTGGCGCTGCGCCTGCTGGAAAAGATGGGGCACCGCATCACGCTGGTGGACAATGGCCAGGATGCGCTGGCGCGCGCCATGCAAGGCACGTTCGACCTGATTCTGATGGACGTGCAAATGCCGGAACTCGATGGCCTGAGCGCGACGCGCCGCATCCGCCAGTGGGAACTGGCGCGCGGCGGCCACGTGCCGATTGTGGCCATGACCGCGCGCGCCATGCAGGGCGACCGCGAGCGCTGCCTGGAGGCGGGCATGGACGATTATCTGTCCAAGCCGATCGACAGCGAACACCTGCGCCAGCTGGTAAGCCGCTTCCATGTGGAGCAGGCGGGGCCCGTGCTGGCCTGGCGCACAGCCCTGCTGCGGCTCGATGGCGACACCGGCTTGCTGCTGGAACTGGCGGCCCTGTTCATTGATGACGGGCCGCAGCTGATGCAGACTTTATACCAGGCGCTCGACGCTGACGATCTGCCGGCCTCGCAGCGGGCCGTGCACAGCCTGCAGGGTGTGCTGGTGAACTTCGGCGCCCAGCGCGCGATTTCGCAGACCGAGCGCTTGTCGCTCAGCCTGCACGAGCCGGCGCAGGCAGCGCAGTGGCGCAGCCAGGCCCACGAGCTGGGCGGCGCGGTCGACGAGGTCTACGCCGCCCTGCATGCGCTGATTGCCGCCGGCCCGGAAGCGATGGCCAAGTAGCCGTCCGCCGGGGACGCTGTACGCCTACTGGTACATATACC
>DASWMN010000347.1:0-10205 GCA_036399735.1 Telluria sp. | reverse complement strand
TGGCCAAGGCTTAATTTGAGTATCTTTATCATCTGTCGCGACACAAAGAAAAGAGGACTGAATGGCGAGTAACAACGTAGCCCAATTTGCCACCGAACTGAAGATGCCTGCAGATTTGCTGCTGACGCAGCTGCGTTCTGCCGGCGTCGAAAAAAGTTCGACGTCAGATCCATTGTCGAAAGATGATAAGGATAAGTTGTTGAATCACCTGCGCAAGACCCACGGGTCGGCACCAGACGGCGAGAAGAAAAAAATCACGCTGACGCGCAAGGAAACGACTGAGATCAAGCAGGCTGACGCCTCCGGTAAATCGCGTACCATCCAGGTCGCGGTCAAGAAAGTGCGCACCTTCGTGCAGCGCGACGAACCTGTCGCGCCGCCACCACCGGCCGCACCAGCTGCACCGGTGATCGACGCTGCCGAAGTGGCACGCCGCGAAGAAGACGCGCGCAAACAATCGGAACTGATCGCCCGCCAGGAAGCGGACCTGCGTGAAAAGCAGGACCGTCTGGCCAAGCTGGAAGCGGAAAAAGAAGCGCAGGCCAAGCAGGCCGACGCTGACGCCAAGAAGGAAGCGGCTGAAGAAGCCAAGCGCGCCGCTGCAGCTGCAGCCAGCGCAGGCGCCGCTGCCGACGACGAAAGCAAGAAAGCCGCTGCCGAAGAAGCCAAGAAAAAGGCTGCGACCGCGGCCAAGGAAGCGGCTGAACGCGCTGCAGCGAACGACCGCGCCCGCAAGGCCGTGGCCGACGAAGTCGCGCAGATCAAAGCGATGATGAATGCACCGCGCCGCGCCATCAAGGCGCCCGAACCTGCGCCGGCACCAGTTGCCGCGATCAAGGCAAAGGCACCTGAAGGCACACTGCACAAGCCGGCCGATAAAAAGCCAGGCGAGAAAAAAGACGAGAAGAAGCCACTGGGCGCCGACAAGAAGTCGATCAAATCGGCCAATGTTTCGTCCACCTGGTCGGACGACGCGAAAAAACGCGGCGCACCGGGCGGCGGTATCAAGCCACGTGGTAACACCGGTTCGCCTGCTGGCCGTGACGGCTGGCGTGGTGGTGCCAACAAAGGTGGCCGCCGTTCGTCGCACAGCGATGACCGCGAAACCAACTTCCAGGCACCAACCGAAGCGGTGATCAAGGACGTTCACGTCCCTGAAACCATCACCGTTGCCGAACTGGCGCACAAGATGTCCGTCAAGGCATCGGAAGTGATCAAGCAGCTCATGAAGCTGGGCCAGATGTGCACCATTAACCAGGTGCTGGACCAGGAAACCGCCATGATTCTGGTGGAAGAAATGGGCCACAAGGCGTTTGCCGCTGAACTGGACGATCCGGAAGCACTGCTGGCTGACCAGGGTGAGCACGCTCACTTCGAGTCGACCTCGCGCGCACCAGTCGTGACCGTCATGGGTCACGTCGACCACGGTAAAACCTCGCTGCTGGATTACATCCGCCGCGCCAAGGTCGCATCGGGCGAAGCAGGCGGGATTACGCAGCACATCGGCGCCTACCACGTCGAAACGCCGCGCGGCATCATCACCTTCCTCGACACCCCGGGTCACGAGGCGTTCACCGCCATGCGTGCCCGCGGCGCCAAGGCCACCGACATTGTGATTCTGGTGGTCGCAGCCGACGACGGCGTGATGCCGCAGACGAAGGAAGCAATCGCTCACGCGAAAGCTGCCGGCGTACCGCTGGTGGTGGCGATCAACAAGGTCGACAAACCAGGTGGCAACGTGGATCGCGTGACGCAAGAGCTGATCGCCGAACAGGTTGTGCCTGAAGAATACGGTGGCGAATCGCCATTCGTGCCGGTATCGGCCAAGACCGGCCAGGGCATCGACGCCCTGCTGGAACAGGTGCTGCTGCAGGCCGAAGTGCTGGAATTGAAAGCCCCTGTCGACGCGCCTGCGCGTGGTCTGGTGGTCGAAGGCCGTCTGGACAAGGGCAAGGGCCCGGTCGCGACGATCCTGGTGCAGTCGGGTACCCTGAAGCGCGGCGACGTGATTCTGGCCGGTTCGTCATATGGCCGTGTACGCGCCATGCTGGACGAAAACGGCAAAGCGATTTCCGAAGCCGGTCCATCGATTCCGGTCGAGATCCAGGGCCTGACCGAAGTGCCAGTCGCTGGTGAAGAAGTCATGGTCATGGCAGACGAACGCAAAGCGCGTGAAATCGGTCTGTTCCGTCAAGGTAAATTCCGCGACGTCAAGCTGGCCAAGCAGCAGGCGGCCAAGCTCGAGAACATGTTCGACAACATGGGCGAAGGCGAAGTCAAGAATCTGCCGGTCATCATCAAGACCGACGTACAAGGTTCGCAGGAAGCGCTGGTCGGTTCGCTGCAGAAGCTGTCGACCTCCGAAGTGCGCGTACAAGTGGTTCACGCAGCAGTGGGTGGCATTACCGAGTCCGACGTCAACCTTGCGGTTGCATCGAAAGCGGTCATCATCGGCTTTAACGCCCGTGCTGACGCTTCGGCGCGCAAGCTGGCCGAGTCGAACGGTGTGGACATCCGCTACTACAACATCATCTACGATGCGATCGATGAAATCCGTGCCGCGCTGTCGGGCATGCTGGCGCCAGAAAAGCGCGAGACCATCATTGGTGCGGTCGAGATTCGCCAGGTTATCCTGGTCTCGAAAGTGGGCGCGATTGCCGGTTGTCTGGTCACCGATGGTGTGGTCAAGCGTTCGTCGTCGGTTCGTCTGCTGCGCAACAACATCGTGGTGTGGACTGGCGAGATCGATTCGCTCAAGCGCTTCAAGGACGACGCGAAAGAAGTACGCGCCGGTCTGGAGTGCGGCCTGTCGCTCAAGAACTACAACGATATCGAAGTCGGCGACGTCCTCGAAGTCTTCGAAGTACAAGAGATCGCCCGTACGCTGTAATTCGGCAGTACATGGGCGGGGCGCCAATAAGCCTGGCTTATTGGCGCCCCGTTCGTTTTAGAGAGTAGGAAAAAATCATGGCCAAACATAGTAAAACCATTCCTGCGCGCGGCTTGCGCGTGGCCGACCAGATCCAGCGCGATCTGGCTGAAATTCTGGCGTCGGGTCTGAAGGATCCGCGCATCGGCATGATCACGATCACCGAAGTGCAGATCACGCCGGACTACGCGCATGCCAAGGTGTTCTTCACCATGTTCAAGGACGACAAGGAGTCGGTCAAGAACACCATCGCCGGTCTGGCTGCGGCCTCGGGCTTCATCCGCAACCAGCTGGGCAAGCGTTTGCACATCCACACGCTGCCGATGCTGCACTTCGTGCACGACACCTCGACCTCGCGCGGCATGGAAATGTCGCTGCTGATTGACCAGGCTAACGCTACCCGCGCGGCCGATGCCGAGCCGGATGCAAAGCCGGAAGCCGACGCCGAAGAGTAAGCAAGTACAGAATCAATATCGTCCTCGCGAAGGTGTCGGCGCATGCGCCGGCACCTTCGCGAGGACGACGTATTTGAGGCAACAATGAAATCAACACACCCCAAAAAAGTCCGCGACCTGGTCGACGGCGTGCTCCTGCTCGACAAGCCGGTCGGCCTGTCCTCGAACGATGCCCTGATCAAGACCAAGCGCTTCATGAACGCGAAAAAGGCGGGTCACACCGGGACGCTCGATCCGTTCGCGACCGGGTTGCTGCCATTGTGCTTCGGTGAAGCCACCAAATTCTCGCAAGACTTGCTCGAAGCCGACAAGACCTACGAAACCACGGTCCACCTGGGCATCACCACCAACACTGGCGACACGGAAGGCGAGACCATCGCCACGGCCGACGTGAACGTCACACGCGAACAGATCGAGGCTGTGCTGCCGCAGTTCCGCGGGCCGATCATGCAAGTGCCGCCGATGTACTCGGCCCTCAAGCGCGACGGCAAAGCCTATTACGAATACGCCCGCGAAGGCATCACGCTCGAACGCGAAGCGCGCCCGGTCACCATCCTCAAGCTGGACTTCATCTCGTACGAGGCGCCATTCCTCAAGCTGTCGGTCACCTGCAGCAAGGGCACCTACATCCGCGTGCTGGGCGAAGACATCGGCCACGCGCTCGGCTGCGGCGCCCACCTGAACGCGCTGCGCCGCACGCAGGTTGGCGCGCTGACGATGGAAGGCATGGTCACGCTGGAGCAGATTGGCGCCCATCCGGCGCCAGTCGAGCTGCTCGCGCCAGTCGATGCGCTGCTGTCGAGCTTCCCGGCTGTCGAACTGACGCCGGAACTGGCCAAGCGCTTCCTCCAGGGCCAGCGCCTTGCGCTCGGTAAGGAAGCACTCACACTGCCGTCTGCGCTTGGCCGCGTGCGGGTCTATCACGAAGGAAAACTGCTTGGCACTGCCAACCTGCAGGAGTACCAGATCCTCGCGCCGGAACGGTTGATCGCGACTGCCGCGAGCCAGGCAAGTTAGACGACAGCGGCGAAACCGCCAAGCTGCGGCACTTGGTTGTTTTCGATGTAATACCTGCTTAGCCTGCAGCGTCGTTCAATGGGGGGAGGGCGGCGTCTCAGGGCTTGATCCGCTTGACGATGTCCGCCATGCGCGCTTCGGTTTCGAAGGCGCCCACTGCGGCCAGTTCAGGGCCATGCGGCCCGGTCTTTATGAAGACAACAAAACGCGGCGATGGCGCCTTGTAGAAGTTGTAGTCGTAGCCGGCGTAACGGGGCACCCCGTACGACACGCTGAGCCTCTTTTTGTCGAAGCCGCAGGTCATCAATTGAATCGCGTTCACCAGCACCGGCAGCACCTGGCCACGCTGCACACTGTCAGGCGCGGCGCGCAGCACAGCCGTCACCGTCAGCGGCCAACGCTCGGCGGTGCAGCCATTTTCCTCGATTTGCGAGACGGACTTGAAGGGTTCCTCGCGTTCGACCAGAACAATCGTGTCGGAGACCCTGATCAACTCGTCGAGTGTCAGCGTGCCGTACACAGGGCGCATGGCCACGGCGGGGGCGCAGCAAAAAAGCAGCGCGAGGGCGAGGGGTCGGAATGGATGCATCGCCCGATCATATAGGAACCTTGCGCGCATCTTCCAGTCTAATCGCGACAACCCAGCATTCCACGGAGGTCCATGATGAATTACCGATCAATGTTCCCCGACGATCTGTTCGCCCAGCTCGACCGCTTCCAGCGCGACCTGCAGCACGCCTTCGATATGGAGTCGAGCATCCGCGGCTTCGCGCGCGGCGGCTTTCCCGCACTGAACGTCGGCAGTACCCAGAAGAGTATCGAGATGTATGTGTTCGCACCGGGCCTGGACCCGGGCTCGATCGACGTGCAGCTCGAGCAGGGCGTGCTCACCATTGCCGGTCAGCGGTCCGACGATCTGCATTCGCAGGCCGAGCGCGCCACAGTGCAAATCAATGAACGGTTCGCCGGCAGCTTCCGCCGTGTGCTCACGCTGCCAGACGACATCGACGCCGAATCGGTCAGCGCGCAATACCGGGACGGGGTGCTGCACGTTTCCGTGGCGCGACGCGAGGCCACGCAGCCGCGCCGCATTTCGGTTCACTGAACAGGAGGGCAGAATGGATACCGACAAGCAAAGCCAGGAAATCAGCCAGGGTGCGGACCCGGCGCAAACGCAAGCACCGGAGCAGCAGATTGGCGTGGGCAGCATGGAAGGGCAGGGCGCCGGCCAGCAGCAGGCAGCGTCAGATCGCGCGGTGGCCAAGCGCGACGTTGGCGTACTGACGCCACCGGTCGACGTGATCGAGGACGCTGCCGGCATTACCTTGCTGGCGGACATACCTGGCGTGTCCAGGGAAAATCTGAATCTGCGCCTGGAGGCGCACAGCCTGACCATCGAAGGTGCGCTTGCGCTCGACGTTCCGCAGGACATGCAGTCGCGTTATGCGGAGGTACGGCATCAGCATTATGAGCGGACGTTCGCCTTGTCGCGCGACCTCGATGGGGAGCAGGCCACGGCGGAAATGGCGCAAGGGGTGCTCAAGATTCGCATTCCCAAAACGCAGCAGGCGGCGCCGCGCAAGATTCCGGTGAATGCCGCGCCGATGTAGCAATTCTGACTGCGAGCTTCACAGTTGTCGCCCTCGTGACTGGCAGGGGACATGCCGGCTTGCCGAATCCGGTAACGCGGCATGGGTCCCCGCCTGCGCGAGGACGATGTAGTTGCCTTCCAATTTATCGTGGCGAGCGATGCCGCCATACCAAGCGCTTTGCCTGCTTTTGCTCGCAGCAACGCCCCAAAATCGGGCGAAAATGTGGCGTGAATTACAGCAAGCTGTTGAATTTCCAGCGATTTCCCTCCTTGGTCATCTGCAATAACGGCGTTTTGCGTGCTATACTAGTGGGTTCCTGATTCAAGCAATACCCGTACACCTTCGTACACCACGTACATTTCCGTTCTTTACGACCATGTCAAATTCTAAACGCGCAATTCGCAACATCGCCATCATCGCCCACGTTGACCACGGCAAAACCACCCTCGTGGACCAGCTGCTGCGCCAGTCTGGTACCTTCCGTGAAAACCAGGCGGTCGATACCCGCGTCATGGATTCGAACGACCTCGAAAAAGAACGCGGCATCACGATTCTGTCGAAGAACTGCGCGGTTGAGTACGAAGGCACCCACATCAACATCGTCGACACCCCAGGCCACGCCGACTTCGGCGGCGAAGTCGAGCGCGTGCTGTCGATGGTTGACTCGGTGCTGCTGCTGGTCGATGCACAAGAAGGCCCAATGCCGCAGACCCGCTTCGTCACCCGCAAGGCGCTGGCCCTGGGTCTGAAGCCGATCGTGGTCGTCAACAAGGTGGACCGTCCAGGCGCGCGCGCTGACTGGGCCATCAACCAGACCTTCGAACTGTTCGACAAACTGGGCGCCAGCGATGAGCAGCTCGACTTCCCTATCGTCTACGCGTCGGGCCTGAACGGCTATGCCGGTCTGACCGAAGACGTGCGCGACGGCGACATGAAACCACTGTTCGATGCCATTCTGCAGCACGTTCCAGTGCGCGATGACAATCCGGACGGCCCGCTGCAGATGCAAATCACCTCGCTCGACTACTCGTCGTACGTGGGCAAGATCGGCATTGGCCGCGTCAACCGCGGCCGCGTCAAGACCGGCCAGGACGTCGTTGTCATCAACGGTCCAGGCGGCACCCCAATCAAGGGCCGCATCAACCAGGTGCTGAACTTCAAGGGCCTCGAGCGCGTGCTCGTCGACGAAGCAGTTGCCGGCGACATTTGCCTGATCAACGGTATCGACGAAATCGGCATCGGTTCGACCCTGTGCGCACCGGACGTGCAAGAAGCGCTGCCGATGCTGACCGTCGACGAGCCGACCCTGACCATGAACTTCATGGTCAACAACTCGCCACTGGCCGGCCGCGAAGGCAAGTTCGTCACCAGCCGCCAGCTGCGTGACCGCCTCGACCGCGAACTGAAAGCCAACGTTGCGCTGCGCGTTTCGCCAACTGACGACGACACCATCTTCGAAGTATCGGGCCGCGGCGAACTGCACCTGACGATTTTGATCGAAAACATGCGCCGTGAAGGCTTCGAGCTGGCCGTGTCGCGTCCACGCGTCGTGTTCAAGATGGTTGATGGCGTGCGCCACGAGCCGTTCGAGAACCTGTCGGTCGACGTTGAAGAAGTCAACCAGGGCGGCGTGATGGAAGAACTGGGCCGCCGTCGTGGCGACCTGACCAACATGGAATCGGATGGCAAGGGCCGTGTTCGCCTTGAGTACAAGATTCCTGCACGCGGTCTGATCGGTTTCCAGGGCGAATTCATGACCCTGACCCGCGGTACCGGCCTGATGTCGCACGTGTTCGACGAATACGCGCCAGTAGACAACACCAAGGGTGAAATGGCCGGCCGCCGCAACGGCGTGCTGATCTCGCAGGATGACGGCGCTGCCGTTGCCTACGCTATCTGGAAACTGCAGGATCGCGGCCGTATGTTCGTGGTCCACAACGACCCGGTGTACGAAGGCATGATCATCGGTATCCACTCGCGTGACAACGATCTGGTCGTCAACCCGATCAAGGGCAAGCAGCTGACCAACGTGCGTTCGTCGGGTACCGACGAAGCGGTGCGCCTGGTGCCGCCAGTCCAGATGTCGCTCGAATACGCGGTGGAATTCATCGCCGACGACGAACTGGTCGAGATCACCCCGAAATCGATTCGCCTGCGCAAGCGCTACCTGAAAGAGCACGAGCGCAAGAAGGCCAGCCGCGAGGCGTAATACCCAAGGGGCGCTTCGGCGCCCTTTATTACTTTTGATGACCAGGTTCCGTTCATGACCAAGCTGCTTCCTCCCCGCACCCTGTCGGTTGCCCCGATGATGGACTGGACCGACCGCCATTGCCGCGTATTCCATCGCCAGATTACCCGTCACACCTGGCTGTACACCGAAATGGTCACCACCGGCGCGCTGGTCTACGGCGACGTCGAGCGCCACCTGCGCTTCGACGAGCAGGAACACCCGATTGCGCTGCAGCTGGGCGGCAGCGACCCGGCCGACCTGGCCACCAGCGCCAAGCTGGGCCAGCAATGGGGCTATGACGAGATCAATCTGAACTGCGGCTGCCCGTCGGAACGGGTGCAGAAGGGCGCGTTTGGCGCCTGCCTGATGGCAGAACCACAACTGGTGGCCGATTGCGTCAAGGCCATGCGCGACGCGGTCTCGATCGATGTGACGGTCAAGCACCGGATCGGGATCGACCGCAACGAGGAATACAGTTTCGTGCGCGACTTTGTCGGCACCATTGCCGATGCCGGCTGCACCACCTTTATCGTGCACGCCCGCAACGCCATCCTCAAGGGGCTGTCGCCCAAGGAAAACCGCGAGATTCCGCCGCTCAAGTACGAGGTGGCTTACCAGCTCAAGCGCGAGTTCCCGGATCTGGAAATCATCATCAACGGTGGCATCAAGACCGACGCCGAGATCGCCACCCATCTGCAGCACGTGGACGGGGTAATGATGGGGCGCGAGGCTTACCACAACCCGTATGCGATGGCGACCTACGACGCCCGTTTCTACGGCGACAGCAGCGCTGTCAAATCGCGCGAGGAAGTGCTGGAGGCGATGATTCCCTACCTGCAGGCGCAGCTGGACCTGTACGCCAGCCGCGGCCTGAAGCTCAATTCGATCACCCGCCACATGCTGGGACTGATGGCTGGCCTGCCGGGCGCGCGCGCGTTCCGCCAGACCCTGTCCGATTCCAAAAAGCTGGCAGGGGCCGATCCCCGCCTATTGCTCGAGGCAGCCGCGCGCATGCGCGGTGCGACCGTTTCCGATTAAATTATCGGACCGACAAGCTGTCGATTTATAATTCTTTTAAGTAATTATAGTTTCCTTTATACAATCGCAATAAAATGTGTTGTTCTAGCGAAACAATGCGTGCAAGCGTCGCGATTTTTGCATCCGCAGTCATTTTTTTGATTTATCCTGACTGAAATAGCGCAGATCCTCACATGGTGGGTATCTCCCAACGGCGCGCCAAAAGCGCCCCGTTCAAGCGGCCAAAAATCCTTCAATCGCAGCATTTAAAAGACACGTCTATGAATTTATCCAACATGAAGGTCGGTACCCGTCTCGGCCTCGGTTTCTGCCTGGTCCTGTTCTTCCTGGTCGCCGTGACCTGTGTGGGTATTTACAACATGAAGCTGATCCAGGACCGCCTGGACAACGTGGTCGGCGTGAACAATGTCGTCAACCGTCTGGTGATCGACATGCGCGCCAACGTGGGCGACCGCATCACCTCGCTGCGCATCCTGACCTTGCTGTCGGAGCCGGACGATATGGCGCCTGAAATGAAGCGTGTCAACGACCTGGCCCAGGTGTACGAGGTGGCGCAGAAAAAACTGAGCGAGAAGTTCGACACCGAAGCGAGCACCACGGCCCAGGAAAAGGAACTGCTCAAGCAGATCAAGGAACATGAAGCGGTCGCCATGCCGGCCATCGCCAAGGCGTCGGAAATGTGGCTCGGCGGTAAAGCGGAAGATGCGACCAAGGTGCTGATCCGCGAAATTCGTCCTGCCCAGAAAAAATGGATGGCCGCGCTGGAACAGCTGGCGACCCTGGAAGAGAAGTCGACCGCCCAGGCAGCCCAGGACGCCGAAGGCGCTTACAACCTGGCACGCAACACCATGCTTGGCCTGGGTGGCCTGGCAGTGTTCCTTGGCATCCTGGCAGCTGTCGCGATTACCCGCGGCCTGATCAAGCAGCTGGGCGGCGAACCGGAT
>DASWMN010000346.1:0-10724 GCA_036399735.1 Telluria sp. | reverse complement strand
CGAGTTTGCGAAGACGCAGTGTTTCGCCTGGCAGGAGCGAGGTGCTCAGATCGTTCAATGCAAAGGGACGTGCGGAACTGCCACTGTCACTGTCAAGCAGCGGCGCGCCCTGGCCAGGCGCCATGACCCGCACGCGCAGTTTGATCTGGTCGAGGTCGGCTGGCGGCCAGACTGGTCGGGTGCCGTCGAACAGGGCATCGCGCAGCACGCCAATTGGCAGGCGCAGGGAGAAGAACGCGTTGTGCTGGCAGTCCTCACCGTCGGCGCAATAGGCGTCTTGCCAGATCCAGCCGCGAAAATCCTTGACTGGCTTCACTTTGCGATAGCCGTTGTCGCTGGCGGGAAATCCCGTCAGCCGCCCGCGCAGCTGGCCATCCTCCATGCTTTCTTCGAACGGGGCGACCCAGTCGTAGCGCTGTCCGCGCAATTGCACCGATACCAGCAGCCGGTGCGACTGGTCCAGAATTTCATCACCACGTTTGTGCGGGACAAGCACTTCACTGTCAAAGCTGCCTGCTACATAAATAAAGCCGCCGGCCCAGGGATTGCTGCCGACGCCGGCGCACAGATTGCCGCTTGGACCATATTGCACCAGGCAGCCGGACAAGGCCACGGCCTGTTGCACTTTGTTCTGATCATCGAAATCGAGCGAGGCGAAGGGCAGCAGCACCGGCCGCAGACCCGTGGCCGGCGTTGCCCCGCGCGGTGGATTGAGCAGGGCCAGCTGACCGGCCGGGTGGCGCAAGGTCGCGGAGATCTGCTGCGCAGTTTTCTGAAAACTGGCCTGGTAATTGTTATAGCTAAGCTGTTTTTCCTGCTGCAGGACAGACACGGCCAGCCCGATCGTGGCCAGCGCCAGGAACAGAAAGGCAGCCCGCAGCAGAATCCGCAGGCGGTAGGGGACAATGCGCATCAGCCGCATGTTCAGCGCGTAACCCAGCGAAAGCCCCGCATGGGCACGTTTTCGATGCCTTCAAAGGCCGGATCGATCTCGCGGAACGCGTCGCGGATTGTGCTGACGTGCTTGCGGATATTGTCACGATTGCGGCCACTCTTGACGACCTCGAACAATTCATCGTACGACACCACTTCACCGCGCCTGGCATACAGGGCGGCCAGAATGCGCTGCGCCGTCAGCGGCAGGTTGATGCGCTGGCCGCGCCAGCTGGGATTGCGCTGGCGCAGCGGGTCAATTTCCAGTTCACCGCTTGCGGCCGGTTTTTGCGCCGCGCTGGCGCTGCGTTCCTTCACGGCGCGCAGGATTTCCAGGAAGGTCTCAATGAAATCGGCTTCTTCAAACGTCGCCTTCTGCAGGTAATCCCAGGCATCAAGTGCCTTCATGATGCTGCGGTAGATGGTGGCGGGCATGGCCGACACCACCAGCACCGGTGTCGCATACTTTTTATTGATGGCGTTGATGATGGCCACGCCGGCGTGGCGCTCGCGGCCCAGTTCGATGTCAAGCACCACCAGGTCATAGCGCTCGCGCACGATGGCCGATTCCGCGTCGTCCCGGTTGAACCACTGGTCGACCGTGATGCCGGGCCGGGCGGACTCGATCCAGGCCTTCAGCTGGTTGCTGGTCGGCAGATCGTCCTCGATGACGGCCACTCGTGCCATTTCTTGCTCCGTTGTATGTGATGCAAGCAGTATCCATGTTTTCCCGGCAAAAGCCAGTGGGCAGCTGTGAGCGTTTCTTCACACGGCGTCCGGATTCTGCCCCTGCGCCCGCATTGTGTCTTCCGGCCCGCTGGCCGCACCATGCCTTACCGGCCCTGCATTGGCAGCGGCGGAACCCCAAAACCAGCAAAGAAAAGGTGAACTAGATGTCCCAGCGGATCAAGATCATGGTGCAAGCGGTGCGCTCCTCCCTCGCGGGCGGCGCCGGAAGGCTGATTTCAGCCCTGCGCGGTGGCGTGGCCGAGGCACCGGTGCATAAGCTGGGCCGCATCGGCCTGCTGCTCGGCCTGATTGGTGGTGGCGGCTACCTGTTGTTCAGCCATCCACCCGTGCATACCGTGGCGCCGGGCCATGTCGGCGTGCGCGTCAATCAGCTGACCGGCTCGGTCACGGCGGTACGCGACGGTGCACTCTGGGTGCTGCCAGGCATGCACAGCCTGCGCGAACTCACCCTGTTCGACCAGGTCTACAAGCCGGCCGCCAGCGGCGATGCGCCGTTTCAGTCAATGGAAGGGCTGGCGCTGGGCGTCGATCTGTCGGTGCGGTATGCGCTGGACCCGTCGCACCTGGCCTCCATCACCAAGAATCTGCCGCCCGATATCAATGGCGCGGTGGTCGAGCCGGCCGTGCAGGGGGTGATCTATAAAGTATTTACCCGCTACACCGTGCGCGAGATCTTTTCCTCCAAGCGCGCCGAGATTGCGCAACTGATCGAAGCTGAACTCAAACCGAAGCTGGCGGCGGACGGCATCCTGCTGCGCGGCGTGACGATCGGCAAAATCAGTCTGCCCCAGGAATACAAGGCTGGCATGGAGCGCTTGCTGGCGGAAGAACTGGAAACCCAGAAGATGCGCTACACGCTCGAGTTGAAGGAAAAGCAGGTCAAGCAGAGCGAGCTGGAAGCCGATGCCGAGAAGGTGCGTCGCGAAAAGGCCGCGGAAGCCGCCGGTAACGAACAGGTGATCGCTGCCCGCGCGCAGGAGCAAGCGATGAAGCATGTGATCCCATTCAAGGAAAAGCAGATTGCCCAACGTCAGCTTGAGGCGGAGGCCGACAAGGTCGCGCGCATCCGTACTTCGGAAGGCGCTGCCCAGGCCCGCGTGATCGAAGCGGCAGGCGAGGCCGATTCACGCCGCAAGCTGGCGGACGCAGAAGCGTATCGGCAAGATTTGATCGGCAAGGTGGCCAGCACCCAGATGGAACGCGAAGGCAAGCTGCTGTCGCGCCATCCGCTGCTGATTCAGAAAACCATGGCCGACAAGCTGTCGGACAAGGTATCGGTGATCATCGCCCCGGCGCCGACCGATGGCGGGTTCATTGGTGCCGCGCTGCTGGGTGCGGGCAAGACAAGTGCCGCCGCCACCGTTGCCGCCGCGCCAGCCGTCGAGCCGGCAGCCGATGAAGCGGGCGAGGAATAATCATGCCCATCACGGTCGCAGCAGTTTCACTGGCCGCAATGGCCATCGTTACCCAGGACAACGCGCAGCTGCGCGCCGCCGCCCGGGATTCCGCCCAGCAGCAAGCTTTGCTGTGGCAAGGGGACAGTCTGGAAATCCGTGGTGAGAAGGGCGACTTTCTCCAGGTGTACGACCACCGTCGCGAACGCGCCGGGTATATCCGCGCGAGCCAGGTCCGCAAGGTTTCACTGGCTCCTGCGGACGCGGGCGAGTTGCTGACCGTCGTGCGCTTTCTGAAAGATAGCAGCGGCGCGGAGGCGCTCGGCATCGCCTACACGGCGGCTTATCTGAAGGCGGCGCCAGGGGACGCGATCACGGCAGAACCGTTCGATGCCCTCGGCGCCATGGCCGAACGGCTGGCGCGCCGGGCGTCAAGCAAACAGGGCAAGGTGATCGATCCGGCGCTGGCGGCGCATCTGGAAGTCGTCGCCAATTACGGCATCAAGATGACTGGTTACGAACATGATGGCCGGATTCAGCTCTGCTACGACGGCGAGGCATTCCGGCGCGTGCTGGCCTTGCGGCCCGATCCGAAACAGCAAGCCAGGGCAGCGCTGGGCTTGACCCGCCAGGAATGCCTGGACCCGGACCAGCGCCCCACCGAACGCTACGCCATTGACCAGTGGCGCGCCGACATCCTCGACAAGGTCGCGGTGCGCGATTTGCCGGCGCACATCGGCAACCGGATCCACATGCGCCGGTCGGCCGTCTGGTCGACGCTGGCATTTGCCAAGGCGCGCCGCGACGAGCCTGCGCTGGAGGCGGCCACCCGTGCGCTTGACGAACTGGGCAGCGTCAGCAAGATCGATCTGACCGAAGACGACGTGAGCGCTTACGCCGATGCGGGTGTGCGGGCCGGGGCAGTGCGCTGGGCTGGTACGCCCGCTGCCGTGACGAGTGCTGGATTGCAAGTGACGACCAAGCCGGGGCAGCCGGGTGAAACCTGCGTGTCGCTGCAGTTGAAGGGCGGGCCAGCGCTGGTGACCCGCTGTACGTTCGGGATTGTGTGGACAGGATCGGCGCGGGCGAATGCGCAGGGCACGGCGCTGGCGCTGGCTGTACAGCCGATGGCGGCGTGGCGCGAGTTGTGGGTATTTCAGAAGCGTGCGGCAACCTGGACGGTGGAGGTATTGCCGCCAGCGGCCACCGAGCCGGACGTTGGTTACGCCGAATTTGCCGGCTGGGTGCCAGGCGCGGACAAGATGCTGGTGGCGCGGGAAGCGCGCATCGACGGCAAGTTCAAGCGCAGCTTCGAATTGCTGAGCATGGAGTCGCTGACGGTGGACACCTGGGCCGACAAGCCGGATGCGGTGCGCCTGTTCAGTCGCTGGCAGGATCCGGCGTGGCGCCGTCAGACGCTGAGCCTGCGCTGAGCGCTGGTCGCCTCAGTGCAGCTGATTCCAGTCGAGCTCAAAGCGCGCCAGATATTTTTTCAGCCGGTCCGCATCGTTCGGCTTGGCCTTGGCGTCGCGTGACACGCTGTACAGTTTGCGGCCGGCGTCGGATAGCGTGCGCGACTGCCGGCACACGGCAATCACGGCGCTCAGTTGCATGGCATCGAACAGATCAAGCCGGGCGGCGCCCTCTGCACCGAGCAATTGATCGAGCGAAACGCCAGCGTTTGGCGGCGGCCTACCGTGGTGGCGCCACAGCCGGCGCAGGCGCACAATTTCGTCGTCGACGATGGCGGCGTTGATACCCTGCGCTTCGGCCAGCGTGGCCATGCGCGTGACGGACGCGGACAAATCACGGAAGTTGCCGCTCCAGGGCGCATCCGGTGAGATCGCAAAGCGCATGTAGCGTTCCCGCGCTTCCTTATTAAAACGCACCATCTGGCCGTTTTCGGTGCTGAACTGGTTCAGCAAGTAGGCCAGATTGGGTTCAATGTCCTCGGGACGGTCAACCAGGCCGGGCAGGGCATAGGTCCACAGATTGATACGCGCGTACAGATCTTCACGGAAGCGCCCGGCGATCACGTCCTCGGACAAATCGCGGTTGGTGCCGGCAATCAGCTGAAAATCGCTTTGCACTTCGTTGTCGCTGCCCACGGGAAGAAAGCGCTTCTCTTCAATGGCCTTGAGCAGCATGGCTTGCTCATCCGCGCCCAGTTCGCCGATCTCGTCGAGAAACAGCAGTCCCTTGTGCGCACTCTTCAAAAGGCCAGGCCGGTCCGATGCCGCGCCGGTGAACGCGCCCTTGATATGACCAAACAGGGTCGATGCCGCGCCGTCGCCATGCAGGGTCGCGCAGTTGAGCTCGACGAATTTGCCATCGATCTGGTGCCGCGCCTTTTTCAGTTCGTAGACGCGGCGCGCGAGAAAGGATTTGCCGGCACCAGTCGGGCCCATCAGCAACATGGGTGCTTTCGACTTGATCGCGACCCGCTCGATTTCGTCAATCAAGGTGTTGAACTGGCTGTTGCGCGTGGCGATGCCGGACTTCAGGAAAGCGACGCCTTCAGCCTGCTCGCGCGAAAAGCGCTGGGCCAGATGGTCGTAGCGCGACAGGTCCAGGTCGATCAGCGTGTAGGTGCCCGGATTGCTGGCGCCCTGGCGCTTTGGCGGTGAAGTCTGCAGCAGGCGGCCAGGGAAGAAGCGCGCCTCGGTCAGCAGAAACAGGCAAATCTGGACCACGTGGGTGCCGGTGGTGATGTGGACCCAGTAATCCTCGTTGTCGGGATCGAAGGGATATGTCTTGGCGAAGTCGAACAGCGTGCCGTAGACATCTTCCAGATCCCACGGGTCGCTGATCGGCAGGCTGTGCGGCTGGACGATGGTGTCCGGCGATACCGCGGCGATATCGGCGGCCAGGTGACGCGCCAGGTTCTCGAAGTCGCCACTATAAAGAAGCTCGAAACGGTCGACGATCACGTCCTCGTGCTGCGTCAGGGCGACGGTCGGGCGCCACTTTTCCCAGCGGCCGCTGCCTTGCCCTTTGTCGAGTTGGGTTCCGATGAAACCGATGACGACGACACGTTTCTTCTTCATATTATATAAACCTTTATCCGATAGGATAATTTAGCATGCCGTGCCCCGGCAGTCCAGATGTGCCAATTTTGTATGTTTTTCTAGTGATATCAATAACTTGGTCTTTGCTGGCATGCCCTGGCACGGGCTTTGCAATAGGAGAGGTACAAACGAAGAAAAACAAGGAAATGAAAATGGCAAACGCCCAGTTGTTCCAGACCACCCAAGGCAAGTACATCCCGCCAGCAACAGCACTGAATGCTGCGGAGGCGCCGGCCTACGAGTTCAGCCCGCGTCATCAGTTGGCGCAATACGCCGCCACCGGCTGCCTGAACGCAACTTACTACGCCAGCGGCGAGGCACAACTGGCGAGGGTACTGGAATTGTGCGCACAGGTCGACCCGGCGTTTATCGCGCAGACCGCGATCTATTGCCGCGAACGGGGCTACATGAAGGACATGCCAGCCTTGCTCGCATGTGTGCTGGCAGCCAAGGGTGCGCCGCAACTGGCGCCGGTCTTCAAACGTGTCATTAATAATGGGAAGATGCTGCGCAATTTTGTTCAGATCCTGCGTTCCGGCGCGACCGGCCGCAAGTCGCTCGGCACCCGGCCAAAGAAGCTGGTTCAGGCCTGGTTGAACAAGGCGACCGAGGCGCAATTGCTGTCAGCCGCGATCGGCAACGCGCCTTCGCTGGCGGATGTGATCAAGATGGTGCACCCGAAGCCGGCTGACGCATGGCGCGAGGCTTTCTTCGCCTGGGTCATCGGCAAGCCGCACAAGGCCGAGGCTTTGCCGCAAGCTGTAAAAGACTATGAGCAGTACAAGCTGGACCAGACAAAGGCAGTGCCGAACGTTCCTTTCCAGATGTTGACCGCATTGCCGCTGTCGGCCGAAGCATGGGCTGCGATCGCGCTGCAAGGTGGCTGGCAGATGGTCCGAATGAATTTGAATACGTTTGGCCGGAACGGTGTGTATGCGCTGCCTGGCATGACGGCAATGATCGCAGCAAAATTGCGCGACGAGGCGGCGATTGCCAAGGCTGGCGTGTTCCCGTATCAATTGATGTCGGCTTACAAGGCAGCATCGGACGATGTGCCGTTCGTGATTCGGGAAGCGTTGCAGGATGCGCTGGAAAGCACACTGTCGCACGTGCCCCAGATCGAAGGCGGTGTGATCATTTGCCCTGATGTGTCCGGGTCCATGCAGTCGCCTGCGTCCGGCTACCGTGGAACGGTAACCTCGACCGTGCGTTGCATCGATGTCGCCGCCCTGGTGTCGGCAGCGATGTTGCGCACCAATCCGGAAGCACGGGTGATTCCGTTCGAGGGTACGGTGGTCAATGTCAAGCTGAACCCGCGCGACACGGTGATGAGCAATGCAGAGAAACTGGCAGCCATTGGTGGCGGTGCCACCAGCTGTGCTGCGCCGCTGGCGCTGCTCAACCGCGAGAACGCTCGTGCAAATCTGGTGATCTACGTGTCTGACAACGAGTCCTGGGTCGACGCGCGCCATGGCCCGACCGAGACCATGCGTCAGTGGAACATGTTCAAGGCGCGCAATCCGCTGGCGCGGCTGGTGTGCATCGATTGCACGCCAAACCAGACTACCCAGGCGATCGAGCGGGAAGACGTGCTTAATATTGGCGGGTTTTCGGACGAGGTTTTCAAGATCGTCGCCGCGTTTGCCGCAGGGCAGTTGGGCGCCGCACATTGGGTAGGCGAGATCGAGGCCATTGCCGTGCAGGAGGCAGCATGGGCTGGATCATCAGTGCAGGAAAATTAAAACGTAACGGTTTCGAGCCTGGCAGGAATGCTGATGTGATTACATCCCAAGAAGTGCGAATCACATCAACCCCTTGTCCTGCCCTGGCTCAGTGGCGCTTTGGCCCGAATACGGACAGGAATACATCAATCCATGACGGCGAAAGCCGGCCTGGCAGAATCGAAAGATATGCCGGGAAGTCTTGTCCACACTTGTCGGGGCAGTTTAGCGCCACCCCTTTTTAGATGAATGCAGGTGGAATTACATGGTAGAGCACCGGCGGCAACGCTGGAGGCCCTGGTTCAAATCCAGGCGGGCGCAAGTTCGTAGCTCAGTCAAAAAAAATTTCGCCGCCCCTTGTCATCACCCTTATTGGAACGAATTGAATCAAATGAAAAACGAAAATTACGAGGTCATGAATATTGAAGGCGGCCGCCACGTCAAAATGTGGACCAGGGGCGTGCCCGTGGAAGAATCCGCGAAACAGCAATTGGCCAATACCGCCAAGATGCCTTTCATTTACAAGCACATCGCGGTCATGCCGGACGTCCACCTGGGCAAAGGGTCCACCATTGGCAGTGTGATCCCGACCCTGGGTGCAGTGATTCCTGCCGCCGTCGGTGTCGATATCGGCTGCGGCATGATGGCGGCCAAAACCACGCTGACCGCGAACGACCTGCCGGATAGTCTGGCCAAGATTCGCTCGGCGATCGAGCGCGCCATTCCGCACGGGATGTCGCCGAAAACGCGCGGCTTCCGTGGTCGCGATGAAGGCTCGTGGCAAAATCCGCCAGCGCCGGTGGATGCCGCATGGGCGACGCTGAAGGATGAATTCGACGCCATTTGCCTGAAAACCCCGAAGCTGAAGAATACGAACAATTACCGCCACCTGGGTACTTTGGGGAGTGGCAACCACTTTGTGGAAGTCTGCCTGGACGAAGTCGGTTTCGTGTGGTTCATGCTGCACTCCGGTTCGCGTGGCGTCGGCAATGCGATTGGTACTTACTTCATCGAGCTGGCAAAACAGGACATGCGCCGCCACTTCATTAACCTGCCGGACCAGGACCTGGCTTACCTGGCCGAAGGTACTGAACACTACAACGATTACGTGGAAGCGGTGAGCTGGGCGCAGAAATTCGCGCGCATGAACCGCGAGGTGATGATGCAGAACCTGATTGCCGCCGTCCGCACGGTGATTACCAAGCCGTTCGAGACCCACGTGGAAGCGGTGAACTGTCACCACAACTATGTGCAGAAAGAGACGCACTTCGGTAAAGATGTACTGGTTACGCGCAAGGGGGCGGTCTCGGCGCGCGCGGGCGAGCTGGGGATTATTCCGGGCTCGATGGGCGCCAAAAGCTTCATCGTGCGAGGTAAAGGCAACGAGGACAGCTTCAACAGCTGCAGCCACGGTGCCGGCCGCACCATGAGCCGTACCGAGGCCAAGCGCCGCTTTACCCTGGCCGATCAGGTCAAGGCGACCGAAGGCGTGGAATGCCGCAAGGATGAAAATGTGATTGACGAGATTCCGATGGCCTACAAAGATATCGATGCCGTCATGCAGGCGCAGAGCGATCTGGTGGAGGTGGTCCATACCCTCAAGCAGGTTGTGTGCGTCAAAGGATAAAAGAAAGCAGAAAATGATTGAATTGGATGGGGCCACCGGAGAAGGTGGCGGACAAGTGCTGCGCACGGCACTGACTTTGTCGATGATTACCGGGCAGCCGTTCCGGATTGTGAATATACGGGCCAATAGGTCCAGGCCCGGTTTGATGCGTCAGCATCTGGTGGCAGTGCAGGCCGCGGCCGAGGTATGCGGCGCAATCCTTAGCGATGCGCAAGTGGGGTCGCGCTCCCTGACGTTTGTGCCGAACGCGATCAAGGCCGGGGACTACCGTTTCGCCATTAATAGCGCCGGCAGCTGCACCCTGGTGCTGCAAACAGTGGTGCCGGCGCTGCTGTTTGCCGACGGCCCGTCCACGGTGCGCATCAGTGGCGGCACCCATAACCCGATGGCGCCGCCGATCGAATTCCTGCAGCGCGCTTATTGCCCGCTGTTGGCGCGCATGGGTGCGAACGTCGAGCTGGCGCTGGAGCGCGCCGGATTCTATCCGGCCGGTGGCGGGGTCGTGATGGCGAACGTGATGCCGTGCGCGCAACTGCAGCCAATTGAGCTGATGGAGCGCGGAGAGCGTGTTGGTGGCTATGCTGAAGCATTGTTCGCTGGCGTTCCCGCCGCAGTTGGTCAGCGTGAGCTCGCCTGCGTCGGCGCCGGCATGGGTTGGGGCGAGGAGGCGTTACGCATGCGTGGTCTGCCTGCAGATCAGGGGCCAGGGAACGCGCTGCTCATCACCCTGGAATATGAGCACGTTGCCGAGGTGGTGGTTGCATTTGGCGAAAAGGCGGTGCGATCGGAAGCGGTTGCCAAGACGGCGCTGCACGAGGCGCGGGATTATATTGCCTCGGGGGCGGCAGCTGGCGAGCATCTGGCCGACCAGCTGATGCTGCCGCTTGCCCTGGCCGGCGGCGGCAGTTTCACCGCAGCGGCTGTGTCTGGCCACGCTATTACCAACGCGGGCATCATCAGCCGTTTTTTGCCTGTGACTTTCGACTTCACCCGGGAAGGCGGGCGGCACGTGGTTCGCGTCCGTTCGCGCTAAATTTTCGCGCGCAGTTGAAAGAGCTCTTGCGCGCTGCTTGGGGCTTTGCTATAGTTCGCCTCCCCGATGAAAACGTTAACGAAATCAAGTAGTTAACGAAGTCTGAAAGGGAGCGCTGGAAACGGCGACGTAACAAAAAGGGGTTGACGATTGAAACGCAGTGCTTCATAATCTCGCCTCTCTGCTGCAACGAACACA
>DASWMN010000345.1:0-5174 GCA_036399735.1 Telluria sp. | reverse complement strand
CGCGCCAGCAGCAGGCGTTCGACGCGGCCGATCGCGCGATCCGGGCGCGGCAGGACCCAGGGCGCCGTGCGCTGATACAGATCCAGGCGCGCCACCTGGTCCACGATTTCGGGCACGAACTGGATCGCGCTGGCACCGGTGCCGACCACGGCGACGCGCTTGCCGCGCAGCGCAAAAGCATGATCCCAGCGGCTCGAGTGAAACACCTTGCCGCCAAAATCGGCCAGGCCGGGCAGATCGGGAATGGCGGGGCGATTGAGCGCGCCGGTCGCGCCAATGATGCACTTGGCGGTCAACTGCCCGGCACTGGTGTGCACGCGCCAGTAGCCGCCCTGCTCGACAAAGTCGGCCCCTTCGAAGGCAGTGGCAAGGCGCAGGTGGCGCTGCAAATCGAAGTCGCGCACGATGCCGCGCGTGTAGGCCAGCAACTCGTCCTGACGTGCAAACGCGCGCGTCCAGCCGGCGTTTGGGGCGAACGAAAACGAGTACAGGTGGCTCGGCACGTCGACCGCGCAGCCGGGGTAGCTGTTGGCCCACCAGGTGCCGCCCGCTTCGGCATCTTTCTCAAGCACCAGGAAGTTGTCGATACCCGCTTCACGCAGCTTGACCGCAGTACACAGACCGGCAAAACCGCTGCCAACCACCAGCACATCGTATTCCGGCTTGTCGTCGCGCATAAGTCAATACAAAGTGGAGAAGAATTGACGATAAGCGCGCCGAAAATGGAAGTCAAGCCAGGCGAACTCTTCTGTATGAGCGCTCACGCACATACGATCCGACCGGCAAGGTCTATAAATGCAGTTCAACTATCTCGTGGAGAATATCATGATGAAAAAAATACTGATCGCCGCACTCATCGCAGGTTCTTTCGGCAGCGTCGCCGCCCCTGCCAGCGCCGATGTGCTGGTGCGCGTCGCGCCTCCTGCCCCGCGCGTGGAACGGATTCCGGAAGCGCGCCGCGGCTATGTCTGGGCGCCTGGCTACTGGGACTGGAAACGCGGTCACCACGTCTGGGTGAAAGGCAAGTTTGTACGCGACCGCAAGGGTTATGTGTACAACGCGCCGACCTGGGAAGAGCGTGACGGCCGCTGGCGCATGAACCGCAGCAACTGGGCGCGCCGCGACCGCGATGGTGACGGCGTGCCGAACGGCCGCGATGACCGTCCGAACAATCCGAACCGCAATTAAACCGGCATGCCCGCGCGACCGCGGTGCAGGTAATCCTGCACCGCGCGCACGCTGGTGAAGGGAAACTCCCCGATCACCTGGCGAATGTGTTCCAGCGCCTCCTGCAACAGGCTGTATTTTCCGCTGTCGACCTTGACCAGATGGTAGATACCGTTCTTGCCCGTGAACAGACCGCGCTTGTTGGGAATCGTAAATTGCGGTTCCATCGGCAAGCCGTCGTCATCCCAGAACAGCCATAAAGCCGCTTCCACCGCGATCCCTTCGCAATACGACGCTGCCGTCTCCGCGTCGGGAAATACGTGCAAGGAGCGTTCTTCCGTCTCTGCTGCAAAAATCATAGCGCCCCCTGAAATATTGCGATAAAGTAACATGTCGTGCACGGCGTGACAAGATTTTTCCTGAAGGATAAGCGACGCCGCAGCGCCGGTGTTTCACTATCCCAATTGCAGGAACGCCATGCTATTCTGTACAACAAAGGCGAAAACAAAGATTACCATTAAATATAAAAATGCTAATTCCCGCGACCCCGCCAAACGAATCCGAGCGCCTGGCAGCCCTGTATGAACTGCTGCTGCTTGATACGCCGCCTGAACAGCGCTTCGACACCATCGTCGAATTTGCCGCCAGCGAGTTTGAGGTTCCCATTTGCCTGATTTCACTGATTGACCATGACCGCCAGTGGTTCAAGTCGCGCCTCGGGCTGGAAGCGTGCTCCACGCCGCGCGACATTTCGTTTTGCGCGCACGCGATCCTGCAGCCCGAGATCATGGTCGTGCCCGACGCGCTGGCCGACGAACGCTTTTTCGATAATCCCCTGGTGACCAGCGAACCCCACATCCGTTTCTATGCCGGCGCCCCGCTGACGCTGCCGTCCGGGCAGCCGATCGGCACCCTGTGCATTATCGACATCAAGCCGCGCACGCTGGACGCGGTGGAGCTGCAGATTCTCGCGAGCCTGCGCGAATTACTGGTGCTCGAACTGGGCGGCAAAGGGGCGCCGGCCCATGGCTGACGCGCCGGACTTCGCTGCCCTCAACATGCTGCTGGTGGAGCCGGTGACGCTGCTGCGCCGCACGGTGTCGCTCACGGCGCGTTCGATGGGTGTCGCGCGGGTGCACGAGGCGGCCAGCAATGCGCTGGCCATGCGGCTGCTCAAAGGGCAAGCCTTCGACGGCGCCGTAATCGCCATCGACGAGACCAGTGTACAAGGCGAGCTGCATGCCATGTCCCTGCTCGACGAGGTGCGCGCCGGCGGGACCGCCAGCCAGGCCGGCATCCCGATCGCCGTCATGCTCGAGCGCTGCGACAGCGCCATGCTGACGGCGCTGCAGCAGCGCGGCGTGACGCGCATTCTTCTCAAACCCTTCCGGGCGCGCAATCTGCTCGATACCTTCAGCCACTTCGCCGCCGTGGCGGTCGCGCCACCGGGACCTGGCGGCCCCCGACCGCTGTTCGGCGTGGCGCCGGGCTAGGCCGGACCGGCGCCCGCCTGCAGGGCGCTGGCAATGGCGGCGCGCACTTCTTCGGCATCGGCCGGCCGCACCACGCGCCCGACTTCCTGCCCCTGGCGCACCAGCACCAGCGTCGGCCACAGCTTGACGCGGAACGAGCGGCCAAGCGGACGGCCACTGCCATCTTCCACCTTGAAGTGGGTAATGTCGGGGAACGCCGATAAGGCGGCAGCGATGGGCGGCGAGCCGGCGCGGCAATAACCGCACCAGTCGGTGCCGAATTCGACAGCGACAACGCCGTCCATGGCGTCTAGCGCCGCGCGTTGCGGCTGGGTGGTCGCATAAGGGGTAGCCATGCCTGCTCCTTTCATCAGAGCAGCCAGCCTACAACAAATGCGGCCGCCACGCGTGTTCAGTCGGCTTGCGCCAGGATGCCGGCAGCCAGGCGCGCAGCCAGAAAATCGACCAGCGCGGTGACCCGCGGCGCCAGCGCGCCCTGCTTGTAGAACACGGCCCAGATCGGCTGTGTCCATTCCAGCGCCTGCGCTTCCAGGACCGGGACCAGGCGGCCCGCACGCACATCGGCCCGGGTCAGAAAATCCGCCAGGCTGGCAATGCCGGCGCCCGCCAGCGCCAGGTGGCGCAAGGTTTCGCCGCTGGACGCGGTAAGCACCGGTTCGACCGCCATACCCTCGCCACCGGCATGCGCCAGCGGCCAGATATTGAGCGAGGCCGGTGCCGTGAACCCAAGCAGGCGGTGCGCCGTGAGCGCGGCCACATCGGCCGGCACCCCGTGGCGCGCCAGGTAGGCTGGCGCGGCCAGCACCCGCACGCGGCTGTTGCCGAGGCGACGCGCATTGAGCGTGGAGTCGGCCAGTTGGCCGATGCGAATGGCGATGTCGGCGCGCTCCTCGATCAGGTCGATGACGGTTTCGCCGCTGGTCAGTTCAAGCCGGATCAGCGGATAGGCATCGAGAAATTCAGCGACCAGCGGCGCCAGCAAATGGTCGAGTGCGGGCGTGGCCGCATTCACGCGCACCAGTCCGGATGGCTGCGAGCGGCGCGCGGCCAGACCCGCCTCGGTATCGTCCAGTTCGGCAATCACCTTGCGCGCCCGCGCCAGCAGCCAGGCGCCCTCTTCGGTCAGGTCCTGGCGCCGGGTCGTGCGGTGCATCAGCGTCATGCCCAGCTGGGTTTCCAGACGCGCGATCGTGCGGCTGACACCAGAAGGGGTCTGGCCAAGCCGGTCGGCGGAGGCCGAGAACGAGCCCGCATCGATCACGGCGACAAAGGCCAGCATGCCATCCACATCGATCATCTTTGCCTCGGCCGCAAAAAGCCCATCATACACCGGGCGCATATATGACTAAAAATCACAAGTGTCATGCCCGGACAGGCATTTTTCTTTACCGGGATGGCAGGCAAACTGCGATGCAATTCCCAACCCTTACCCGGAGAAAAATATGCCACTCGCCTTGTGGGCTCTCGCACTGAGCGCCTTTGCCATCGGCACCACAGAATTTGTCATTGTCGGTCTGATCCCGACCATTGCCACCAGCCTTGACGTGTCGCTGCCGTCGGCCGGGCTGCTGGTCAGCCTGTATGCGCTGGGCGTGGCCATCGGCGCGCCTGTGCTGACCGCACTGACCGGCCGCGTCAAACGCAAGACTTTGCTGCTGAGCTTGATGGTCCTGTTCACGCTCGGCAATCTGCTGGCCTGGATGGCGCCAGGCTATGCCTCGCTCATGACGGCCCGCGTGCTCACCGGCCTGGCGCATGGCGTGTTCTTCTCGATCGGATCGACCATCGCCACCGGACTGGTGTCGAAGGAAAAGGCCGCCAGCGCGATCGCCCTCATGTTCACCGGTCTGACCGTGGCACTGGTTACCGGCGTTCCGCTCGGCACCTTCATTGGCCAGCAATTCGGCTGGCAGGCGACTTTCCTGGCGGTCGCGCTGCTGGGCGTGATCGCCATTCTCGGCAGCGCGATTCTGGTGCCCGCGAATATCCCGATGAGCAAGCCTTCGAGTCTGCTGACCCAGCTTGCGGTGCTGCGCCAGCCCCGCCTGCTGCTGGTGTATGCGATGACCACGCTTGGCTATGGCGGCACCTTCATCGCGTTCACCTATCTGGCGCCGATTCTGCAGCAAGTGTCAGGGTTCTCGGCTGGCAGTGTCAGCCTGGTGATGCTGGTGTATGGCGTCTCCGTCGCGTTCGGCAATATCTGGGGCGGCAAACTGGCGGACCGCAAGGGGCCGGTGCGCGCGCTGCAAATCGTGTTCGCGCTGCTGGCCGTGGTGCTGTTTGCGTTCAGCGTGACGGCGCCGAACATGTGGCTGGCACTGCTGACCGTGCTGCTGTGGGGCGCTGTGGCCTTCGGCAATGTGCCGGGGCTGCAAGTGTACGTGGTACAGCGCGCCGAACGCGATGCACCGCACGCGGTGGATGTCGCGTCGGGCCTGAACATCGCGGCCTTTAACGTCGGCATTGCCGCCGGCGCCTGGGGCGGTGGGCTGGTAGTCGCCCATCTGGGAC
>DASWMN010000344.1:0-5796 GCA_036399735.1 Telluria sp. | reverse complement strand
GTCTGGCGCGTCTTGGCGCGCTTGGCGCGCATGCCGGTGATGGCAAAGCGGTGCGCCTCGTCGCGGATCAGGGCGACACGTAACCAGGTCAGAAGAATCGGGATATTAAAAGGCATAAAGGCGCGGGGACTGGTTAAGCGTTATGGATGCATGCGCCGCTAGTCTACCTTGCTAATGCATATTTCACCAGTTCGCCTGCGTCAGTGCAGCTGGCGGTAGATCTCTTCGGCCAGTGCGGTGGAGATGCCTTCGACCGACATCAGGTCTTCGATGCTGGCGTCGACCACACCACGCAAGCCGCCAAAGCGGGCCAGCAGCTTCTGGCGGCGCTTGGCGCCGATGCCCTCGATCTCTTCCAGGCGCGAGGTCTGGCGCGTCTTGGCGCGCTTGGCGCGCATGCCGGTGATGGCGAAGCGGTGCGCTTCGTCGCGGATCAAGGCCACCAGCATCAGTGCCGCCGATTCCTTGCCCAGCTCCTGCGCCGGGCGGCCATCGACGAACATCAATGTCTCCAGGCCCACGCGGCGCCCCTCTCCTTTGGCCACGCCCACGATCAGGCTGATATCGAGTCCAAGTTCGGCAAACACCTGGCGCGCCATTTCGATCTGGCCCTTGCCGCCGTCGATCAGCACCACGTCCGGCATCACGCCGTCGCCGCTGGCGACCTTCTCGTAGCGCCGCATCAGTACCTGGCGCATGGCGGCGTAATCGTCGCCCGGAGTGATGCCGTTGATGTTGTAGCGGCGGTATTCGCCGTTCTGCATGGCGTGGTGATGGAACACCACGCACGAGGCCTGGGTCGCTTCGCCCTGCGTGTGGCTGATGTCGAAGCACTCCACCCGCAGCGTGTCCAGGTCTTCCGATTCGATCGCCAGCGCCTCGGCCAGCGCGCGCGTGCGCGACTGCTGCGAGCCCTGCTCCGACAGCAGGCGCGCGAGCGAGATGTCGGCGCCCTTCTGCGCCATCTCCAGCCACTGGCGGCGCTGCCCCTGCGGCTGGAAGATCAGGTTGATGCGGTGGCCGCACTGCTCGGTCAGCGCCACCATCAGGGCCGGCTGGTCGAATTCGACGTTCAGGATCAGGGTGCCGGGCACGAATTTTTCGCTGTAGTGCTGGGCCAGGAAGGCGGCCAGCACCTCCACTTCGATCGAGGCTTCGGCAAACGCCTGGGCGTCGCTGACCTGGGTCGGGAAATAGGCGCGGTCGCCCAGGTGGCGTCCGCCGCGTACCATGGCCAGGTTGACGCAGGCGCGCCCGCCCTGCACCACCACGGCGATGATGTCGACATCGGCGTCGCCCCCGGTCTCCATGCTTTGCTGGTGCAGCACGCGCGCCAGCGACTGGATCTGGTTGCGCACCGCGGCCGCCTGCTCGAACTTGAGTTCACCTGCAAAGGCGTGCATTTTCGCTTCCAGGTCGGCCATCACTTCGCTCTGGCGTCCGCGCAGGAATTTGGCGGCGTTGTCGACATCGAGCTTGTAATCTTCTTTCGCGATCAGATCCACGCACGGTGCGCTGCAGCGGCCGATCTGGTGCAGCAGGCAGGGACGGGTGCGGTTCGAGTACACGCTGTCTTCGCAGGTGCGCAGCATGAACACCTTTTGCAGGATCTGGATCGATTCCTTGACCGCCCAGGCGCTCGGGAATGGGCCGAAATACTGGCTCTTCTTGTCGACCGCGCCCCGGTAATAGGCCATGCGCGGCACGTCCTGGCCCGTGATCTTCAGGTAGGGATAGGATTTGTCGTCCCTGAACAGGATGTTAAAGCGCGGCTTGAGCGTCTTGATCAGGTTGCTTTCCAGGATCAGCGCTTCGGCCTCGCTGTGCGTGACCGTGGTCTCGAGCCGCGCGATGCGCTCGACCATCATCGCGATGCGCGGGCTGGACAGGTTTTTCTGGAAGTAGCTCGAGACGCGCTTTTTCAGGTCGCGCGCCTTGCCCACGTACAGGACCGCATCCTGGGCGTCGAAATAGCGGTACACGCCCGGCAGACCGGGCAGCTTGGCGACGGTGGCCAGCACCTGGGCGCGCGCGTCGGGGCTGGCGTCCGTGCCGGCCGCTGCCGCGTTGTTGACTGTTTCCTCGCCCATGCCCTTACACCTCTTGTGTCACGATCACGAAGGCGACACCGTATTGCGCCTCGTCGCTGATGCTCACCTGCGCGCTGAGTTTATTTTGCCGCATAAATGCGTCCAGCGCGCCACTGCAGACGATGGCAGGCTTGCCACTGGGCGCGTTGAGCATCTGCGCGCTGGTCCAGCGCATCGGCAGCTGCAAGCCAAGGCCGATCGCCTTGGACAACGCTTCCTTGGCCGAAAAACGCGTGGCCAGATAGCGCATGCCGCGCACGGCATTCTGGGCGCGCCTGGCATGGAAGGTCAGCAGCTCTTCCGGCCCAAGAATTTTGGCCGCGAAGCGGTCACCATGACGCGCCAGCGCCTGCTCGATGCGGGCGATCTGGACGATGTCGGTCCCGATTCCGTAAATCATGCGCGGCCCAGCTGCACACCGAGGCGCGCGGCCACCATGATCGCCTTCATTTCGCGCACGGCGTTTTCAAAGCCGGCAAATACCGCGTGGGCGACGATCGCGTGGCCGATATTGAGTTCGCCGATGTCGGCAATCGCAGCGATCGCCTGCACGTTGGTGTAATGCAGACCGTGGCCCGCATTGACCTTCAGGCCACGTCCCACGCCGTAGCGGGTGCCGGCCTGGATGCGTGCCAGTTCGTGCGCCAGCGACGCGCCCTCGGCTTCGGCATAGCGCCCGGTGTGCAGTTCGATCACGGGCGCGCCGACATCGGCGGCGGCGCCGATCTGGGCTTCATCGGCGTCGATGAACAGGCTGACGCGAATGCCCTCGCCCTGCAGCTGGCGCACGGCCTTTTCCACTTCCTTGTAGTAGCGGATGACATCGAGCCCGCCCTCGGTGGTGACTTCCTCGCGCCGCTCCGGCACCAGGCAAACGTCCTGCGGCTTGATGGCGCAGGCGAAGTCGATCATTTCCTGCGTCACCGCCGCTTCCAGATTCATGCGCGTCATCAGCTGCGGGCGCAGCGCAATCACATCGGCGTCCTTGATATGGCGCCGGTCTTCGCGCAGGTGCAGGGTAATCACGTCGGCGCCGGCCTGCTCGGCCAGCAGCGCTGCCCGGATCGGGTCCGGATAGGCGGTGCCGCGCGCGTTGCGCAAGGTGGCCACGTGGTCGATATTGACGCCCAAGTCGATGACAGGGCCGTTCGGTTGCAGGAAGCTCATGGTGCGATTCTCTCGGTTATAACTGCATCAGGTCGATCAGGATCTGGCGCGTGTTCAGCGGCGCGCCGCCGAGTTGGTGGGCCAGCAGAAAGCGCATCAGCTGCTTGCTCTGGGCCAGCGTGGTGGGGTCGGCGTAATCCTCGCGTTCGACATCCTGCAGCGTCTTGCCGCTGACCACAGGCCACTGGTCGGCGGCGCGCACCAGCCGCGGTCCGCGTTCCGGATCGACCACGTAGTCGACCGCGGCGTCGACGGGGGCGCGGGTGCTGGTGCAGCGCGTCAGATCGGCGGCCACCCCTGTTTCCTTAAGTAAGGCCCGTTCGAATTTTCTCAAGACGATGGGGGCCGGTTCGTTGTGCGCCAGCTGGTTCAGGGTCGACACGTAATGATCGAACAAGGCCGGATGGGGATCGTCGCGCGCGAGCAGCTTGACCAGCAGCTCGTTGAGGTAAAAGCCGCACAGCAGCGCGGTTTTTTCCAGCGGCAGCATGCCGCCCACCCATTCGGCGTCGATCATGGTGCGCAGCTCGGACTTGCCGCTCCAGGACGCTTGCAGGGGCTGGAAGGTTTGCAGCACCCCGCGCAGCTGCGAATGGGGCCGCTTGGCGCCCTTGGCCACAAGGCCGATGCGGCCGTGATCGCGCGTGAACATGTCGACGATCAGGCTGGTTTCTTTGTAGGGATAGCTGTGCAGCACAAAGGCCGGCTGGCCGGTGACGCGACCGGTCGGGCCGTTGCCGCGCTGGGGGGCGCGCGGGCGCTTGGGCGGCACCTCGGCGGGCAACGCCGGGGCCGGTCCGGCTGCGGGCTTGTTCATGCGCGCGTGGGGCCCGTGCCGCGCTTATTCGTAGCCGTAGGCGCGCAGGCCCGCTTCGTTGTCGGCCCAGCCCGATTTGACCTTGACCCAGATTTCCAGATATACGGGACCGCCAAACAGCTTTTCCATGTCCAGCCGCGACTGGGTCGACACTTCCTTCAGGCGCGCGCCCTTGTTGCCGATGACCATGGACTTGTGGGTGTCGCGTTCGACCAGGATGGCGGCGAAGATACGGCGCAGATCGCCTTCCTGCTCGAACTGTTCGATCAGGACGGTACTGGTGTAAGGCAGTTCATCGCCAACCAGGCGGAACAGTTTCTCGCGCACGATTTCCGAGGCCAGGAATTTTTCGCTGCGGTCGGTAATGTCGTCCGGACCGAACACCGCTTCATTTTCTGGCAGGAAGCGCTTGATCTCGCCCTGCAGCGCGTCGAGCTGGAAGCGCAGCTTGGCCGAGACCGGCACGATGGCGGCAAAGTTATGCTTGCTCGACACTTCTTGCGCGAACGGCATCAGCGCGGCCTTGTCCTTGACGCGGTCCGACTTGTTAATCACCAGCACCACCGGCACATCGGTCGGCAGCAGATCGACCACTTGCTGGTCGGCCGGCCCGAAGGTCCCGGCTTCGACCAGGAACAGGATCACATCGGCCGAAATGAGGGTGTTGGTGACAGTCTTGTTGAGTGTCTTGTTGAGCGCGTTCGAATGGCGCGTCTGGAAACCCGGCGTGTCCACATAAATGAACTGGGCGTCGTCCAGGGTCTGGATCCCGGTAATGCGATGGCGCGTGGTTTGCGCCTTGCGCGAGGTAATCGACACCTTGGCGCCGATCAGCTGGTTCATCAGGGTCGACTTGCCCACATTGGGGCGGCCGACGATGGCGATGTAGCCACAGCGGAAGGGGTCTTGGGTGGTGGCGGTATTCATGCTGACTTCGTTTCAGGGTGCGTTTGTTTCGGGGCCTTGGTATCGGCAGTTTTGCTTGCCGCGACAGGCGCGGCGATCGGTACGGCGGCGGCGGGATCGCCCTCGCCGTCACCATCGCTCTGGATGGTGGCAATGCCAGCGAGCTTGAGCTGGGCGGCGCGTGGCTTGGATTTGCGGCTTGCGCCCGGGGTCTTGACCAGCGCCTGCTGGGCTACTTCGAGCGCCAGCTTGGCGGCGGCCTGCTCGCCGGCGCGGCGGCTGCCGCCACGGCCATATACCTGGATGCCGAGCTTGGGCACCAGGCACTCGATTTCGAATTCCTGGCTGTGGGCGGCGCCGTGGGTGGCCACCACATTGTAGGTGGGCAACGAGATCTTTTTACTTTGCAAAAACTCCTGCAGCAGCGTCTTGGCATCCTTGCCCAGCGTGCGCGGATCAACCGAATCGAGAATCGGGATATAGAAGGCGCGGATCACGTCGCGCGCGGCATTGAAGCCGGCGTCGAGGAAGATCGCGCCCAGCAAGGCTTCCAGCGTATCGGCCAGAATCGATGGTCGGCGGAAACCGCCCGACTTCAGTTCGCCCTCGCCCAGGCGCAGGAACTGCGACAGTTCGAGCTTCTGGGCGATCTCGTAGAGCGATTGCTGCTTGACCAGGTTGGCGCGCAGCCGCGACAAATCGCCCTCGTCGATGCTGGCGAAGCGCTCGTACAGCACCGAGGCCACAACGCAGTTGAGGATCGAATCGCCGAGGAATTCGAGCCGTTCGTTATGCAGGCTGCTGTGGCTACGGTGC
>DASWMN010000343.1:0-15359 GCA_036399735.1 Telluria sp. | reverse complement strand
AGCCTTCATGTTTGGTTTCGCTTTCAAGTTTCCTCAGTACGGCAATAGGTGGAACGTCCACATCATTATGTCATTATCGGGAATAACGGGGCGGTCGGATATGTTGAAAAGAGGGAATAACCCCAGCCAACTCGTGGCTTGGGGAACACATTCATTTCAATCTTCCAATGATTGGGGTCAGGCAAAGGTGTCGACCAGGCCCGGCAAACTACCGCCGCGCCGTGGTGCGGCCGTGACCGTGGTTTCGCCGCTGCTGCTTATGCCATTGCCGCCGCCCTGGCGGGCGCCGCTGCGGGCCGCTTCGCGCGCGTCGGCCTGGGCCTGCTGCTGGGCGGCGCCATCATTGACGCTGGCATTGCCCAGGGCGATGCCGCTCTCGCTCATCATTTCGCGCAACTTGGGCAGGGCGTCTTCCAGCGCCTGGCGCACTTCCGGCTGGGCGGCCGAGAAGGTGACCGTGGCCTGGTCGTTATTCACGCTGAGAACCACCTGCATCGGGCCCATGTCGGGCGGGTTGAGCGTCAGCGAGGCGCTTTGTTCTTTGCCTGCCACCATCCAGACGATTTTCTGGCCGACCTGCTGATCCCAACCCTCGCTGCCGACGCGGGCCGCGATCTTGTCGGTGGCCACGCCGCTGGCCGCCTGCGCCAGGGCCAGCGAAGCTTGCTGCAACGGCGCCGTGGTGGGCGCGGTCACACCCAGATCCTTCAGGGCGGCCTCGGGCGCCGCTTCGCGGTTGCGCAGAATGGCGGAGAACTGGGCGGCATCGGCCAGGCCTTTCGGCTGGCCGGTGGCCGCTTCCATTTTTGCCTGCACCGGGCTGGCGTCGGACACAAGGCGTTCGACCGGCTGGCCAAGCGGGCTGCCGCCGTCGGTGGCGACCGGTTTGATGTTGTCCAGCACGCTACCGTCGAGCGTACCCATCATGTTTTTGGCGGCGCCCGGCGTGAGCGCGGCGCCTGGCTCGGCGCTCACGACAGAATTGACCGCGTTGCCCGGCAGGACGGTGGCAGCGACTGGCGCCGCCGTGCCTGGCAGGTTCAGACTGGCAACCAGGGCCAGCATGTCGAGCGGGGCGCCGCTTGTTGCGGCAGTATCGGTCCGGGCTTCGCTGCCTTCGGCGGCCGCATCCTTGCTGGCGGCGCTGGCCGTGCTGGCGCTTTCGCCCTCGGCCGGTTTGGCGGCCGGGGCTTTTTCCGCCGGCTGGGACTGGGCCGTTTTGGCCGGACCGTTCGGCTTGGCCTGGGCCGGTGCGGGGGCGGCACTTTTCTGCTGGCGCTGGCTCACTTCGCGCGACAAGGCCTGGCTGAACTGGGCTTCGCCGCTGCTGTTGTTCTGGCTGGCGCGCGCAGTATTCTGGGCCGGGGCCGGGGCAGCGTTGATCTGGATCGGAAGGTTCGGGGTTTGCATGGTCGCGGTCAATCGTGGTTCAGCGTTTGTAATAGGCCTGGCGGGCGGCGTGTTCATCCATCTGCTTCTGGTCGCGCTTGTTTTCCTTGTGCAGCGCTTCGGCCGCGGCGCGCTCGTTGAGGGTGCGGTAGGACAGGCGCTTGCGTTCGCTTGCCTGCCATGCCGCCTTCTCCACGCCACTCTTGTGCTGCGCATGCTTGATCACTTCGCGCTGGCCGTTGATGGCGATGTCGAGCTTGTCCATGAAGGCGACGAAGTTACGGTACGCCATCGGGGTCATGCCCGCTACCTGGGCCGCGTCGAGGCGCAATGCGTAGTCTTCGCGGTAGCCCAGCAACATGGCCAGTTTCTGTTCGCTCTCGTCCACCGCCTTCAGGGCGGCGCCCAGCCGCTTGGCAGCGTCGTCGGTCTCGCGCTGGGCGAGTTCGATCAGGGTATCAAGAGCGGATTGTTTGGCCATGGTGATTCATTATAGGACTGGCCTGTTGCCGGCAATCAGGAGAATAGCGAGGTCAATTGCCCCAAACTCTCGAGCATGGGCACCTTGTCGGTGATCTCCTGGCGCAGGAATTGCTCAATTCTTTCATGTTTGGCAATCGCTTCGTCCAGCACCGGGTCGCTGCCCGGGGCGTAGGCGCCCACGCTGATCAGGTCGCGCGATCGTTCGTAGCGGGAATACAACTGTTTCAGGCGCCTTGCCGCGTGCTGGTGGGCGGTGCTGGTAATCGAGTGCATGGCGCGACTGATCGACTGTTCAATGTCGATGGCCGGGTAATGGCCCGCTTCGGCCAGGCGCCGGTTGAGCACGATGTGCCCGTCCAGAATTGCGCGCGCCGAGTCGGCAATCGGATCCTGCTGGTCATCGCCCTCGGTCAGCACCGTGTAGAAGGCGGTGATCGAGCCGCCGCCTTCGAGGCCGTTACCGGCGCGTTCCACCAAAATTGGCAATTTGGCAAACACCGACGGCGGATAGCCCTTGGTGGCAGGCGGCTCGCCGATCGCCAGCGCGATTTCGCGCTGGGCCATGGCGTAGCGGGTCAGGGAATCCATGATCATCAGGACATTCTTGCCCTGGTCGCGGAAGTGTTCGGCAATGGTGGTGGTGTAGGCCGCGCCCTGCAGACGCATCAGCGGCGGAGTGTCGGCCGGGGCCGCCACCACAACCGAGCGCGCCAGGCCTTCAGGCCCGAGAATCTGTTCGATGAATTCCTTGACCTCGCGGCCCCGTTCGCCGATCAGGCCAACCACGATCACATCGGCCGTGGTGTAGCGTGCCATCATGCCCAGCAAGACGGACTTGCCGACACCCGAGCCGGCGAACAGGCCCAGGCGCTGGCCGCGGCCCACCGTCAGCATGGCGTTGATGGCGCGAATGCCGACGTCGAGCGTGTCCACGATGGGCGCGCGGTCGAGCGGGTTGGCGGGACGCACATTGATGGGGGCGCTGTCGTCGGTGTCGAGCGGGCCCAGGCCATCAAGCGGGCGGCCGGCGCCGTCCAGCACGCGGCCCAGCAGGCCGGCGCCGACGGGCAGGTGGCGCGCGCGGTCGCTGGGGCGACGGCGCGGATGCAGCACCGAACCGGGGCGTGGCACCTGTGCTTCCACCGGGAACACGCGCGTGCCGGGCACAATGCCTTCCACGTCCGATTGCGGCATCAGGAACAGGCGGTCGCCGTCGAAACCGACCACTTCCGCCTCGACCCGGGCGCCGTTCGGCATCGGGATGGTGCATGCGCTGCCGACAGCCAGGCGCAGGCCCACGCATTCCATCACCAGGCCGGCCACGCGCGTGACGCGGCCCGACACCTGCATGGGTTCAACAAAGCCGGTCAGTGCGGTACAGTCGCGCAGGTAGGAGGTCCAGCGCGTGGTGTGGCGGTCGGGCGCGCCCATCTCAGGCCAGCCATTCCACGTTGTTCTTGCCCAGCGCGGAAGCCAGACGCTGCCAGCGCGAGGACGCCTGGGCGTCGATCTGGTTGCTGGCTGTTTCGATGCGGCAGCCGCCGCGTTCGATCTGCGCATCTTCCGACAGCCGCCAGCCGCCCTTGCTCAGTTCTTCTCCGATGCTTTCGCGCACGATGGACGCGTCGGCCGGATTGAGCAGCAAAATCGCCGGCTGCTGCAGCACCGGCAGGTAGCCAACAGCTTCGCGCACCAGCGGGATGATCAGTTCGGGTTTGACTTCCAGGGCCGCGCGCAGCATGCCCTTGGCCAGCTGCAGCGCCAGTTCCAGCACTTCGTTGGCAATGGTTTCGTCGGCCGCCGACAGGGCGTTGCCGAAGGTGACGGCAATGGTTTGCAGATGTTCGAGCTCTTTGGCCGCTTCGGCGCGGCCGATCGCCAGGCCGTCGGCGTAGCCGGCCGCATGGCCCTCGTCGTAACCGATCAGGCGCGCTTCCTCGCGGATGGCGTTCAGCGCGTCTTCGGACGGTGGTTCCGGTTCCGGCGGGCGCTGGGCGACCACGCTCGGGCGTTCGTCGCCGAAGGAGTTCATCTCCCAGCGCTGGTAGGCCGACTGCAATTCTTTCGGGGTATCAGACAAACGAATCTTCTCCTTTTCCGCCTAGCACGATCTGGCCTTCGTCGGACAGGCGGCGCACGATCTGCAGAATCTGCTTTTGCTGGGCTTCGACTTCGGACAGGCGCACCGGGCCCTTGGAATCGAGGTCTTCGCGCATCATTTCGGCCGCGCGCTGCGACATGTTCTTGAAGATCTTTTCGCGCAATTCCTGCGACGCGCCTTTCAGCGCAATGATCAGCATTTCCGATTGTACTTCGCGCAGCAGCAACTGGATGCCACGATCGTCGATATCGATCACATTGTCGAACACGAACATCTCGTCCATGATCTTCTGGGCCATGTCGTTGTCATAGTTCTTGATGTTGTCCATCACCGAACCTTCCTGCTCGCCGCTCATGAAGTTCAGGATCTCGGCTGCCGCGCGCACGCCGCCCAGCGACGATTTCTTGATGTTTTCATTGCCCGACAGCAGCTTGGTGAGCACATCGTTCAGTTCGCGCAAGGCGGCCGGCTGCACCCCGTCCAGGGTGGCGATGCGCAGCACCACGTCGTTGCGCAGGCGGTCGGTAAAGTTGGCCAGAATTTCACAGGCCTGGTCGCGCTCGAGGTGGACCAGGATGGTGGCAATGATCTGCGGGTGTTCGTTGCGGATCAGCTCGGAAACCGAGGACGCATCCATCCACTTCAGGCTTTCGATGCCGGAGGCGTCCTTGCCGCCCAAAATGCGCGACAGCAGCACCGAGGCCTTGTCGTCGCCCAGTGCCTTGGTCAGCACCTGGCGGATGTATTCGTCAGAGTCGAGGCCGACCGTGGAATTGAGTTCGGTCTGATGGCGGAATGCTTCGAGCACAGTCACGACCTGCTCGTGCTGGACCGCCTTCATGGTGGCCATGGCCGCGCCGAGCTTGAGCACTTCGCGCGGGCCGAGAAAGCGCATCACTTCGGCCGCTTCGGTCTCGCCGAGCGCCAGCATCAGGATCGCTGCTTTTTGGATACCGTTATCATTCATTTGCGCCTACCCATGCCTTTACCACGTTTGCCACGACCCGCGGGTCATCTTTCGCCAAAGTCTTGGCCATTTGCAGATTTTCACGATACCCCTGGTTCTGGGTCGATTCGAGTTCTTGCAGCTCGGTGCGCACTTCGCCGCCCGGCGCGTCTGCAGCCGCGGCCACCGGCAGCGGCGGCACTTCGGTAATTTCATCGAGCTTGCGCATGACCGGACGCAGCATCGGACGCAGCACACGGAAGAACAGGAAGGCCAGCAGGGCGAAGAAGAACAGGCCGCGCGCCGCCGTCCACAGCATGCGCTGAATCTCGGCATCTTTCCACCATGGCAGGGTGTCGGGCGGCGGGTTCGGCTTGTCGACGCCGTCGAAGGGCGCGTTCTTGACCGTCAGCGTGTCGCCGCGCTCTTTCGAGTAACCCATGGCTTCGCGCACCAGTTCGTCGATCTGCGCCACTTCGGCGGCCGTCAGGGCCTTGACCGTGACCTTGCCGGTTTTCTCGTCGACAATGCGGCGGTAGTTGACCAGCACGCCCACCGTCAGACGCTTGATGCCGCCCATCGGTTTCTGTTCGTAACGGATGGTCTTGTCGACTTCATAATTGGTGGTGGCATCCTTGCGCATGTTGCCGCCTGCCGCAGGGGCGCCGGCAACCGGGGCGCCGCCGGCGATCGGGGCGGTGGCCGCGCCTGGTGGCTGGTTCGACAGCGCGCCTGGCACACCGGCGGCCGGGGCCGGCGGGCTACCCGCTTCCGAGGTGGTCTGGCTGCGGATCGAGGACGGTTCCGGCGGCGAATTCGGTTTGTACTGTTCGGCGGCCGTGTCGACCTGGGCGAAATCGATGTCGGCCGATGCTTCAGCGCGCACATTGCCACGGCCCACCAGCGGGGTGATCAGCGATTCCACCTGGCGGATGATGCCTTCCTGGATTTGGGCGATGTACTTGAGCTGGTTCGGGTCCAGCTGTTTCGGACCGCCTTGCTTGCTGGTATCCGACAGCAGGTTGCCGTTCTGGTCCACCACGGTCACATTGCTGGCGGGCAGTTCGGGTACGCTCGAGGCGACCAGGTGGACGATGGCGCTGACCTGGCCCTGGTCCAGGGTGCGGCCGGTTTGCAGGTTCAACAACACGGAGGCAGTCGGTTTCTGCTGTTCGCGCACGAACACTGACGGCTTCGGCAACGCGAGGTGGACGCGCGCCGTGCCGACCGCGGCCAGCGACTGGATCGAGCGTGCCAGTTCGCCTTCGAGCGAACGCTGGTAATTGACCTGTTCATGGAACTGGGACACGCCCAGCTTCTGGTTTTCCATCAGTTCGAAGCCGACGTTGCCGCCCTTGGGCAAGCCCTGGGCCGCCAGTTTCAGACGGGCGTCATGCACGCGGTCGGCTGCCACCATGATGGCGCCGCCGCCTTCGGAGAATTTGTAGGGAATGGCCATCTGGTCGAGCTGGGCCGTGATGGCGCCGCCATCCTGGTCGCTGACGTTGGCAAACAGAACACGGTATTCCGGTTTCTGACTCCACATGAAGACGCCGGCCATGATGGCCAGCACCACGGCGATGCCCACGCCCAGCACGATATTTTTGCCGAACTGGGTTTCCAGGAACGAGGGCCTGGCGTTGATGTCGACGAGGTCTTCAGCGGTAGCTGCTGCCATGGTGGTCTTCCGGGGCCGATATGCCCAACGAGTCATTCTTCCCGCGTCACCAGAAAATACGGACGGACGCAGGGCTCAAGACGCCATTATGGGTGCCGGCACAAGAGTGCAATCGCTTGAATAGAGAGGCCTTTTGCCCCTTGCTCCTACGAAATTGTGGCGCAGCCGCTGGTATTCTGGAAGCCTGACTTAAGCCGTGTACAGATTGTACCGGCGAGCAATAGGAGAATGCAGATGAACGTAGGAGCGATCGACAGCGGCCGCATCGAAGCCATGATGGCCCAGCTGAAAGCAGCAGCGGCCAAGCCGGCCGGCCCGACCCTGGCCCCGGGCGCGGTGGTGGCGGAAAAGGGCGCGGCCAAGGTGGACTTTGCCGATGCCCTGAAGAACAGTATTTCCGAAGTGAGCGAAGCGCAGAACAAGGCGGGCGAACTGGGCAAGGCCTTCACAATGGGTGACGACCGCGTCAGCCTGTCGGATGTGATGGTATCGATGCAGAAGGCCAGTATTGGCTTCCAGGCCACGGTGCAAGTGCGTAACAAGCTGGTATCGGCTTATCACGAAATCATGAACATGCAGGTGTAAGTCGCGTTTCAGCCCAGACCGGCCGCGCGGGCATTGCGCTCGCGTTCGAGATGGGTGATGTAGCGTTGCACGCTGGACACACCAGCGCGTGACATATTGGCGAACTGGCACCCCAGCCGGCGATTGGTCTTGCTGTTGAGTAGAGTCAGATCGATCGAATTGCGTACCTGCAACGTGCAGGTGACCACGCCCACATCCGGCAAGTCGAGGCGGCAATTCGGATACTCGGCGCCGATGGTATTACCAAGCTGCAGCTTGTTATCAAGAATCGAAATTCCCCCCACACTGATATCGGCGATCGGAAATTTGGCGCTGCCGCCACCCTGTTCCAGGGGCAGCGCGATGCTGACCATCACCGGGTTGCTGACGGGGGTCGGCATGCGGTAATACTCGCGCCGTTGCAGGCGGATCAGCGATTCCGGAAGGGCGGCAATGAAAGCCGGGCCGCCTTCGAAGTCAACTTCTTCCAGTTCCTCGGTATTGAACAGAATCCGGATCTTGTCGAGTGTGGTTTCGTAGCCCAGCTTGATGGCGCTGAGGGCGCGCCGGTTTTGCGCCGGGTCGGGCGAGCGGTCCAGCACGATGGTGCCGGCGTCGGCGTCGACATCGAGCAAGGTGGTGACGCAAACGTCGGCCTCGCCCTTGACCAGCATGCGGATCAGTTGCTTCTTTGCCTGGATCTGACGCAGCAGGACAACGATTTCTCGGCGCGACTCCACCCGGTAGTCATGCCAGTTGTCCATACTCGCATCGCTCGCTTGCATTGAATGCCGTGTGTTAAGGGGTGATTAGCAGTGCCGAGTCCGGCGGGGCTGGCAGCGCTTGCCCGGAACGTTGCGCTGCCTCAATATGATATAGCCACGCCAGCAGTTCCGCAATGGCCCGGTAGAGTGCGGGCGGGATCTGCTGGTCGAGGTCCACATCCATCAGCATTGCCACCAGTTCCTTCGATTCGTGCACGAACACGCCAGCCTCTTTGGCACGCTCGATAATCTGTTCCGCGACCAGGCCCTTGCCCTTGGCAACCACCTTGGGCGCGGCTTCGCCGCTGCGGTAAGCCAGGGCCACAGCCGACTGGCGCCGTCCCGGTACTGGATGGTCAGGCATCCTCGCCGCCGGCCGGGCGCGCGGCGCCTATCGTGAGCGAGGACAGCGGCGTACCGGCCGCCTGCATGGCCGCTTCCAGGCGCGCCGCATGGGCGCGCAGCAGCGGGCCCGATTCGGCGCCGGCATCGAGCTGCAGCTGCAGCTGGTCGCCGCGCAGCACCAGGCGCGCACCGATCTCGCCGAGCATCGGGAAGCGCAGCTTGAGGGCGCTGTGCCAGCCCGGTTCGGGGGCTTCGTCGCCGCCCTGGCCGCGGCTGCCTTCCGACTCGTCGCGCTGGATTTCCCAGTGCATTTCCTGGCCCGGCCAGACCTGGCCTTGCCAGGCCACGCGGGCGTGTTCCTGGGTTTGCAGTTGCAGATTGATCAGCTGGGCGGCGGCCGGCTCGGTGGCCGGCTGGGGGCGCAGCATTTGCGGCTCCTGGCCCAGATCGGCCAGCGAGCGTTGCCCTTTCGACCATTCGGCCACATGCGATTCGTAGAACAGGCCGCTCTTGCCGACCGCATCCTGCAAGGCTGCAGCCAGCTGGTCAGGCGGCGCGCCGGCGCGGGTGCTGAGGGCCGTTTTGGCGACAATGGTGTCGCCCTGCGACTGCGCCATCGCCAGGCTCAGCACATTTGACAGCACGCGCGCCGTTTCGCTCAGCGAGACCGGGGCGGCTGCAGCGCCGGGCAGGGCCGGTGCGCTGGCGGCCAGCTCGGCGGCGGACCCAGCCAGCGCGCGGGTCTGGCTGAGGGTGGCGCTGTTCGGGGTGCGGGTAGAAAGGGCGCCTTCATCGGTGCCATCAAGATAGGGGGCGGCAGCGCCGGCGGGCGGCGCTTCGGCCTCGAACTGGGCCAGCTGGCCGGCCTGGCCTTCCACCTGGAATGTCGGGCGCGGGGTCAGGGAGATCAGCGTCATCTGGACGCTCTTGCCCGTTTCAGTACCGGGCGGCAGCTGCATGCGGGCGGCAGCGTCGCCGACCTTGACCAGGAAACTGCCGTCTTTCAGGCGCGCCAGGATTTCGCCCTGGACCTGATTGCCCACCATGCTGGCCAGCGAGCGTGAAAACGCTTCCTGGCGCGGATCGGCCACCGGCGCCAGGCGCGCGGCGGCATCGAGCCGCCCGACCGGCGTGACGCTGATGTCGGCCCGCGGCAGCATCAGGCGGCCTTACCCGCCGTAGGCGTGCGATACGCGGCGCTGGTTGCCGCTGTTGCTGATCAAAGCGGACAGCTGGGCCATCCACGGCATGGTGAGGTCGCGGATGCGGCGGTCGTCGTCGAGCATCTGGCGGATCGCGCGCACCTTGCGCTCGCGGTTGGCACCGGCCAGCGCCAGTGTCGGTTCACTATCCTTGAGTTGCCGGGTGTAGGCAGCGCACTGCTGCTCGAGCACAACCAGGCGATCCCAGTCGCTGCTTTCGGCAGCCTGTACCATTTGCTCGGTAATGCCAACCATTGCTTCGTATACCGTTACCACTTCCTGACTAGTCATCATTCAAGCGCTCGCGTAAGTGAGTGGGGAGGTGGCCGGGCCGCGCTGGGCCTGGGCCTGGGCCGGCTGGACGGCCGGCGATTTCTCGATCGCATTCCAGGTGCTGCGCAGGTCGCCCAGCAGCTTCTGCACTTCTTCCAGGATGCTGACATCGTTCTTCAGGTTCGCCAGCAGCAGGCGGTTACCCATGTATTCGTAGAGGGAATCGAGTCCTTCGGCGATTTCGCCGCCGGCTTTTTTATCGAGCGAGGCGCGCAGGCCGCTGTCGATGATCAGAATCGCTTTGGAAATCGCTTCGCCTTTGGCGGCAATGTTATTGGCCTTCATGTTGACGATGGCCGCGCCCAGTGCCTTCATGGCGCCGTCGAACAGCATCACGATCAGCTGGTGCGGACTGGCCGAACTGACCCCGGTCTCGACGCCCACTTTGGCGTAGGCGTTGACGCCGAATTGCTTGGATCCGAACATGGTGGTGTGCTCCTTGGTTACGAGTTCGATTGCGCGGCCAGAGCGGCCAGCTGCTGTGTCAGGAAAGACGAGGTCGTGCTCATGCTCGAGATCGATACGTCCAATGCCGTGTATTGCGCGCGGTAGCGTTTTTCAATGTCGCCCAGGCGCAAGCCGAATTCTTCTTTCTGTTTGGTGATGCTCTTGACGCTGGCGGCAATGCCGTCCGTGCGTCCGGCGATCAGGCCCTTGGCGCCGAGGAAACCGTTGGTCAGGTTGGTCAGCTGGTAGGCATAGCCCTGCGAGAAGCCGACCGTGCCGCGCGCGCCCAGCGCGCCGCCGGTAATTTCCACTTTCAGGCCGGCGGCATCGGAGCCCGAGCCGGTCAGAATCTGGCCGGAACCTGCCGCGGCCTGGCCGCCGATGGTGCCGGCGACATCCACGCCCGCCGTTGGCGCGGCGCTGCCGAAGATGTCGGCAAAGCTGGTGCCGGTACTGGAAGTCAGCTTGATGTTCGAAATCGAACCATACTTGGCTGACGCGATCTGCAGCTTGCCGTTGTCGCCGATGGTCGCGTTCACCGCCAGGTCGTTGCTCGCGAAACTTCCGGCGCCGTTAATGGCGGACTGGAACAGGGTGGCCAGCTGGGCCGGCGTGTAAGTGCCGGCGGCCAGGGTGAAGCTGGCGCTGCGGTTGGCCGTGACCGGCTCGGTCTCGTTGAGCGTGACGTTCCAGGTGGTGTTGGCGGCAATCGTGGTGGTCGCGCCCGGCACGCTGTCGGCCACGAGCTTGCCCTGGCTGGCCAGGGCCGTGATGTTGATGCCGTAGTCGCCCGGCTTGGTCGCCGCGGTCGAACTCTGGAATTGGACCAGGCTGTCGGAGGCCTTGCCGACGGCGGCAAACACGCCGGCCACGTCCTTGAAATTGGTCTTGATTGCCTTGTCGAGCTTGGAATTGTCGAGCGACAGCGTGCCATCTTTCTGGAAACTGATACCGACTTGCGAAAGCGATTTGAAATCGCCCGTCAGGCCCGTGATGCCCTGCGTGAGCTGCTTGCGCAACTGGGTCTGCAGGGTTTGCACGGTCGAGTCGCCCAGCAGCGCGCCGCCCTTTTTGGTTTCGGCGTTGTAGCTGGTGACGTCCTTGATCGACTTGTTCAGATCGTTATATGCCTTGACGAAGGCAGTCACACCGGCCTTGACCGACGCGGTATCCTGCGACACCACCAGATTGGCCTTGCCAACCTGGCCGATGGTCAGGGTGATGCCTTCGATCGCGTCGGGCACATTGGTGGTTTCGCTGGTGATGGCGATGCCGTTCACGTTCAGCTGCGTGCTCTGGGCGGCGGCGGTCTGGGTCAGGCCCTGGGCCGCGCCCGGGTCGTGGCTGAGCAGGGCCGCAATGTCGGCCTCGGCAACGCCGCCGTTGGTGCCGCTGACACTGATCTTCATGCTCGACGCCGCGCCAGTCTTGGTGGAAGTGAGCACCAGGTGGTTCGGATTGGTGCCGCCGTCCGAGACGATGGTGGCGGTCACGCCCACGTTGGCCTTGTTGATCGCGTCCCGGATGCCTTGCAGGGAATTGTTGCTGCTGTCGATGACCACGGTGCCGCTGATCTGGCTGGCGTTCTGGGTGAAGGTGGCGCCCAGGTAGCTGCCGCCGGTGCCCGCGGTCAGGCCGGCGCTGGCGGCATTGCTGCCGGCCACGGTGATCGGCGCGGCCGTGGCCGACAACAGGCGGACGTTGCTGGTGGCAGTCAGGCTGGAGCCGCCGTTGGCGCTCAGCGCGGTCTTGCCGATGCCGCCGGTGACGGTGCCGGTGACTGCTTCGGCGATCACGATATTCGAGCCATCGGCGGCGGTGAATTTCAGGTCGCCGGCGGCCGCGCTACCGCTGAAGGTAATGCCGGCGGCTGCTAAGGCGGTGGTGGTCGGGGTCGAGCCGGTGAGCGCAGCGTCAATCGTGCCCGCCGTCACATTGCCGGAACCCAATTCCACGCCGCCCGCCGACAAGGCGTAGGTGCCGCCGGTGGCGGCAACATTGCCGAAGCCGGCGAACAGGGTCGCGCTGGTGCTGGTTGGCTGGGCGCTGGCGGTCACGCCGGTAGTGGCGCTTTTGGCATTGATGGCTTCGGCCAGGGCTTTGGCACTGCGGGTGGCTGAATCAGTGGCGATGGCGGTGCCGTTGATCGACAGCGAGCCGTTGGCAATGCCACCGCTGGCCACGCCGGCGCCAAGATTGCTGCCGGCCAGACCGAAGCTGCCACCGGTGGTGGTGCCGAGCTGGAACGAAATGGTGGTGCTGCTGCCGGCGCCGATGGCGGCCGTGGTGCTGGCGCGGCCGGCCGAGGACAGGGTCTGGGCCGAGGCAATCTGCGTCACATCGACTTTATAGGTACCGGCCACCGCCTTGCTGGTGGCGGTGCCGACCATCACGTCGGTATTCGTGGAAATGGCGGTGTTGGACAGGAAGGTGGAGATCGAGCTCAGGCTCGACAGCGAGCTCTGGAAGCCGCTGACGGCGCCCGTGATCGAGCCCAGCGCGGTCAGCTTGGCGTTGAATGCTGCAACTTTCTTGTCGAAGCTGGCAAGTGGCGCGGCTTCGACGGCCATCAGCTTGGTGATGATGCCTTCGACGTCAATCAGGCCGGAGCCGATGCCAAGTGATGAGATGCCCACGTTTTTCTCCAGTAGAAAGCAACAGTATGGGTTGTTAACGGCAGTTTCGAAGCCGACTTGAGAGCCTGTTTTACCCCGTATATCGGGAAATGATGGGCGAAAAGAAACGAAAAAACCCTGGCTGGAAGGCTCCAGCCAGGGTTTCGATACTACAACTACTCAGGCGTTGATTAGCCGCGCAGCAGAGCCAGCACGCCGTTTGGCAGCGAGTTGGCCTGGGCCAGCATCGCGGTACCAGCTTGTTGCAGGATCTGGCCGCGGGTCAGGTTGGCCGTTTCCGCAGCGAAGTCGGTATCCTGAATACGGCTACGTGCAGCCGAGAGGTTTTCCGACGTCGTTTGCAGGTTGCTGATGGTCGAAGCAAAGCGGTTCTGGATCGCACCGAGCGACGCACGGCTGTTGTTGATCGCGGTCAGAGCGGCATCGACCACGGACAGCGCGTTGTTGGCGCCTTCGGTGGTGCTGATGTCGATGGTCGAGACCGACGACAGGGCCGACGCTTGTGGCGTTGCCGCTGCGGCGAACAGGGTGGTACCAGCGCTGGTCGAAGCGGTGTAGCCCGATGGCGAACCGAACTTGACCTGGCCGCCGACGGTCGAGCTGTCGGTGGTGGCCAATGCGCCCAGGATCGCGCCGGTGCCGATGGCTGGCGAGGTGGCAGCGGTCGAGAACGCGTCAGCGCCGGTCATCAGGATGGTGCCGGTGGCGCCAGCGGTGTTGGCAAAGTCAGCGATCTGGATGTCTTCGCCTTCTTCGTTGCGCAGGGTGATGCTGGCGCCGCTGCCGACTGCGGTGATGCCGGTTGCAGCGGTCTGCGCGTTGATGGCGGTGGTCAGAGCCGACAGGTCCGACGTCGACGACAGCGTGGCGCCGATGCTGACAGCGCTCGAGTTCGCGCCTTTCAGCGAGAACGTCACGGTACCAGCAGCGCCGAGGCCGCTCAGCGTTGCTTCCGTTGCGGCCTGGGCGGTAACACCCGTGGTCGCCGAATTGGCGTTCACTGCAGTGGCGATCTTCTTGGCAGAGTCACCAGCAGCAACAGCTGCCGTGGCGCTGGTACCGTTACCGGCGATGGTCAGGGTCTGGGCGGTCACGCGGTTTGCTGCAAAGGTCGTGCCGGTGGCGGTTGCTTCACCGCTGGTGCCAGCTGCTACCGAAGTTTGCAGGGTGTTGTTACCGATGTCCGAACCTTTGGCGCTGGCTACACCGACCGTGATGGTCTGGTTGGCATTGGCGCCGACCTGGAACTGGGCTGCCGACAGGCTGCCGTCGAGCACGTTCTGGCCGTTGAACTGGGTGGTGTTGGCCACGCGGCTCAGTTCTTGTTTCAGTTGCGAAACTTCGTTGTTCAGTGCAGCGCGGTCCGACGAGGAGTTGGTACCGTTGGCCGACTGGACCGACAGTTCACGTACACGTTGCAGCAAGTCGCCTGCGGTCTGCAAGCCACCTTCAGCCGTTTGCGCCAGGGAGATACCATCGCTGGCGTTACGCACAGCCTGGTTCAGGCCTTTGATCTGCGAAGTGAAACGCTCGGAAATTGCCAGACCTGCGGCATCGTCTTTTGCGCTGTTGATACGCAGGCCGGACGACAGGCGCTGCAGGGAAGTTGCCAAAGCGCCTTGCGATGCGTTCAGATTACGCTGGGAATTGAGCGAGGCGGTGTTGGTATTGATGCTTGCAGCCATTTTGATTCTCCTAACATATTTACTACTTGGGTGGGCGACTTGCCCTTGTTCACTTTGGTCTGTTTCCGTGTTTTGAAACAATCACACCGCAGTTGAATCTGGTAACGGTGGCTGCCAATAAAAGTTGATGGTGAGAATCAACAATAAATGTGCAAATCAGCCCTCAGGTCCGAAAAGCAAACGCCGTCTGACGACGGCGTTTTTATTTTCTTTAGACCAAATTAATTTTTATTTTCAAAATAAAGCCTTATCAAGACAGCAAAGAAGGGGGACGCGAACCTAGCCAATGCGGCTACTAGTTGCGAGTCCGCCATTCTTTTTTATTGACGCAGGAGGGCCAGCACGCCGTTTGGCAGCTGGTTGGCCTGGGCCAGCATCGCGGTGCCGGCCTGTTGCAGGATCTGGCCGCGGGTCAGGTTCGCCGTTTCTGCCGCGAAGTCGGTGTCCTGAATGCGGCTGCGCGCAGCCGACAGGTTTTCCGAGGTCGTGTTCAAGTTGTTAATGGTGGCAGCGAAGCGGTTCTGCAAAGCACCGAGCGAAGCGCGGCTGTTATTAATGGTGGTCAGCGCGGCATCGACCACGGCCAGGGCGTTGTTGGCGCCTTCGGTGGTGCTGACGTCGATCGTCGACACGGCCGACAGTTGGGAGGCGTTTGGCGTGGTGGCGGCGAACAGGCTGCCGGCGACGCTGGTACTGACGGTGTAACCGCTGCTGCTGCCGAACTTGACCTGGCCGCCGACGGTCGAGCTGTCATTGCCGGCCGGGATCAAGGTCGCTGCCGCACCC
>DASWMN010000342.1:0-2173 GCA_036399735.1 Telluria sp. | reverse complement strand
TGACTGCCGTCAACAATAAGCAAAGCGCCGGCGTCAGCAGCGATATCTTCGTCTGGAACCAGGCCACCGTGGTCGCTGGCAACACCGCGCCTGCTGAGGGCAGCAACGTCATCGCGTGGAACTACAATTCGAGCAATCAATGGTTCGGCGGCAGCATCCAGTCGCGTCAGATTCACGACATGAGCAATTTCCGTAACGGGAACGTCAAGCTCAAGATCAAGATGCCGGCCAACGTCGCCTTTAACATCGGCGTGCAGGATACCTACACCAACCAGAACTCGGTCAACTTCCCGGCCAACACCACCGCTTACGGCCTGGTGCGCAATGGCGAATGGGGCACCGCCACCATCCCAGTGACCGCACTGGCAGGAAGCAAGGTCGCACTGCAATCGATGCTGGACCTGTTCCAGATTTCGAGCGATGCCAACCGTCTGCCAACCGCGCCGTTCCAGTTCGCGATCGACGATATTGTGTGGGATAGCGGCACGGTAGTGCCGACGCCGACGCCGACGCCGACACCAACCCCGACGCCGACGCCGACCCCAACGCCAACGCCAACGCCAACGCCGATCTACAGCAGCTCGCAGCCAAGCGCGACGTCACTGCAGTTCCGCGTCAACACGACCAGCTGGGCTGACGTCCATTACACGGTCAATGGCGGGGGCCAGCAGAACTTGCGCATGCGCCAGGATGGCGGTGTGAATACCTACACCATCACCGGGCTGAAAGCGGGCGATCTGGTGCGCTACAACTTCACCTACTGGGACGTTGCGAAGAACTACGCGATCGATACCGCGCAGCAGTCCTACACCATGAAGTAAGTCTTAGTCGCTCCCAACAAACGGCCGCCTTTACAAAGCGGCCGTTTTTTATGAGATTGGCATTCCGTGTGGTCTCTCAGCAACTTATTCACGTTTTTTCCTGCACAAAATATAACCATGCTTGTATGATCCTCAAGGTCGTCCAACCTCTAAAAAATTTCAATCCGGAGCCGAACTTGAGTAATCCATACAACGCACCCGCAGCCGATATGTCAAACATGACGGACGGTGCTTCTACTTACGAGCCGCAAGTCATTTCCCTGAGCGGTCGTATCGGCCGCCTGCGTTATCTGTCGTATACCTTCCTGGCTGGTCTGGCCGCCCTGTTTGCAATGGCCATCGTCGGTGGGGTGGCGTCCGCCATCAGCCCGAAGCTGGGCATTGCGATCATTGTCCTCATGTACATTCCGATGGTCGTGATTCAGTTCGGCTACACACGGCGTCGTTTCAACGACATGAACCGTTCGGGCTGGTTCGCACTGCTGCTCTTCATTCCGGTGGTTGGTTTCTTTGTCGCGCTGTGGCTGATGTTCGGTCCTGGCGATGAGAGCTCGAACGATTTCGGACTGCCGCCAAACAAGAATTCCACCGGCGTTATCATCGGCGCGCTGGTTTTCCCGGTGTTCATCGTTGCCATGATCGGCATCATGGCCGCCGTCGCGATCCCGGCCTACCAGCAATACCTCACCCGTGCCCAAGCAGCGCAGATGCAGACGCAAGAGCCGGCCTCGGCCTTGCCTGAAGCACAGCAGTAATCCGCAGCACGGACCGCGCGCCCCGCAGTGGGGCGGCGGTCCGCCGGCGTCATGCCCGGCGTGACGGACATGACTGCCCAGACACCGTGAACAATCCCTATCTTCCCCCCGCGGCGGACATGTCCGGCCCGCAGAACCTTGCCCCTACCTACAAACCGACCTGGCTGACGCACGCGGGCCGTATCGGCCGCTTGCGCTACCTGGCATACAGCTTTGCCGCGATCGCCGCCGCGCTACTGCTGTCGACCTGCCTGCACGCTCTCGCGACGAGCGCCAGTGTGCGCCTGGAGATGGTCAGCCCGGTGGTGTGGGGCGTCCTGTTGCTGGTCATCGGGGTGGGATTTGCACGGCGCCGTCTTCATGACCTGGGCCGCTCCGGCTGGTGGTCGCTGCTGCAGTTCATTCCTTTTGCCGGTCTTCTGGTCGTCCTGTGGCTGCTCTGCGCGCCAGGCCAGCCCGGTGTGAACCGCTTCGGACCGGCGCCCGAGAAAAACTCGCGTGCCATCGTCGGCGCGGCCGGCGTCGCCCTGTGTACGGTGCTGTCCCTGCTGATTCTGTACCTGGTGGTCCTGCCCATGTACCGCGAAAACCTCGCGC
>DASWMN010000341.1:0-11033 GCA_036399735.1 Telluria sp. | reverse complement strand
CAGCGCCGATTGCACCATGATGCGCAATTCGTCCAGTACCACCGGCTTGGACACGTAATCGAAAGCGCCGGCCTTGAGCGCGACCACCGCGTTGTCGGCACTGCCGTAGGCGGTAACGACGGCTATCGGCGTGCTCTTGTTGGAAGCGCTCACCTCGCGCACCAGTTCCAGGCCCAGGCCATCGGGCAGGCGCATGTCGGTCAGCACCAGCGCATAGTCATTCTGGGACAGGAAAACGCGCGCCTCGCGCAGCGTTTCGGCACTGTCTACGTCCAGACCCATGCGCACCAGCGTGATTTCCAGCAGCTCGCGCAGGTCGGCTTCGTCGTCGACCACCAGGACTCGGGGGGAACTCATTGCTCGCCTTTCTCTTCCAGTTGCATGAATTCGACGCCCATCGGCTGGGCAAAGGTGATCACAAAGCGGCCGCTGGCCTTATAAGCGCCGGCCACCGAGGCGTCGAAACGGTATTCATAATCGAGCGTGGCGCCGTTGTTCAGGCACAGTTCGCGCGCCAGGTACAGTCCCAGCCCGGTCCCCTTGCTGGAGGTCGTGTAAAACGGTTCGAACAGGTGCGAGCGCACTTCCGGGGTGATGCCGGGCCCGTCGTCCTGCACGTGCAGTTCCATCCGTCCGGCCGCGTCGGTCACCACGTACAGCCGGATGCTGGCCGGGCTGCCGCTGGCATAGCGGCTGGCATTGGTCAGCAGGTTGACCAGCACTTCACGCAAATGCAGGCCGTCGAAACGCACCGGCAGCGCACCGGTGTTGCCAAGCCAGATAGTCGCACTGTCCACGCCGTGGGTTTCGTCGAACTCAGCCTTCAGGTCGCGCAAAAATTCGCCGAGCTCGAGCGGATCGCCGTTCGGCTGCACCTTGCGCGAGAGCTGGAGAATGTCTTCGACCATGCGGTTCACGCGCGTCACATTGTCGCTGACGATCTTGAGCAGGCGCACGTGGGTGGGCGAACCCAGGTCTTCGGCCAGCAGCGCCGTCGCGTGGCCGATCGCCGAGAGCGGATTGCGTACTTCATGTGCGATGCTGGCGGTCAGGCGTCCCATGGAAGCGAGCTTCAGTTGCTGCGCCTGGTTTTCGATGGCGGTGACATCCTGCAGGAAAATCACGCAGCGCTCGGCCGATTCGTCCGGCGTATCAACCCTGGCAAAGCGCAGCTTGAGATGGACGGCCACATCGCGCCGCCCGGACCAGGCGCTGCCCAGACCGTCGGTGCCCTGATCGTGGTAAGGCTTGACGGTGACGAAGGCGGCGCGCTGCGCCGCCGCACCGGTCTCGCCGCGCGTGAGCAGCCAGGACGTGAAGGCCTGGGCCACCGGTTCCAGCGCGTCCATGTCGGCCAGCCGGAACAGGTGCTCCTCGCTGATCAGACCGAGCATGGCCAGCGCCGCCGGATTGGCGGCGAACACGCTGCCATCGCGGCCGACCACGAGAATGCCGTCTTCGACGTCGGCCATCACCATCTGGTTGATGGCCTGCTGGATCTTGAGGTCGATGCCGCGCCGCGCCGCCAGCTCTTCCTGGCCAATCAGCTTGGAGGCCAGGCGGCTGAACACCACCACGATGGCGAAAAACACCACGCCATACAGGCCGGCCTGGGTCAGCGGCGCGCTGCGGTCGCCCAGCAACACCTGGTAAATGGTTTCGGCCAGCAGGAACAGTGCCACCACCGCGGCGGAAAACAGCGCCACCGTGAGCGGCGCCAGCACCGCCGCGCCGGCCAGCGGGAACAGATACAGGATCACCAGGCCGCTGCGGGCCCCGCCGGCCGTCAGGTACAAGGTGGAAATGACGGCAATGTCGAGCGCCACCTGCAGCGCCACCTGCAACAGGAAGCGGCGCCGGAAGTAATGGGTGACGACGGCGAACACCACCGCCAGCATCAAATAGGCGATGCAGGTTTCGGCGTACAGCAGATAGCCGCTGTCGTAGTTCTTGCGGTCGAAGATCAGGTAGACCAGCAGCACCAGCGCGATCACCACGCGGGTCCCGTTCATCGCCTGCAACGAGCGCCAGAAAGTCTGGCGCGATTCGCGCGACAGTGCGCTCCAGCGTTTCATGCCCCTACCTGGCCGGCAGCCGCACGTGGCCCGGACTGCAATAGTCGAGGCCATCGGCGCGCACCGCTTCGGACGCCGGGAAGTAGACATGGCAATGGGCGCAGCAGGCCATCGGTTCGCCTTCGCGGCCCTCGCCCGCCGCCTCGCGCGCCGCGCCGGGGCCGCTCTGACGCGGCAGGCTGCCGCGCAGTTTGCTGCGGATCGCAAACACCACCAGGATGCCGAGGGCGACCCAGAACAACAGGCGCATCATCATGCCAGCCCCCTGTGCAACACGACTTCGAGCACAAACCGGCTGCCGACATAGGCCAGCACCAGGGTGGCAAAACCGGCCAGCGTGAAGCGCAGCGCTGTCTTGCCGCGCCAGCCGCGCCAGCGCCGGCCCGCCAGCAGGGCCGCAAACAGGAGCCAGGACAGGAGCGTGAAAATGGTTTTATGGTCCCACTTCAGGACAATGCCGAACAGCTGCTCCGTAAACACGATCCCCGACAGGACGGTCAGGGTCAGCAGCAAAAAGCCGATCCAGATCAGGCGGAACAGCAGCTTTTCCATGGTCAGCAGGGCCGGCAGCTGCTCCAGCGCGCCCGCCAGCCAGGGGGCGCGCGCGACGCGCGCATGCAGACTCGATTCCTGCAGCGCCATCAGCACCGCGTGGAAGGCGGCAATGGTCAGGGTGCTGTAGGCGAGGATGGAGATGGCCACGTGCCAGCCCAGCGCCGGCGCCATGCCATGCAGATTGGTCAGATTGCCACGAAATACCAGCGGCAGCACGGCGACCGCGGCCGCGCACGGCATCACCAGGCGGCGCAGCCCGTCCAGCGCGAAGTTGCGGTTTTCCAGCCAGTAGGCGGCCACCGACAGCCACAGCGCGGCCGACAGCATCTGGGCAAAGCCGAAGCGCACCACGCCCGGACCGAATACATCGGTCCACAGCGCGCCGGCGTGCAGCAGCCAGGCGCCGGCGGTGATGCCGGAAATGAGGCCGCCCTGACGGGTCGGCAGAACAGCACAGACGGCGTACAGGAACGCCGCGGCGAGATAGAGGTTGGTCTGCATGCAGGGAGTTTACACTATTGGCGTCCTCCCGCGCAGTGGCTCAGTCGACGGCCGCGGCGCGGGTCTCGGCCTGGTGGTGGCGCGCCTGTTCTTCCATCACCAGTTGTCCCAGTTCGCGCTTGAGGGCGTTGAATTCGGGCGCGGCCGGATCGCGCAGGCGCGGCAGATCGACCATCAGGTCGCGCTTGATGGTGCCGGGCCGGTAGGTCATCACGATGATGCGGTCGGCCAGGTAAATCGCCTCCTCGATGCTATGGGTGACAAACAGGATGGTCTTTTTGACCTCGGCCCAGATGCGCAGCAATTCGTCCTGCAGGTTGCGACGCGTGAGCGCGTCCAGTGCGCCGAACGGTTCGTCCATCAGCAGGATCGGCGAATCGAGGGCCAGCACCCGGGCAATGGCGACCCGCTGGCGCATCCCGCCCGACAGATCCTTGGGAAAGCGCTGGCGAAACTCCGACAGCGACAGCATCGCCAGCAGTTCGCCCACGCGCTGCGCGATGACGGCCTTGTCGACGCCCTTGATTTCCAGGCCGAAGGCGATGTTCTGCTCGACCGTCATCCAGGGGAACAGGGCATACTCCTGAAACACCATGCCGCGCTCGGGACCGGGGCCGGTCACCAGCTTGCCGTCGGCATGGATGCTGCCGCTGGTGGGCAGGGCGAAGCCGGCCACCGCGTTGAGCAGGGTCGACTTGCCGCAGCCGGAGGGCCCCAGCAGGCAGGTGAACTGGCCGCGCGGGATCTCCAGATCGATGCCACGCAGCGCGACCAGTTCGCGCCCCTCGGTCTGGAACACCTTGTTGACATCCTTGATGACGATGTGCGCTGCGCTCATTTAATGCTCCAGGCCGCGGTGCCAGCGCAGCAGGTAGTTGTTGAGCCGGCTGACGCCGGTATCGATGGCCAGGCCCAGCATGCCGATGGTGATCATGCCGGCCATGATCTTGTCCGTCCAAAAATACTCTTTTGCTTCGAGCATGCGGAAACCGAGGCCATTGTTCACGGCCAGCATTTCTGCCACGATCACCACGATGAAGGCGGTGCCGATCCCGATCCGCACGCCCGACAGGATGTAGGGCACGGCGGCCGGCAGGATCACGCGCCGGAACATGGTCATGCCGCCCGCGCCGAGGTTGCGCGCCGCGCGCAGGTAAATCCCGTCCACCTGGCGCACACCGGCGATGGTGTTGATCAGGACCGGGAAGAAGGCGCCCAGCGAAATCAGGAACAGGGCCGGCGGATTGCCCAGCCCGAACCACAGCATCGCCAGCGGAATGTAGGCGATCGGTGGAATCGGGCGCAGCAGTTGCATGGACAGATTGAACCAGTTGTAGACCCGCTCGCTCGCGCCCATCGCCAGGCCGAGCGGCAGCGCCAGCCCGGCCCCGATCAGAAAGCCCAGCACCACCCGGTACATGCTGGTGAGCGAATCGAGGATCATCTCGCCCGACAGCGCCCACGCCAGCCAGCTGCCTTCGGTGTGCGCCTGCAGCGGCAGCAGGTAGGCCAGCCATTTCTGCGCCACCGCCAGCGGCGACGGCAGCATCTGCGGATCGATTTTTCCCCACACGCAGGCTGCCTGCCAGACGGCGATGGCAATGGCCGGCACCACCAGGCCGATGGCGCCCTGGCGCCACTGTTTCTTGTTCATGCGCGCTCCGCTGATTTACTTGACGCCCAGGCTTTTCTTGGCGGCCTCGAGAAGATCGGTCTTGACCCAGTCGGTGGCCAGCGGCGGCTTGGCCATGCGTCCTACCCCGGTCTTGACCATCAGGTCGGTAGTGATCTGGATGTGCTCGGGCGTGACATCGTAGGAATACGGCGAATTGCTGATCGCGTCGTCGAAGTCATCCTTGGTGATCTGGCCCTTGAAGACCACTTCGCGCACGTATTTTTCAGCCACGGCCTTGTTGTCGATGAAGGTCTTGGTCGCTTCCACGAAGCAGCGCATGAACTTTTCAGCCAGTGGTCGCTTCTCCTTGTAGAATTTTTCCGTCATCACCATGGTGCGCACCGGCTCGCCGATCGGCGTGTCGTAGGGTTTGATCACCTCGACCCCGAAACCCTTGTTGATGGCCTGCGAAGACTGCGGTTCCGACTGCATCATGGCGTCGATGTTCTTGCCCAGCAGCGCCTGGTTCAGGTCGGAGAACGCCAGGTAAAAAATCTGCACATCCTTGCCGGGCGCCGCATCGGCTGTCAGGCCGGCCTTGAGCAGCTCGGCCATCAGCAGCACTTCCTGGATGCCGCCACGGGTCACACCCACTTTCTTGCCCTTCAAATCCTTGACAGTCTTGATGGCCTGGTCGGACCGTGCCACCAGGCGCGCGCCGCCTTTGGCGAAGCCGGCGACGACCACGATCGGGGCTCCGCTGGCGCGCCCGGAAATGGCGGCTTCGGAGGCAGTGGTGCCGACGTCGAGCTCACCGGCAATGATCGCCTGCATCACATCCAGCCCTTTGGCGAACACTTTCTCTTCCACCTTGATGCCGCACTTGGGCGCGATTTCCTTGATATACGAAACGGCGCCATAGTGGGCAAATTTGAGGTTGCCGAGGCGGACCACTTCCTGGGCTTGCGCGCCGCCCGCGAGGCACAGGGTGGCAAGGGCGATTGCAGTGAGGGTGATGCGTGACGTCATGCGCTTCTCCAAGAAAAGTTCGTGTCGATAATAGTGCCGATGCAATTATGCATTCAAAAACCCGGCGGCGATGCCGCAATTGCAGTCGTGTTGCCGTACGGAAAGATACTATCCCGTTTTCGCCCTGTCAAACGAACTCCGCAAGCTTTGCATCAGCGCCCGACCGCCGGGTCGCTGATACCGTCGCGTCCCGTTTCCACGCGCCCGGCAAAGCGGCGCAGAAAGGCCGGCAGCTCCAGCACGCGCACGCTGAAGTCATACCACTGGCCCGACTGGTGCAAGTTCCACATGTGGACGCTGGTGGCATACGGCGCCACCGTCACCTGCACCGGCGCGCTGTCGAAATACGCGTTGGCGGTGATCACAAAGGTGAGCGGCATCAGCCCCGGATTGAACAGCTCGGCGTCGAGGCTGCCGTCAGTGCCATCGAACAGCACCCGTACTTCCGGTTCGTCGATGCTGGCCGGCATACCGGCGCCGGCGCGCCCGGCGAAATGGCGGTGAAATCCGCCCGGGCCCAGCAGCCACAGATCATAGGCGCCGCCCTGCGCGGCCAGCGCCCAGCTGCCGCTGAGCTGGGTGCCGGCGGCCACCGTATAGCGGCGCGGAATCTGCGTAAGCGCCAGCCGGTCGTACACATGGAACACGGCGCCGGCCGCGCCGCTGCTGGCGAAATGCAGGGTCAGGGTCATGTCGCCCACCGCGACCTGATCGGTCACGTGCAGCTGATACGGCAAGGCGCGCGAACGGCGCACGCCTGCCACCTGGCGCGGCAAGCCAGGCGCGGCCGGGGCTGGCGCCACGGCCGGCAGATTGCGCGCCTGCGCCGCGCGCGCTCCGGTGGCCGGCAATTGGTCGAGGAAGGGCGTCGCATCGGGCACCGTGAAATCGAAAGCGCTTGTCAGGTCGCCGCAGACCGCGCGCCGCCACGGCGTGATGTTCGGTTCGATCACGCCGAAGCGCTGCTCCATGAAGCGGATCAGCGAAGTATGGTCGAACACTTCCGAACTGACCCAGCCGCCCCGGCTCCAGGGCGAGATCACCACCATCGGCACGCGCGGGCCCAGACCATAGGGCCGCTGCATCAGCGCGGCCGACTCGGTCGGCTCGGCCGTGGGCTGCACGTGATAGTCGGCCGCGGTGTCGACCGTGCTGGCGCCGGCAAACAGCGGCTGGGCCGGCGCGCCCTGCCACGCCAGCACCGAGGGCGGCGCCGGCGGCGGCACGTGATCAAAGAAGCCATCGTTCTCGTCATACACCAGGAACAGGACGGTCTTGCGCCACACCGCCGGATTGGCTGTCAGCGCCGCCAGCACCTGCGCGGTATAGTCGGCGCCCTGGGCCGGACTGGACGGCACCGGATGCTCGGAGCCCTCGGCCGTGGCCACGATATACACCACCTGCGGCAAGGCGTTGGCTTCCACGTCCTGTTGCAACTGGGCCAGCGAACGGCTGCTCATGCCGCGCGCGCGCAGCGGCGAGACCGGATCGGCCATGGCGGCGCGGAACTGGCGAAAGCCGGCCAGCGGATTGTCGGCGTAATTGTCGGCCATGTCCTGGTACACCTGCCAGCGGATGCCGGCCGCCTGCAAACGCTCGGGGTAGGTGGTCCAGGCGTAGCCGCCTTGCGGATCGAAGGCCAGGTTGTCGTAGCTGTTGCCGATCACGGGGCCGAAAGCGGCCGCGTGCGGATCATTGCCGCCGCTCCAGGTGAACACGCGGTTCGGGTTGGTGCCGCCGAGAAAAGACGCGTGGTAGGCGTCGCACACCGTGAACATGTTGGCCAGCGCGAACTGGAAAGGGATATCGGCTTCGGTGAAATAAGCCATCGAATGGACCCGCTTGTAGCTGGGCCACTGGTCGAGGATGCCATGGTTCCAGGCCAGCTGGGCATCGGGCCAGGTGTGCGGCGTGCTGGCCACGCGCAAGCGCTCGAAAGCTTGCTGCGTGTCGAGGTGGAAGGGGCTGACGATGGTCGCGCCGTCGCGCTGGAACCAGACATTGTCTTGTTCCGGCAGCGGAATCGGGAAGCGGTCGCCGAAGCCGCGCACCCCTTTCAGGGTGCCGAAATAATGGTCGAAGGAACGGTTCTCCTGCATCAGGATCACGATGTGGGCCACATCCATGATCGTGCCCGTGACTGCCGCCTGTGCCTGCTCGTTCGCCGCCATACACCGCCCGCTTCCTGCTCAACATGATGTTGAACCATTATAGAGGCAAGCGGGTCGGTTCAGAGGGTGGGCGGTTCAGCTCGGTGCGTCCGACGCGGGCACGCCTTGCTTGTCGGCCGCGCTGCCGCTGCTGCCGCTGCTGCCGCCGCCCGCAGCGCCGCCGCTCGCGCCGGGCGTTGCTGCCTGGCTGCTGCCGCTGCCGTCGGCCGCGCTGCCCAGGCCGGTGCCGCCAGCGGCGCCCGCACCGGCTGCGGGGCTGCCGCCGCCGCCCATGCTGGCGCCGGCAGCACCAGGCACACCGGCCGCGTCCACCTGGTCTTTCAGGGAAGGACCGCCGGGCCCGCCCTTGCTGCCGGACTGTTGCGCCGCGGCTGACGCATCGGTGCCGCCGGCCGCGCCCACCACCTGCGCGCCCGTGCCCTGCCCCGGCGCCTTGGGATTGCTGTTTTCGTCGCTCATCGCACGCTCCTGTCAAACCAGCTTAGAGACAGGCGCGCGCGATAAGTTGCCGGGATTACTGCAGGTTGATGGCCACCGTGCGCTCGCGCGCCATTGTCGCAGCTACAATAGACAAAACATAATTTTTGTTGTTTTCCTTTCACATTTACCCAAATTCAGCTGGCGCCCCCTGCCCCGCCAAGCGCCCGGGAATCCCGCTCTGACATAAGGTAAAATGGCGCACCCCCGGCCCTGCGCCGCTTGCCTCTATATATATGTCAGGTCTGCCATGCTCGATAACTTAACCCAACGCCTTGCCAAGGTCGTCAAGACCATGCGCGGTGAGGCGCGTCTGACCGAAACCAATACCGCCGAGATGCTGCGCGAAGTGCGCCTGGCCCTGCTGGAGGCCGACGTCGCCTTGCCGGCCGTGCGCGAGTTCATCAGCCGCGTCAAGGAAAAAGCCCTGGGCGAAGAAGTCATCGCCTCGCTCAGCCCTGGCCAGGCTCTGGTCGGCGTGGTGCAGCGCGAACTGGCCACCCTGATGGGCGCCGATCTGGGCGCCGACGCCTCGCAGCTCAGCTTTGCCCAGCAGCCGCCCGCGATCATCCTGATGGCCGGTCTGCAAGGTGTGGGTAAAACCACCACCGTCGGCAAACTGGCCAAGTACCTGAAAGAAGAGAAGAAGAAAAAAGTGCTGACCGTGTCGGCCGACGTGTACCGTCCGGCCGCGATCGCCCAGCTCGAATCGGTGACCAAGCAGGTCGGCGCCGACTTTTTCCCGTCCACGGCCACCGACAAGCCGGTCGACATCGCGCTGGCCGCGCTCGACTGGGCCAAGAAGCATTACCACGACGTGCTGATCATCGACACCGCCGGCCGTCTCGGTATCGACGAAGCGATGATGCAGGAGATCTCCGCCGTCCACAAAGCCGTCAACCCGATCGAAACCCTGTTCGTGGTCGACGCCATGCTCGGCCAGGATGCGATCAACACCGCCAAGGCCTTCAGCGACGCGCTGCCGCTGACCGGCATCGTGCTGACCAAGCTCGATGGCGATTCGCGCGGCGGTGCGGCGCTGTCGGTGCGTCACATTACCGGCAAGCCGATCAAGTTTGCCGGCGTGTCGGAAAAGCTCGATGGGCTGGAAGCCTTCGACGCCCAGCGCATGGCCAACCGCATTTTGGGCATGGGCGACATCCTGGCGCTGGTGGAAGAAGCGCGCAAGGGTGTCGACAGCAAGGCCGCGGCCGACCTGGCCAACAAGATCAAGGTCGGTGGCCGCTTCGACATGAACGACTTCAAGTCGCAGCTGGGCCAGATGAAGAAAATGGGCGGCATGGCCAGCCTGATCGACAAGCTGCCGGCCCAGTTCCAGCAGGCTGCCGGCGGCGCCAACATGGACCAGGCCGACAAGCAGGTGCGCCGCATGGTCGGCATCATCGATTCGATGACGCCGCAGGAACGGGCCAAGCCGGAACTGATCAAGGCGACCCGCAAACGCCGCATCGCGGCCGGCGCCGGCGTGCAGGTCCAGGAAGTCAATCGCATGCTGGCGCAGTACGATCAGATGCAGACCATGATGAAAAAGCTCAAGGGCGGCGGCATGATGAAGATGATGCGCGGGATGAAGGGCATGCTCCCGGGCGGCATGCGCTAAGCTGCGACTGTATGCACGGCGATGGGGCAAAACCGGGAAAACGTCGTTTTCCCGGGCACGCGCAGGGCTTCCCCCTATGAAAAAGGGGTTAAATTCTCGAAAAACACTTGCGCAGAGTGTAAAAGCCCACCAATATAAGCCGTGCGATCAATTGCGCAATTTCCCATGTGTTCGTTAAGGAGGCTCGAAGATGGCAACAGCCAAAAAAACCCCAGCAGCAGCGCCAGCAAAAAAAGCAGCAGCCAAGCCAGCGGCAAAGCCAGCAGCAAAAAAAGCAGCTCCTGCTAAAGCCGCACCAAAAGCAGCAGCAAAGAAACCAGCAGCAGCCCCACGCAAGCCGAACGCCGCTTTCATGAAAGCGATGACTCCTTCCGCGACCCTGGCCGCAGTCGTTGGCGCAACCCCGCTGCCACGCACCGAAGTGACCAAGAAAGTCTGGGACTACATCAAGAAGCTCGACCTGCAAGACGCAGCGAACCGTCGCATGATCAACGCGGACGACAAGCTCAAAGCTGTCTTCGGCGGCAAAGCGCAGGTGTCGATGTTCGAAATGACCAAACTGATTTCGGATCACCTGAAATAATAAAATTTAGCTGTCCAAGCCGAATTCGCAAAAGGCCCTGTTCGCAAGAACAGGGCCTTTGTGTTTGGGGCCGGTGCGCAACTGCTGAATCGCCCGCGCCTAGTTGAACTCCCACTTCTTCCAGGCCGCCAGCACGGCATTCGGATACTGCGGCTGGCCGCGGCTGCCGTTGTAGCGACCCAGCGCCAGATACAGATTGCCGCCTTCCATGTCGATATACATCCGCAAAATCGCGCATCCGTAGCGCAGGTTGGTCTGCATGTGGAACAGCTTGCTGCGGTCGCTGTCGCCGACCACGCCGGTCCAGAACGGCATCACCTGCATGTAACCGCGCGCGCCCGCAATCGAGACCGCGTACTTGCGATAGGCCGACTCCACCTGGATCAGGCCCAGCACCATGCCCGGA
>DASWMN010000340.1:0-19002 GCA_036399735.1 Telluria sp. | reverse complement strand
ACCTGCGCGACCATGGAATGTCCCCCGGCGCCTTGCCCGCCTTGCTGCACACCACCTGGTACACGCTGATCCAGTCATGCAGGAAGGCATACGTGCAGCCCGCCAGATACACATGCCAGATGCGAAACGTGCGTGCATCGGCCAGGGTCTTGATCTTCTCGGCGTTGGCCTCGAAGTTGTCGGTCCAGATGGCGCAGGTGCGTGCATAGTGGCGCCGTAAATTTTCCACGTCGCGCGCTTCCAGGCCGCCTTCCTGCATGGCGCGCAGCACCGTGCCCAGATGCCCGAGCTCGCCGTGTGGAAATACATAGCGCTGTATGAATTCGCCGCCCCCATAGGGCGCCGCCTTGCTGGCGGTATCGGTGGTGGTGATGCCATGGTTGAGCGCCACCCCATCGTCGTGCAGCAAATGGGCCATGCGGCGGAAGTAGGCTGGCAGATTGCGCAGGCCCACATGCTCGAACATGCCCACGCTGGTGATGCGGTCATACGTGCCACGCACGTCGCGGTAATCTTCCAGCCGGATCTCGACCAGATGCTGCATGCCGGCGCGCGCCACATGCTCGCGTGCCAGCCGCGCCTGGTTGTCGGACAGGGTGATGCCGACGCAGCGCGCGCCGTAACGCTGCGCCGCGCGAATCGCCAGCGCGCCCCAGCCGCAGCCGATATCGAGCAGGGTATGCCCGGGCCGCACGCCGATTTTCTGCAGGATATGGTCGATTTTCTTGCGCTGGGCATCGGCCAGGGTTTCGTCGCCGTTTTCGAAGTAGGCGCAGGAATACACCATGGCGGGATCGAGCCAGGCCTGGTAGAACGCGTTGGACACATCGTAGTGGTAGCGTACGGCAGCGGCATCGAGCGCGCGCGTATGCGTGGCCGAGCGCCAGGTTCGCAGCAGGCCGTTGCGCGGCACGCTGCTCGCTGCCAGCGCGCCCACCACGTCGAGCATGTCGCGCGCGCGCCCGCTGACATTGATGGCGCCCTCCACGTAGGCGCTGCCCAGGTTGTACAGCGAAGGCGCCAGCAGGTAGCGCAGCGCACGCGCGTGCGGAATATGCAGGGTCACGCGCGGGGTCTCGGAAGAAAAATCGAGACGCTGGCCATTCCAAAGTTCCACCCGCAAGGGCAAGGTCAGTTTGCTGCGCAGCCCGGTGCTCCAGGCATCGAGTCGGATCTGGTCGAACACATCACCTCCTGCGAAAAACAGACGCAGGCGGCGCCCGCCAGGCGGCGCGTGACTGCGTCAGGGTTGCAAGCGCTCCCGTGCCCAGCTGCCGTCCGGCTGCAGCGTGTACACGATGCGGTCATGAAAACGCGAACGGCGGCCTTGCCAGAATTCCAGCCGTTCCGGTACCAGGCGGAACCCGCCCCAGTTGGCGGGACGCGGCGGCGCCTCGCCAACTTGTTGCGCGACGACGTCGTAATGGTGTTCAAGTGCAGCGCGGCTCTCGATCGGCATGCTTTGCGCCGATGCAATGGCAGCCAGCCGGCTTTTTAAAGGACGGCTGTGGAAATATTTATCGCTTTCTTCGTCCGCCGTCCGTTCAACTCTTCCTTCGATCCGGATTTGGCGTTCAAGTTCAGGCCAAAAGAACAACAGGGCCGCGTAGGGATTGGCTGCCAGCTGGCGCCCCTTCTGGCTGTCGTAATTGGTGTACCAGGTGAAGCCGCGCGCATCAAATTGCTTGATCAGCACAATGCGCGAGCTGGGCCGCCCGTGCGCGTCGACCGTGGCCACACTCATGGCGTTTGGTTCATTGACTTCGGCTTTCAGCGCCTGTTCGAACCAGTTGGTAAATTGCACGACCGGATCGGCGGCCACCTCGTGTTCGCTCAAAGTGGCCTGGCCATAATCCTTGCGCAAGCCCGCCACCGCGTCGCCCGCCGCCAGCGGTGCGGCAATGCCACGCCGAGCCTGCATGGCCTCGCCCAGGCTGGCCATCTGGGTCGCGCTGAAGATCCGCTTTGCCATGGGGGCAATGAAACTTTCCTCACGTTCCATGTGGGCGCTGTACATGTCGACAAAGCGCCGCACCTCGCCCGCGTTCAGCGTCGCCGCGCCGCCATCGGCAATGCCCTTCAGCTGTTCATGCAGGTTTTGCCAGATGGCGTCCATCTGATGGTGTTCGCTCAGGATCTGCGGCACCAGCTGCGCCAGCAAGGCCGCGTCCTCGCCTTGTGCGCTGAGCTGCAGCATGGGGATCAGGTCGTGTTCCTCATCGGCGTGATGCAGATGCGCGGCCTTGTCGAAATATTTGATCACGGCGGCGGCCGCCTGCTGCGCCTGGGCGTCGGCGCCGTGGGCGGGCAAGTGCGCCAGCAGCTTGTCGAGCGTGGCCAGCTGTTTGCGGATGCGGTCGTGACAGTGTTTGAGGACGGCGATCGGCTGGTCAAATCCAGGGGCGCTGTCGGGAAGGGCGTTCATCATGGTTGCTTTCGAAGGTTGCCAGACTGCTTACAAGCCTTATTTTAGAGCAGGCGACACGGCTGCGTCCGTTAAAATGGGAGGATGAATACCATCAACACCCATATTTTCCCCGCCGACAGCGATCCGGTCGACGCCGAACGCCGTTTCGGCGGCATCGGACGCCTGTACGGCCTGCCCGCGCTGGCGCGCTTTCGCGCGGCCCACATCTGTGTGATCGGCGTCGGCGGCGTCGGTTCCTGGGTGGTCGAAGCGCTGGCCCGCAGCGCCATCGGCCAACTGACCCTGATCGATCTCGACAACGTGGCCGAATCGAACATCAACCGCCAGATCCAGGCCATGAGCAATACCATCGGCCAGGCCAAGATCGTGGCCCTGGCCGAGCGCATCGCCCAGATCAACCCCTTCTGCCGGGTGCACCTGGTGGAGGATTTTATTGACCCCGACAATCTGGACCAGATGCTGGGCGGCAAAGACTTCGACTACGTGGTGGACGCCATCGACAGTGTGCGTTCGAAGGCGGCCCTGATTGCCTGGTGCCGCGACCACAACATGCCGGTCATTACCATCGGCAGCGCGGGCGGCCAGACCGATGCCACTCAGATCGAAGTGCGCGACATGGCCAAGACCGAACAGGAGCCTTTGCTGAAAATGGTGCGCAAGCGCTTGCGCAGCCAGTATGGCTTCCCGCGCAGCATCAAGACCAAGTTCCATGTCGACGCCGTGTTTTCGATGGAACGCCTGACCATGCCCGAGACCGACGCCAGTTGCGAGATCGACGCGGTAAGCGGGCTGAACTGTGCCGGCTTCGGCTCCAGCATGGTGGTGACTGCCACCTTTGGCATGATCGCCGCCGGCCATGTATTGAACAAGCTGGCGCAAGCTGTTAGAACGGAGGCTGTGCAGCCTGCGGATGCCTTGCTATGATAGCTCCGTGCAATCCGATTTTCCTCATTTGAAAGTAGACAAGATGATGCGTCGTTCCCTGTTTCTCCTGATGATTTGCGCCGCCGGGGCATCCATGGCCCAGAACGCCGGCCAGAACGCGTCCGCCAGCACCACGGCCCAGCCGCAGGAAACGCCGGTCGCGCCGGTTTCTCCGGTGGCGCCGTTGCCGCCAGGCGTGCCAACGCCGGTCCCGCCAGCAACGCCAACGCCAACGCCAGCGCCAACGCCAACGCCAGCGCCAACGCCAACGCCGCCGCCAGCCGATGCGGTGCCGGTCACCCCCGCGCCCGTGGTCGCGCCAACACCGGTGGTGCCAGCCGAACCGGTGCTCGACCCGCTGGTCAAAACGGACACAGTGATTGGCAAAGGGGCAGAAGCGTTGCCAGGTTCCAAGGTCTTTGTTCATTACACGGGCTGGCTCTACAAGCCGATGGCGCCGCGCCAGCGCGGCCGCCAGTTCGATTCTTCCATCAGCCGCGGCGAGCCGCTCGAATTCGTGCTGGGCACCGGCCGCGTGATCAAGGGCTGGGACCAGGGCATCCGCGGCATGCGCGTGGGCGGCAAGCGCACCCTGATCATTCCAAGCCATCTGGCTTACGGCTCGCGCGGCGCGGGCACAATGATCGGCCCTGGCGCCGATCTGATCTTCGATGTGCAACTGGTCGACGTCAAGTAAAACAACGATGGTCAACGTGGGAGTCAGAGCATGAGAATCGCAAACGATGTCACTGAACTGATCGGCAATACGCCGCTGGTACGGATCCGCAGTCTGGCCAGGGGCGCCGGCGCCGAAGTGCTGGCCAAGCTCGAGTTCTACAATCCGGCCCACAGCGTCAAGGACCGGATCGGCTTGGCCATGATCGAGGCGGCCGAAGCGGCCGGCAGGATCGGCCCTGACACGGTCATTGTCGAGCCGACCAGCGGCAACACCGGCATCGCATTGGCGATGGTGTGCGCCGCGCGCGGCTACCGCTGCAAGCTGGTGATGCCGGAAACCATGAGCAGTGAGCGCCGCATTCTGCTGCGCGCCTATGGCGCCGAGCTGGTGCTCACGCCGGGGCCGGAAGGCATGCTGGGCGCGATTCGTACGGCCGAGGAAATGGTGGCGGCCAATCCCAACTACTTCATGCCGCAGCAGTTCAACAACCCGGCCAATCCGGATGTGCACCGCCGCACCACGGCCGAGGAAATCTGGCGCGATACCGATGGCCAGGTCGACATCCTGATCGCCGGCGTGGGCACCGGCGGCACCATTACCGGCGTAAGCGAAGTGATCAAGTCGCGCAAACCGGGCTTCCAGGCCATCGCGGTGGAACCGGAAGCGTCGCCCATGCTGTCGAAAGGGACCAAGGGTCCGCACCCGCTGCAGGGCATCGGCGCCGGCTTCGTGCCGGCCGTGCTGAACCAGCAAAGCTACGACGAAGTCATCACCGTCAAGAACGACGATGCGTTCGCCACCGCGCGCGCGGCGGCCAGCCAGGAAGGCTTGCTGGTCGGGATTTCGTCCGGCGCCGCCTTGTGGGCGGCCGTGCAGGTCGCAAAACGGCCAGAGAATGCGGGCAAGCTGATTGTCACCATCATCCCCTCGTTCGGGGAACGCTACCTCTCGACGGCGTTGTACGCGAATTTGGCTTAATGCGCAGCTGAATGGGCCTCGCCGTGCAGGGTGCAACCGTGCACGGTGGTGCCCTGTTCCACCTGCAGCGTGCAGTGGTGGATCGCGTGTTCTTCTTTCAGACGCGCGGCGATGGCGTCGATCGCCGCGTCACCGGGATAGCCTGACGGGATCACCAGGTGCGCGGTCAGCGCATTTTCGGTGGTGCTCATGGCCCAGATATGCAGGTCGTGGATCGCGCTCACGCCGGGCTGGCTCTCCAGGAAGGCGCTCACCTTGCCCGGGTCGACATTGTCCGGCACCGCGGCCAGCACCATGCGCAGCGATTCCTTCAGCAGCGCCCAGGTACTGCCCAGGATGAACAGCACGATCACGATACTGGCCAGCGGGTCGAGCCAGGTCCAGCCGGTGCCCATGATGGCCAGACCCGATACCACCACCCCCAGTGAAATGACGGCATCGGCCGCCATGTGCTGGTAGGCGCCGCGGATATTGATGTCGTCCTTGCTGCCGGCCATGAACAGCCAGGCCGAAAAACCATTGATCGCCACCCCGATGGTCGCCACGATCGCCACCGTCATGCCGACCACCGGGGCCGGGTTGGTGATGCGGTGAATGGCTTCCCAGCCGATCGCGCCGCAGGCCATCATCAGCAGCAGGGCATTGAGCAGCGCCGCCAGAATGGATGAACTGCGCAAGCCGTAGGTATAGCGCCCGCTCGGTGTTTTTTTCGCCAGCACGGCCGCGCCCCAGGCCACCATCAGGCCCAGCACGTCGGACAGGTTGTGGCCGGCGTCGGCCATCAGCGCGGTCGAATTGGCGATGAAGCCATAGCCGAATTCGATGGCCACGAACAGGGTATTGAGGCCGATCGCCAGCGCGAACGCGCGTTCATTGCCGTTCGGCGCGGCGTGATGATGGTGGTGATGGCCATGGCCGTGATGGTCGTGATCATGCTCATGCTTGTGATCGTGGTCGTGGTCGTGCTCGTGGTGTGCAGGTTTCATTGCGCGCTTGTGTGAATTCGGTATCGTTTAATGCGGCTTGCCATCGGGGGTGCGAATGTCGAGCGGGCCAAGCTTGAGTTTTTTCAGCTGCGCTTCGATCTTCTTGCGCTCGCCGACCGCCACCACCACCATCTTTTCCGGCACCAGGTATTGGTTCGCCACTGCCTGCACCTGCTCGGCGGTGACGCCCAGGTATTGCTGCGCCAGAGTGCTGTAATAGTCGAGTGGCAGATCGTACGCGAAGATGCTGGCCAGGCTGCCGCCCACGCCTTCATTGGTGTCGAAGTGGCCAGGCAGCGACAGTACCTGGGCGTTGATCGCGTTGCGCAGCTCCTGCTCGGGCAGCGGGTGCTCGCGCAGGGCCCGCACTTCCTTGAAGATCTCGCTGACGGCGGCGCCCGTCGCATTGGTGCGTACGCTGGTGACGATCTCGAACGGGCCCGGCGTGCGGCGGTAGTCGAACTGCGAATAGGCGCCGTAGCTGTAGCCCTTGTCTTCGCGCAGGTTGGTGTTGATGCGGCTGGTGAACAGGCCGCCCAGCGCCGCGTTCATCACTTCCAGCGCGGCGTAGTCGGGGGTGTTGCGGGCCGCGCCCAGCAAGCTCACTTGCAGCGCGGTCTGGCTGGCGTCGGCCTTCGGCACCAGAATCACGCGCGCGCCGCCAGCCACGGCCGGCTTGTCGTTGCGGGCGGGCGTGCTGCCCGCCTGCCAGCTGCCGAAGCAGGCTTCGGCCAGGGCCTGCGCCTCGGCGCGCGTCAGGTCGCCGGACAGCACCAGGGCGGCATTGTTCGGCACATAGTTCTGCTGCCAGAACGCGCGCAGGTCGGCGCCGGTGGTGGCCTTCAGCGCCGCCTCGGTGCCCAGGCCGCCGTAGGCGAACGGGTGGCCGCTGCCGTACACCGCCATGGCTGCCATGTCGTCCGCGATGGCCGCGGCGTCGTCCAGTTGCTGGCCCAGGTCAGCCAGGCGGCTGGCGCGCTGGCGTTCTACCTCCGCCGCGGGGAAGGCCGGATTGCGCACCACGTCGGCCGCGATTTCCAGCGTTTTGCCGAAATTCGATTTGAGCGACATCAGCGAGATCAGCGAAGTCTCGGCGCCGCTGCCGGCGCTCAGGTGGGCGCCCAGCTGCGCCAGTTCCTCGGCAATCTGCAGTGCGCTGCGGGTGCCGGTGCCTTCGTCAAGCATGGCCGCGGTAAAGCTGGCCAGGCCGGGCAGGGTGGCAGGGTTGGCGCTCGCGCCGGCCTTGATCACGATTTCCGCCGCTACCAGCGGCAGCGCCGGATTGTAATGGTGCAGCACCGTCAGACCGTTGGGCAGCTTGAATCTGTCCGCCGCCGGCAGGGTGACCTTGGGGGCGGGCCCGGCGGCGGGCACCGCGTGGCGCCACGGCTCGTCGGCATTGACGCCAGTCGGCCGGCTCTGGCGCCCGGCCGGCTTGGTGACCGGCACTTCCGGCGCCAGTTGCGGCGCGCCCGGCACGCCATGCACCACCACGCGCGCGTTCTTGCCCAGCTGGGCGGCGACGACGCGCTGCACATCGGCCGGGCTGACTTTGCGGTAGCGGGCCAGATCGCGCGCCAGATAATTCGGGTCGCCCACGAACTGATTGTATTCGTTGAGCAGATCGGCCAGGCCGTCGCCGCCCAGCTTTTCCATCGAGGCGAACAGCGCCGTCTCGATCGCGTACTGGGCGCGCTGCACTTCTTTCAGGCTGGGGCCGCGCGCGCGCAGGCGTTCGAGTTCGGCGTCGATGGCGATTTCGATCTCGCGCGCCGTGTGGCCGGGGCGCGCTGTCACGTCGATTTCAAACACGGAGGTCAGGGCGCTGCCGTGCTGGGCCGCGCTGACGTCCTGCGCCAGCTGCTTCTCGTAGACAAGGGCCTGATACAGGCGGCTGGCCTTGCCCCCGGCCAGGATCTGCGCCGCGATCGACAGTTCGGCGTCGTCTTCCTGGTAGGCGGGCGTGGTCAGCCAGCCCATGATCACGCGCTGCAGGTCGACCCGGTCGGTCACCACCACGCGCCGCTCGGCCGTAATGGCAGGCGTGACCACGTTCGGCTTGGGCACGTCGGCCCCGCGCTTGAAGCTGCCGAAGTATTTGTCGACCAGCTTGCGCACCGCCGGCTTGTCGATGTCGCCCGCGATCACCATGCTGGCGTTGTTGGGCGCGTAGTAGCGGGTGAAAAATGCGCGCACGTCGGACAGGCGCGCGGCCTGGATGTCGGCGTGCGAGCCGATGATGTTGCCGTGATACGGATGCGTTTTCGGGAACAGATTGTGATGCAGCGCTTCGGCCACCACGCCGTACGGCTCGTTCTCGACGCTTTCGCGGCGCTCGTTGCGCACCACGTCCTGCTGGTTCGACAGCGCCTTCTGGTCCAGCACGTCGAGCAGGTAGCCCATGCGGTCCGAGTGCGCCCACAAGGCCAGCTCCAGCTGGTTCGAGGGCAGGGTGTCGTAGTAATTGGTACGGTCGAAATCGGTGCTGCCGTTGGAGTCGGTCACACCGGCGCCTTCGAGCAGCTTGTCGACCAGGCCGCGCGGCGCGTGCCTGGTGGCGGCGAACATCATGTGCTCGAACAGGTGCGCGAAACCGGTCAGGCCCGGCGTTTCGTTGGCGGCGCCCACGTGATACCAGATATTGACGGTCACCAGCGGCAGCTTGTGGTCTTCGACCAGGATCACTTCCAGGCCGTTCGGCAGGGTGTATTTTTCGATCGGCAGTTCGGGTACGGCCAGTGCGGGTGCGGCGCCGCCCAGGCCCAGCACGAGGGCGGGCACGGCCAGCAAGGAAAGGGGAGACTTGGTCACGGCTTTTGCATTTCTGCCTGGATGGCGTTACGGGTTTTCGCGTCGAGCTTCTGGACAATGCTGCCCAGCTTCTCGCCGTTGCGGATCGCCTGCGCCTGTTCCGGCGTCAGTTCTTTGGCGATCACGGTCGATGGTGGTATCGGCGCGGGCTTGAACAGCAGCGCCTGGCCCAGCAGTACCAGCAGCGCGCCCAGCACGGCGGCGCCAGCGCCGATGGCGGCCATGCGCCATTCCCGGGTAGTCGGTGCGCCAGGCGGCGCCGCGGCCGGGGGCAGGGCCGGCGCCGGCGCGGGCGCGTGTGCGCCGGCGCTGTAACGGCCTGCGCCGCCGCTGTCCTGCAGCGCCCGCGCTTGTTCGGCCAGTTCGGCGGTGGCCGCGTCGAGCAGGGCGACATGGCGCTCCACCGCTTCGGCCAGTACCGCCTCATTGAGCGCGACCAGGGCGAACACCGGGTCGTCGATATCGATCCTGACGCCGGTCTTCTCGAATACCAGGGTGCGCAGTTTTTGCTGGTCCATCGCTGTTACCAGCTGACGTTGTCGAGTTGCTCGAACAGGTCGCGGAACACAACCTTGATGCGCTGCTTTTCCATAACGTTGAACTTGTCGCTCTCGCGTACTTCATTCGCGGTCAGGCGTGCGATGTTCATTTTCTTGATGTCAGCGCCGAAGGTATCGGCATTACGCTGCGACAGGACCACTCGTCCCACCACGCGCGCGGCATGGTCGGCATAGGTCTGCGATTCGGTAAACACTTTGCCGGTGGCCGATTGCAGCAGCCCGAAGTGCTCGTTCTCCCACAGCACCAGCGGCACATCGGTCGCCTTGGCGGTCGAGACGAAACCCATGGCGGTGTCATGCAGGGTGTCGCCGCCGCCGACGATGCTGTGGATGTAGACCTTGCGGCCCGATTCCTTGAGCAGGTCGAAGCAATCGTTTTCGAGCAGATAACCCATCAGCGGCGAGAAGGTGTTGGCGCCGTTGTCGATCACGCAGTTGCCGTCTTCTTCCAGCAGGTCGATCATCAGCGCGTCGAAGCGTTTCGGGTCGATATTGCGGCTGTCGGTCATCACCGGCACGTGCTTGACGTCCATCGCCTTGTAGCGCGAGAAGGTGGCATTTTCCTGGTCGGTGTCATAGCAGCGCAGCGGCTGTTCGTCCTTGGTCGCGAGCCACTGCGCCAGGATGGTCGAGACCAGCGTCTTGCCGATGCCGCCCTTGCCCTGGAGGATGAAGTGAACCGTGTTGTGCATCGAGGTGCTCCCGAAAAGTATGCCGTGGCGCTATTGTCGCCCATTTTTTTGCGCATCGCTAAAAAGATCGTCCCCGGGCGGCGCTCCCCTGGCATGTGTCCTTGCCAAGGGGGCGCCGCGCCCGGGGACGCGCTGGTCGTGCGGCTAGGCGGGTTCTATTCAATAAAGCGCAGCAGACCCTGCAGTGAATGAACCACGGTTTGTTCGCGCACCGACTGGCGGTCGCCTGTAAATACCAGGCGTTCGGTGTGGGTGGCATCGCCACGGGTCCAGCCGAAGCAGACGGTGCCGACCGGTTTGCCCGGGACCGCGCCAGTCGGGCCGGCAATGCCCGTGGTCGACAGTGCCACGTGTGCGTTGCTGTTGGCCAGCGCGCCCTGGGCCATGGCGGCCGCGACTTCTTCGCTGACCGTGCCCAGCTGCGCGATCAGCGCCGCCGACACGTCCAGCAATTCGGTCTTGGAGGCGTTCGAATAGGCAATGAAGCCGCAGTCGAACCAGCCGGTCGAGCCGGCGATTTCGGTGATCGCCTGGGCCACGCCGCCGCCGGTGCATGATTCAGCCGTGGCCAGCAGCAGACCCTTGTCCTGGAGAGCGCGGCCAACCCTGGTCGCCAGATCGATAATGTCGTTCGTCACGTGAGGCTCCTTTGTACGTCGTCCGGTCGGGAGGGCCTGGCGCGGAGGCCAGAGCCTTTTTTGTACTTTACCATGCAGCCCCGAAAGATGTCCTCTGGTCCGATGGCAATGTTTGCAAAAAGCTTAGCGAAGCAGCACAAAGCGGCGTAGAGTGTGTTGATGTCGATCAGGTTCTCTTGCCAGCCGTGCGCCATCCCTGTTCATCGGCCTGCTATTCTTCAATTGCGTTTGGGTAAGATGCCCTGACGTTTTTGAAACTGAAAAATATGTCGTCCATTCTCATGATCACGGAGCGTTCATGGCAGAACTGAGCCGGATGCCGACATCGCTGCGCTGGCCGGCCTGGCTGACGTGGCTCGCGCTCGCCGCCCTGAGCGCTGGGCCGGCAACGGGCCAGAGCGCCAGCCATGCGGGCGTCCCCCTCGAGCGCAAGGTCAAGGCCGCCTATTTATACAAGTTTGCCGCCTTCGTCGCGTGGCCCGACACCAGCTTTGCCCGTCCTGACAGTCCTTTGCAGATTGGCGTGGCCGGCAACGAAGCGCTGGCCGATCTGCTGGAAACAATGCTGGCCGGGCGCAGTGCGAATGGCCACCCGCTTGCCCTGCGCCGCCTGCGCCCTGGCGACGGCCCCGCTGGTTTGCACATCCTGTTTCTTGACGCCTCGCTGGCGCCGGCGGCCAGGCAGTCGCTGCTGAGCGCGGCGGACGGCCTGGCGCTGCTGACCGTCTCCGATGCCGGCCCGGCGCAGGCGCCTGTCAGCATGATCAATTTCGTGCTCGAGCAGGACAAGCTGCGCTTTGACGTCGTGCTGGCGCAGGTCCATGCGAGCCACCTGCGCATCAGCGCCCGCATGCTGGCCGCGGCGCACCACGTGCAGGGGGCGTCATGATCCGCATCCGTTCCATGCGCAAAAAGCTGGTCACGGTGGTTCTGCTGTCGACCCTGGCCGCGCTGCTGGTCTCGGTCAGCGCGCTGATTGTGTACGACTTGCGCTCGTACCATCGCGCGCTGCTGAGCGACATGTCGACCCAGGCCGAACTGCTGGGGCGCATGACCGCAGCCGCGCTGACCTTCGACGACAAGCGCCTGGCCAGCGACAATCTGGCCCTGCTGCGGATCCGCCCGAGCGTGCGCGCCGGCGCCCTGTACGATGCCCAGGGCGCGCTGTTCGCCAGTTATACCGCGCCAGGCGAAACGCTGGCGCTGCCGCCGCGCGCGTCCGAGCCGAGCATCCGCGTCGACGGCGACTACCTGCTGATCAGCCGCCCGGTGATGGAAAATGGCGAACGCCTCGGCACGGTCTATCTGCGCGCCGAGTACGCGCTGGTGGCGCGCGCGCTGGACTACGCGCTGGTGGCGCTGGCCGTGATCGCGCTGGCACTGCTGATCGCCTGGCTGCTGGCACGCCGGCTCGGCCGCGCCCTGACCACGCCGATCACCTCGATCTCCGAGATCGCGCGCGAGGTGGTCAGCACGCGCGACTATTCGCAGCGCGCGCAGCGCATCAGCAATGACGAAGCCGGTGAGCTGGTGCAGTCGTTCAACGCCATGCTCACTGAAATCGAGGCGCGCACCCGGGCCCTGGAGGAGTCGAACCAGGCCATCGCGCGCGAATCCGAAGAGCGGGCGCGCGCCCAGGAAGAAGTGATGCGCCTGAACGAACGGCTCGAAGGCCGGGTGCAGGAACGCACGCGCCAGCTGGAAGTGATCAATCACGAACTCGAACTGGCGATGGAAGCGGCCAAAAGCGCCAACGCGGCCAAGTCGGCCTTCCTGTCGTCCATGAGTCACGAGCTGCGCACGCCGCTCAATGCGATTCTCGGCTTTGCCCAGATATTGACGTCCGACTCGCTGCCGACCTCGATCCAGCAGAAAAAGGAGTTCGCCAACCACATCCTCAAGTCGGGTCGCCACCTGCTCACCCTGATCAATGAAATCCTCGATCTGGCCAAGGTGGAATCGGGCACCGTCGCGCTGTCGATGGAGCCGGTGGCGCTGGACGACATGCTGGCCGAGTGCCGCGACATGGTCGAGCCGATGGGCCGCCCGCGCAGGATCCGCATGCTGTTCCCCGACCGCACCGGGGCCGTGCTGCTGGCCGACCGCACCCGCCTCAAGCAGGTGCTGCTCAATCTGCTGACCAACGCGGTCAAGTACAACCGCGAGATGGGGGCGGTGGTGTTCGACTGCACGCCGCAGGGTCCCGACCGGGTCCGCCTGTCGGTGCAGGATACGGGCCAGGGACTGCGTCCCGACCAGGTCGACGCGCTGTTCCAGCCGTTCAACCGCCTGGGCCAGGAAAACGGCAGCGAGGAGGGCACCGGCATCGGGCTGGTGGTCACGCGCCGTCTGGTCGAACTGATGGGCGGCACCATCGGCGTGTCCAGCAGCGTCGGCGTCGGCACGGTGTTCTGGATCGAGCTGGAAGTGACGCAGCCGGTCCCGTCGGCACTGAACGCCGGCACCGTTCTGGCGCTGGGCCGGCGCGAGCCGCTGCATCACGGCAGCGCGCGCACCTTACTGTATGTGGAGGACAATCCCGCCAATCTGAACCTGGTGCAGGAGATCGTGGGCTTTCGCAGCGACCTGCGCCTGCTGGCCGCGCACGACGCCCATCTTGGCATCGAAATGGCCAAGGCGCATGCGCCTGACCTGATCCTGATGGATATCAACCTGCCCGGCATGAGCGGGATCGACGCGCTGGCCGAACTGCGGCGCGACCCGCGCACCAGCCATATACCGGTACTGGCGCTGACCGCCAACGCCATGCCGCGCGACGTCGAAAAGGGGATCAGCGCGGGCTTCTACCGCTACCTTACCAAGCCGATCAACATCGATGAATTCAATGAGGCCATCGATGCCACGCTGGCCATGATCGATACCCAGCGCAACGAACCGAAAGCGGGGCAGTCATGATCTCCCTGGACGACATCCATGCGGCGCGCATCCTGATCGTGGACGATCAGACGGTCAACGTGCAGTTGCTCGAATACCTGCTTACCAATACCGGTTACACCAATGTCAGCAGCACGACCGATCCGACCGTGGTCGCGCCCTGGCACGCCCAGAACCGCTACGACCTGATCATCCTCGACCTGCACATGCCCCGCATGAACGGCTTCGACGTGATGGAAGCGCTCAAGCCGATGGAAAGCGGCGCCTACCTGCCGGTGCTGGTGGTCACCGCCGAGCCGGACAAGAAAGTGGCCGCACTGGACGCCGGCGCGCGCGACTTTGTCGGCAAGCCCTTCGACCCGATCGAAGTGCTGACCCGTATCCGCAACATGCTGGAAGTGCGCCTGATGCACCGCGAGTCGCGCGATTACGGCGTGCTGCTCGAGCAGACGGTACGCGAGCGCACCGCCGAGCTGCAGCGCTTTCGCAGCGCCATGGATGCCACCGCCGACGCCATCTTCCTGATCGACATGGGCAGCATGGCGCTGGTCGATGTGAATGAAGGTGCATGCCGCATGCTTGGCTTCGAGCGCGATCAACTGCTTGCCATCGCGCCGGCGGCGCTGGGCATTGCCGACCCCGAGGAGCTGGCGCACCAGGCTGCCCGTACCGACAACGACAGCGAAGCGGAGCTGATCGAGGCAAAGCTGCGCCGCGTCGACGATACCCTGGTGCCGGTGGAAACCTACTGGCAGGTGCAGACGCTGGGCGGCACCCGCGTCCTGATCGCGGTCGCGCGCGACATCAGCGAGCGGCTGCTGGCGGCGCAGCGCCTCAAGCACCTGGCCAGCTACGACACCCTGACCGGCCTGCCCAACCGCACGCTGTTCTATCAGACCCTGCGCGAGACCATTGAAATCGCGCAGGACAAGCAGTGGCGCATCGCGGTGCTGTTCATCGCGCTCGACCGCTTCAAGATCGTCAACGATTCGCTGGGCGCCGCGCTGGGCGATGAACTGCTGCACCAGTTCAGCAACCGGCTGGTGCAATGCGTGCGCATCCGCGATACCGTCGGGCGCCTGGGCGGCGACGAATTCGGCCTGGTTCTGACCACACGCAACCAGCAGGATGCGGTGAGCGTCGCCAATGAAGTACGCGAAGCCTTGCGCTCGCCCTTCGATCTGCAGGGCCAGCAGGTGGGTCTGACCAGCAGCATCGGCATCGCCATGTATCCGGACGATGCCACCGATCCCGAGACGCTGGTGCGCTACGCCGACACCGCAATGGTGCGCGCCAAGGAAGCGGGCCGCGACGGCTACCGCTTCTTTACCGCCGGTATGAACGTGCAGGTGCTGGCGCGGCTCGATCTCGAACTGGCCCTGCGCCGCGCGCTCGAGAACAATGAGCTGCTGCTGTACTACCAGCCCAAGGTCAAGCTCTCCACCGGTCACGTCAGCGGGGTCGAAGCGCTGCTGCGCTGGAACCGGCCCGGCTACGGGCTGGTGTTCCCGGCTGAATTCATCCCGGTGATGGAGGAGACCGGCCTGATTGTGCGCGTGGGCGCCTGGATCATTGACGAGGCCTGCCGCCAGATTGCCCAGTGGATGGCGGACGGTGTCGGCGAACTGCGCGTGGCGGTCAATGTATCGAGCCGCCAGTTTGTCGAGGGTGACCTGGAGGCGGACGTGCGCAGCGCCATTGCGCGCCACAATATCGATCCGGCGCTGCTGGAACTGGAGCTGACCGAAAGCGCCCTGATGACCAATGCCGAGCGTACCATCGGCGTGCTGACCAGCATCAAGGCGCTGGGCATCAAGGTCGCGATCGACGATTTCGGCACCGGCTATTCCAGCCTGGCCTACCTGAAGCGCTTCCCGATCGACAAACTCAAGATCGACATCGCCTTCGTGCGCGACATCACCATCAATCCCGACGATGCCGCCATTGCGCTGGCGATCATCAGCATGGCGCACAGCATGAAGATGCTGGTCATTGCCGAAGGGGTGGAGTCGCGCGCGCAGATGGCTTACCTGCGCCGCCATCGCTGCGATGAGATCCAGGGATTCCATTTCAGCCGGCCGCTGCCGCCGCGTGAAATGGGCGAACTGCTGGTGGCCAACCGCGCCCTGCCTTCGGAAGAGGAATCGCGTGAATCGAATCGCCAGACGCTGCTGCTGGTCGATGACGACGCCAACGTGCTGTCCTCGCTGCACCGGCTGTTCAGGCGCGACAACTACAAGATCCTGACCGCGCTCTCCCCCGAGGAAGGCTTCGAGATGCTGGCGCTGCACCAGGTGCACGTGATCGTGTGCGACCAGCGCATGCCGGGCATGAGCGGCACCGAATTTCTGAGCAAGGTCAAGGAGATGTATCCGGAGACGATACGCATCATCCTGTCCGGCTACACGGGGGTGGAATCGGTGCTCGATTCGATCAACCGCGGCGCGATCTACCGCTTTTACACCAAGCCTTGGGACGACACCCAGCTGCGCGACAATATCCGGCTCGCCTTTCACCACTACTGGCTGGTCAATGGCGCGCGCGACGAGCGCCGCTATCCGCGCGAGCGGCTGAGTGCGCCCTCAGCTGACGAAGTGGTCGAACCCGTCCAGCGCCAGTGACAGCGGCGCGCCGCCGGCGTCGGTCCAGCGCAGGCCGAGGGCGGCATCGATGCGGCCTACCCGCGTCACCCGGGTGCCTGCCGCGCTGGCGGCGCCCAGCACGCCATCGCGGGCGCTGGCAGGGGCCGTGAAACACAGTTCGTAGTCGTCGCCACCGGCGCCGCAGAAGCGGCGCTGCAAGGCGCGCTCCTGGCCCGCCAGGGCGTGGCCGGCGGGCAGGGCGTCGGCGTTGAGGGTGGCGCCCACCGCGGACGCCGCCAGAATGTGGCCGATATCGCCGGCCAGGCCATCGGAAATATCAATCGCGGCGTGGGCGATGGGGGCGGCCGACAGCGCCATGCCGAGCGCGACCCGCGGCGACGGCATGTGCATGCGCGGCGCGGCCAGCGCCAGCTGCTCCTCGTTCAGTTGCAGCGCATTCCAGTAGTGCGCCAGGGCCAGGCGCGCGTCCCCCAGCGTCCCGGAAATCCAGACGTCGTCGCCCACCTGCGCCGCGTCGCGCCGCAACGCGTGGCCGGGCTTGGTTTCGCCGAATACGGTGATGCAGATATTGAGCGGCCCCTTGGTGGTGTCGCCGCCGATCAGTTCGCAGCCGTAGTGGTCGGCCAGCGCGAACAGGCCTTCGGAAAACGGCGCCAGCCAGGCGCGCTCGGCGGTGGGCAAGGCCAGCGCCAGGGTAAACGCGACCGGTGTGGCGCCCATGGCGGCCAGGTCGGACAGGTTCACGGCCAGGCATTTGTGGCCCAGCATGCGGGCGTCGGCCCCGGCAAAAAAGTGCCGGCCTTCGACCAGCATGTCCGAGGAAATCGCGATCTGGCGGCCGGCAGTCGGTACCAGCAGCGCGCAGTCGTCACCGATGCCGAGCGCGGCGCGGCCGGGACGGGGACGGTTGAAATATTGTTTGATGAGGTCGAATTCGGAGAGCATGGCGCGATTGTACCGAATCGGGCGCTGTGGGGTGCTTGGCGCTCCCCGGCCTTGCTCAGGGTCCGCTGACCAGGCTACGGGTACTGTCGATCAGATCGGTGATGGCAAGTCGCAGCAGCGTCATCTCACATTTCCCCCAGCAGTTTCTGGCGCAGTGCCGGCGTGTGGGCCGACAGGCCGAAGCCGCGCAGAACGCCTTGCTCGTCAATGAAGCGGGCAATCGTGCGTTCGCCATCATGTTCGTCGATCCACGCGCCACGGGTTTGCGGCGGCGGTGGCGACAGTGCCAGTTTGTAGCTCGGCGTCTTGACGATCACGGCATCGTTGGTCAGGGCGATCGCGGTCGCGCTGCCGGCCAGCGTGGCGCCGATCGCGCGCGCCGCCGCCATCAGGGGCGCCACGTAAGGCAGCACGCGAGCGCCGGACGCGGTGCTGTATTCGGCGCAGTCGCCCAGCGCGAAAATGGCGCTGTCGCTGGTCCTGCCGTAATCGTCAACGACGATGCCGCGTCCGGTTGCCAGCTGCGCAGCCTGGGCCAGTTCGATTGCCGGCCGCAGACCGACTGCCGACAGCACCAGGTCCGTTGTCAGCACAACACCGCTGGCCAGGCTGACCTGGAGTGCGGCGCTGGCACGCTCGACCCGCTCCACCGTGGTACCAAGACGCAGATCGAGCGAACGCCCGTTCCAGGCCTGTGCCAGACCGTGCGACAGGCTGGGCGCGGCCAGCGCCGCCAGTGGCCGCGGGTTGGGATCGACCAGCGTCACGTGGTGGCCGCCGGCCAGCAGGTCGTCGGCAAATTCGCAGCCGATCAGGCCGGCGCCGATGATTGTCACCCGCGCCGGAGCGGCGACCCGCTCGAGCCGGGCGCGCAGCTCGGCATAATCGGCGAGGTGGTTAACCGACAGCACCTGGCCGGCGGCGTCGCCGCCGATTGGCAGGCGGATCGGCCGTGCGCCCAAGGCCAGTACCAGCTGGCTGTAGCCGACCGGGCCGCCCGAGGTGGCAAGCGTGCGCGTATCGCGCTCGATGGCCGTGACGGTGGTCTGCGTCAGGATCGTGGCGTTCAGCTGCGCCGCCATGTGCGCCGCGCTGTGCGACACCAGCTGCGCGGGGGCCTTGCCCAGCGCGATCGCGTTCGACAGCATCGGCTTGGCATACGCGGCGCCGGCGTCGGTGCTGATGATGGTCAGCGCCGTGTCAGGGTCGCGTTTGCGCAGCTCGCGCGCCACGCCGTAGGCAGCCATGCCGGCGCCGACGATCACGATCGGTGCGCTGGCCATGATTACAGTTCCACCATGTCGAAGTCGGACTTGGCCACGCCGCAGTCGGGGCAGGCCCAGTCGGCCGGGATCTCGTTCCAGCGGGTGCCGGCGGCGATCCCTTCGGAGGGCATGCCGACGCTTTCGTCGTAGATGAAGCCGCAGACGATGCATTGCCATGTTTTCATGTCGATGGGTGGTGGAGGTGAGAAGAAGGTTAAAGGGAAGGCGCCGGATTGTCAGGCGGGCAGCTGGTCGAGCGTGGCCTGGTAGTGGGCGGCGTGGCGCTCTTCCACCTTGGCCAGGGCCGCAAAGCGCTTGGCGGCTTTCTCGAGCACGGCCTTGAACATCGCGGCGTGTTCCTTCGATTCGATGATCTGCTCGTCGATCTCCTTGACCGCATCGTCCCGGCCTTCGGCAACCGCTGCGTTGCGAAAGCCCGGGTACATCTCGGTGTACTCGTAGGTCTCGCCCTCGATGGCGAACTGCAGCGCCTTGGCCGGCGTCATGTTGGCCTTGGGGAACAGCAGGTCGAGGTGGCCGAAGGCGTGCATCACCTCCTGGTCGGCGGTGGCCTCGAACACCTTGGCCGTGGCCTCGT
>DASWMN010000339.1:0-3124 GCA_036399735.1 Telluria sp. | reverse complement strand
TTGAGTTTCATAAATTCTTTCGGAGGTTGACAATGCCTCCGAAGTGTATCCGCAGCAACAGCCACTGGCTACGCGCAAAAGTGTCACCAAATGTCTTAAATTTCCACCTGGGTACCGAGCTCGATGACGCGGTTGGTCGGGATCTGGTAGTAGTCGGCGGCGCCGCGCGCGTTGCGCGACATGCCGACAAACAGATGCTCGCGCCACGGCGCCATGCCGGCGCCCGGGGTGGAAATCACGGTCTGGCGCGCGATGAAGAAAGAGGTTTCCATCATCTCGAACGGCAAGCCATGCTCGGCGCACTGGGCCAGCACGCGCGGAATGTCCGGCTCATCCTTGAAGCCGTAATACACGTTGACCTGGAAACAATTGTGGCCCAGCTCGACCACCCTTGCCTGGTCGGCCACGGGTACCCACGGTTCCTCGACCATATGTACAGTCAGGAATACCACGCGCTCGTGCAGCACCTTGTTGTGCGACAGATTGTGCAGCAAGGCATGCGGCACGCCATCGCTCTCGCCGCGCAGGAAAATGGCGGTGCCGTAAACACGGGTGGGCGGCGCCACAAACAGGGAAGCAAGGAAATCTTCGAGCGGAATCGCGTGCTTCTGCAGGTTCTGGAACACCAGATGGCGTCCCTCTTTCCAGGTCATCATCCCGGTGAACAGCACGGCGCCCAGCAGCAGCGGGAACCAGCCGCCGTGGAACAGTTTCAGCGTGGTGGAGGACAGCAGCATGATGTCCATGATCAGGAAGAAACCGGTCGCACCGAAGCACAGCGCCAGCGGCAGATGCCAGCGGTAGCGCGTGACAAAGAAGGTCAGCACGGTGGTGCACAGCATGGTCGCGGTGACCGCGATCCCGTAAGCGCCAGCGAGGTTATCGGACGACTGGAAGATCAGAACGGCAAGCAGCACGATGCTCAGTTGCAGCCAGTTGACCGCCGGGATGTAAATCTGGCCGATCTCGCTTTCCGAGGTATGCAGCACGCGCATGCGCGGCAACAGGCCCAGCGCGATGGCCTGCTTGGTCATCGAGAAGGTGCCCGAAATGGTTGCCTGCGACGCGATCACGGCCGCCATGGTCGAGAGCAAGACCAGCGGATAAATCAGCCAGCCGGACACCTGGTTGAAGAAGGGATTCGCTGCAGCGTCGGGATTGACGATCAGCAGCGCGCCCTGGCCCAGATAATTGAGCGCCAGCGCGGGGAAGCACACCATGAACCAGGCGGCGCGGATCGGCTTTTTGCCGAAGTGGCCCATGTCGGCATACAAGGCTTCGGCGCCGGTGATGGCCAGCACCACGGCGCCCAGGGCGACGAAGGCAATGAATTTATTCGCGAGCATGAATTCAAGCGCGCACAGGGGATTGAGTGCCGCCAGGATTTGCGGTGCTTTCATGATGTGCACCACGCCCAGCACAGCCAGCGTACTGAACCAGAGCACCATCACCGGCCCGAACCAGCGGCCGATACCGGCGGTGCCGTGACGCTGGAGCATGTACAGGCCGATCAGCACCGCGAACGTGATCGGCACCACAAACCGGCTCATGCCGGGGGCCGCCACTTCCAGACCTTCGATCGCGCCCAGCACGGAGATGGCGGGGGTGATCACGCTGTCGCCGTAAAACATGGTGGCGCCAAAAACGCCGACGATCATCAGCGGCAGATGCCAGCGCGAATGGCGCGTGACAGCGTTCAGTACCAGCGCCATCAGCGCCATGATGCCGCCCTCGCCGCGGTTGTCCGCGCGCAGCACCAGGGTGACGTATTTGAGCGACACGATCAGCGTGAGTGCCCAGAAGATCAGCGAGATAACGCCCAGCAGATTGCTGGTAGTGAGGGTCAGACCGTGGTCCGGATCGAAAATTGCCTTGAGGGTGTAGAGAGGGCTGGTACCGATATCGCCGTAGACGATACCGATGGCGGACAGGGTCATCGCCGCGAGACTGCTTTTCTTGTGTTCCGAGGTCAAGATTGCACCTTATTTTGGTTTTGTTGCATCGCACAATAGTCCCGGTTTGCGGAAAAAGCAAGAACGATTCGCACGGTGTTCCGTTTCTGCGGCAGCCGGAAATGACACTGCACTGTACCACCAGCGCGCAGTGGCGCCGCACAGCGCGTGCCAAACCGCTTCGGGTCGTTCCCGGGCAGGCCAAGCAAGCGCTGCATAAACCCGCCATAATGTTAATCCACCGAATTTTTTGACTGACCATTCATGCGCACCGGTATCTTGTCCGCCGCCCTGGCTTTTCTCTGCTGGGGCTTGTTTCCACTGTATTTCCACGCCCTGAGCGACGTTCCGCCGATGGAAATCATGGTGCACCGCGTGTTGTGGTCGCTGCTGTTTCTGGCCACGATACTGACGCTGCGGGGGCAGTGGAAATGGCTGGCGGCGCTGCGCGGTCAGCCGCGGGTGATGCTCAGCTTCGCGCTCAGCTCGCTGCTACTGTCGGGCAACTGGCTGCTGTACATCTGGGCTGTGAATAGCGGCCACGTGATCGAAGCTAGCCTTGGCTATTTCATCAATCCGCTGGTCAACGTCATGCTGGGCTATCTGGTGCTCAAGGAACGACTGCGTACCGGACAATGGGCCGCGATCGGCCTGGCCGGCCTGGGCGTGCTGTGGCTGACCTGGCAGGCCGGGCACATGCCCTGGATCGCGCTGATCCTGGCCGCCTCCTTCGGCGGTTACGGCCTGATGCGCAAAACGGCAGCACTGGGTGCGCTCGAAGGCTTGTCCTTCGAAACCATGATCCTGTTCCCGTTCGCCCTGGCCTACATCGTCTGGCTGACCATGCACGGCCAAAACAGCTTCATCACGACAAGCTCGGACAGCACGCGCTGGCTGCTGATGGCAGCCGGGCCGATCACCGCGATTCCGCTGCTGCTGTTCGCCTCGGGCGCGCGCAAGATTCCGTTATCCGTGCTGGGACTGCTGCAATATATCGGCCCCACCATCCAGCTCAGCCTGGGGATCTTCCTGTTCCACGAAGCCTTCACCAGCGCCCGCCTGGCCGGCTTCGCCCTGATCTGGAGCGCCCTCGCCCTGTACGCCGCCGAAGGCATGCTCAAGCGCCCCTGAATGTAAGAAGTTGCACAATCGGGGTCAGACCTCAATTCTGC
>DASWMN010000338.1:0-2329 GCA_036399735.1 Telluria sp. | reverse complement strand
TCGATATGCTTGCGCAGGATCGATTCGGTGCGTGCGTCGTCCGCGCGCAACCCTTCGACGATGATGTTGAGGGCGTCCGGCCGGGCCCCGGGCGACGCGGTCGCGTGCGATTTATGCACCATGAAGCGCGCAGTCTCGCTGGCATAGCGCCGGCTGCCCGACAGGAACAGGATCACCGCGATCGACGCTACCGCGCCGCCGTTGTACATGACGAACTCGATCGGCGCGTTGGACAGGAAGTTATACATGCACAGGCCGTCGCTGACGTACCCGCCGTTCGATTGGATCAGCACATGGGCGGTCTCGATGCCCGACTCGCTCATGGCCGATACCGCTTCGAATACGCGGTGCACCATGTCGCTGTTGACGTCACCGGAGAGGGTGAACCAGGCTTCGTTTGCTGCTTTTTCCAGGTCGTCGCTCATCGCAGATCCTCGTGAAGTGGATGCATTATTTTAACAAATAGCGCCCCGCGCGGCCCTTGCCCGCCGTTCAGCGGTGCGCACCCCCGCCACAGGGTGCGAGGTTGACATATGGGGCTTGCTGGCATATCCTTTGCCCTCTTGATCGGGAGAGGGCAGACACGCACTGCCGCCGAAGGGGCATCACCCAAAAACTCTCAGGCAAAAGGACCGGTCAGGGGTCGGCGGCGCACTGCGCAGCCGGTCAAACTCTGGAGAGCGGCCGCGGCACCACGCAAGCGGCACACCGAAGGGGCAGGCGGCACACACACCGCTATCTCTCAGGTATCAAGGACAGAGGGGCAAGAACACCCGTTGGCGGCCATGGGGCCGTCAATGCCTGTTCGGCGACCCCTTTACACCTGCCTCGAGGATTCCATGACGCTTAAAGCGACCCCGCTCAATTCCGCACACCGCGCCGCCGGCGCCAAGATGGTCGATTTCGGCGGCTGGGACATGCCTGTCAATTACGGTTCGCAGATCGAAGAACACCACGCGGTGCGTACCGATGTCGGCATGTTCGACGTCTCGCACATGTGCGTGGTCGACCTGGAAGGCGCCAATGTGCGCGCCTTCCTGCGCGGCCTGCTGGCCAATAACGTCGACAAGCTGCAGGTGGCCGGCAAGGCCCTGTACTCGTGCATGCTCAATGCGCAAGGCTTCGTGATCGACGACCTGATCGTCTACTTCTTCAACGAGAACTGGTTCCGCCTGGTCGTCAACGCCGGCACCGCCGAAGGCGACGTGGCCTGGATCGAAGCGCACAACGCGGCCACTGGCAGCGGCGTGAAAATCACCCAGCGCCGCGATGGCAACGAGCCAATGGCGCTGATCGCCGTGCAGGGCCCGAACGCCCGCGCCAAGGCGTGGGAAGTGCTGCCGACCACCAAACAAGCGTCCGAGCCGCTCAAACCGTTCAACGCCGTGATCGTCAAGGACACCGCGTTCGGCGAAGTGATGGTGGCGCGCACCGGCTATACCGGCGAAGACGGCTTTGAACTGGCCTTCCCTGCCAGCCAGGCCGAGGCGCTGTGGAATGCCCTGCTGGCCGCCGGCGTCAAGCCGGCCGGCCTGGGCGCGCGCGACACGCTGCGCCTGGAAGCGGGCATGAATCTGTACGGCCAGGACATGGACGACACGGTCAACCCGCTCGACGCCGGTCTGGCATGGACGGTCGACCTGGTCAGCGAGCGCGATTTCATCGGCAAGGCCGCACTGCAGCAGCAGGGCCAGAACGCCCAGTACGTGGGCCTGATTCTGCGCGAAAAAGGCGGCATCCTGCGCGCGCACCAGAAAGTCATCGCCACCTCTGGCAGCGAAGGCGAAATCACCAGTGGCACCTTCAGCCCGACCATGCAGCAGGCCATTGCGCTGGCACGCGTGCCGATGGACGTCGCCGTGGGCGACACCGTGCAGGTGGAAATTCGCGACAAGCGCCTGGCCGCCACCGTGATCAAGCTGCCTTTCGTGCGTAACGGTAAAATCCTGGTTGCCTGACCTCTTCAAACAATTCAAACTCACTGGAGCGAACACAATGAACATCCCTGCCGATCTGAAATACACCGAGTCCCACGAATGGGTACGCGCCGAAGCTGACGGCACCGTCACCGTCGGCATCACCGAGTACGCACAGGATGCACTGGGCGACATCGTGTTCGTCGAACTGCCGAAAGTGGGCAAGTCGTACACCGCCGGCGACGACGCCGCCGTGGTCGAATCGGTGAAAGCCGCGTCCGATATTTACGCACCGGTGTCGGGCGAAGTCGTCGCCGTCAACACCGCAGTGTCGGATGCGCCGGATTCGATCAACAGCGATGCCTACTCGGCCTGGCTGTTCAAGCTCAAGCCAAGTGACGCGAACGCGATCA
>DASWMN010000337.1:0-14187 GCA_036399735.1 Telluria sp. | reverse complement strand
GAAGATGCCGGCAGCGTGGTGCAGGCCAAGATCGACGCCCAAGCCATCGCCACCCAGAAAGCCCAGGAACGCAAGCTGGCCGACCAGGCCGCCACTGCCGCCGCCGCGCTGGAAGCGCAGGAACAGCAGCGCGCGCGCCAGCTGGCCGAAGAGCGCGCCCAGCTGGCGGCCGCTGCCGCCGCGGCCGCCGCGAGCGAGAACGCCGCCGAACAGGCGCGCGTGGCGCAGATCGCCGAACAGGTGGAACTGCAGCGCCGCAGCGCGGCCCTGGCGCTGGACAAGGCGGAACAGGCCAGGTTGCTGGCCGAAGCCGAACAAGCCCACGCCAGCGCCGAACAAGCCGCCCTGGCACGCCTGGAAGACAAGCTGCAAGCCGAACGCGAACTGGCGGCCGCCGCCGCCGAGCGCGCCGAGAGCGAGAAAACCCAGGCCGCGCTGCTGCGCCAGCAGGCCGACGCCGAACGGCGCGCCGCCGAGGCGGCCCGCGCCGAGATCGAAGCGGCACGCGCCCTGGTCGAACAGGCCGAACTGGAAGCGCGCGAAAAAGCCGCTGCCGCCGACGCCCGCATCGCCCAGCTGCGCATTGCCGCCGACCTGGGCCGGATCCAGGCCGAGCGCGCGCACAACGAAAAGCGCAAGCTGGACGTCATCGAACAGACCATGGCGACCGAACGCGAGGTGGCCGAAGCCGAACGCGCCTCGCTGGCGCTGCTGGAACAGACCCTGGCCGCGCAGCGCGACAAGGCGGCCCACGAACAGCGTGCCAACGAAGCGGCCGCGGCCCGCCTGGCGTCCGAACAGGGCGCGGCCCAGGCGGCCCGCATGCGCGCCGACGCCGAACAGAAGCAAGCCGAAATGGCGCGCCAGCTGCACGCCGTGCAGGACCTGGCTGCCCAGGCCGCGCTCGACAAACGCGAAGCCCAGCGCCAGCTGCTGGAAGCCGCCCAGGCCCAGGCCGAGCTGCAGCGCAAGGCCGCCCTGGCCACGCGCGAAATGGCCAACGCCAGGCAGCAGCTGCTGGAACTGGAAGCGCAGCGCATCGACGCCGACAACCGCACCCTGATGGCGACCCGTGCCGCCATCGCCGTGGAGCATGCGGAAAGCGCTGCTGGCGCCGCCCAGCGCGCTACCTCGGCCAGCCTGGCGCACCAGGTGATCGGTCGCCTGACCCAGCCTTCCAGTATTGCGCTGAAAGCATAAACCCGGCCGGCCCATGTACTATGGCGTCATGCGCCGCCTCTTCTTCCTCTGTTCGATCGGTCTGCTGCCGGCCGCCCAAGCGGCCGAGCTGGTGGTGCTGGTCGATACCGCCACCGACATGCCGATGGCGCGTTTCGAGCGCTATCGCCTGGTCGACGGCATCCACCGTGACATCGGACTGGCGCTGGCGCGGCACATGCAGCGCAGCGCGCGCTTCGTGTCGCTGCCGCGCAAGCGCATCGTGCGCGCCCTGGAAGAGGGCAGTGCCGACGTCCTGTGCAGCTACGTCCCCGAGTGGCTGGACGGGCGCCTGCACTGGAGCCAGCCGTTCATCCCGATCGCCGAAGTGCTGGTCAGCGCGCGCAGCGCGCCGCGTCCGCGCAGCATCGCCGATGTGGCGGGGAAACCGGTCGGCACCGTGCTCGGTTACGCCCACCCCGAAATGGAAGCGCTGCTGGGCGCGCGTTTCGTGCGCGCCGATGGTTCCACCGCCGACGCCAATCTGCGCAAGCTGGCGGCAGGGCGCGTGCAGTACGCCCTGACCGGGAAAAGCTTTCTGGAATGGCGCCTGAAAACCGGCACCCTGAAGGTGGCGCTGCATCCGCCTTTGACCGTCAAGAACTACATGGGCCAGTGCGCGGTGTCGCCCAAGGGGCGGGTCACCCTGGCTGAAGTGGACCGCGCGATCGGCATGATGCAGCGCGAAGGGACGGTGGCGACGATCCTGGCCAAGTACCAGTAAGTCGGCGCCGCCAAGCCCTTACACGTTGTCCTCCACCAGCGGCATGGTCGAGCCCAGCGCCAGCGTGATCCTGGTGCGCTTTAGCAGCGGACTGGCCGGCTTGCTCCCGTCTCCATTCAGACGCTTGACCTTGTGGAACACCACGCTGAACGAAGCCGCCGTCACGGTGGCCACGGCAAAGCCCTGCGCGTCGTGATCGGCATACAGCAGGTCCGGATTATTCCCGCGCATGACGGCATCAAACGTGGCGGGCGTGGCCACCAGCGGCGCCAGCGGGGTGGCCCCGGCCCCATCCTTCAGGTACTGGTAGAAGGAGTCGCTCGAAATGCCGGCCGCTACAAAGTCGACCGCCACCGGCGTGCCCAGCGCCGGATCGGGATTGTCGCGGATCACGCCGCACTGGAAGGCGTGCAGGTCGCCGGTGATCGCCACCACGTTCCTGATCGCGTTGGTCTTCAAAAAGCCCATCAACTCGGCGCGGTGGGACGGATACCCGTCCCAGGCATCGGCATTGACCACGTACTGGTTGTTGTACGGCGCCGGCGCGCTGGCGCGCAGGTCGATCCACATGCGGTTCAGCGTCACCTCGTTGCCCCACACCTTCCAGCTGGCCTGGGAACCCTTGAGCGTGTCCTTCCACCACTGGGTCTGGGTGGTGCCGAGCATGCTCGGGGTGCGCCCCAGCAGAACCCGGTCCAGGCCTTCGAACTGGGTCAGCAGCGGCAGCGGCACGAAATAGCGCGCGCCGATCTTGTCGTCGCCGGCCACCGGATCGTGCGTCAGCAGGCGCGCCAGCTCCGCTTCGCCCACCATGTGGTCGTCGCGGTACAGGCGCTGGTCGGTCATCACCAGATGCATCAGGGTGCCGAAGCGGAAGTCGCGGTAGATGCGGATATTGTCGTAGGTCTGTTTGGCCAGGTCGAACGAGAGGTCGCCAAAGTCGATCGGCATGTTCTCGGCCCAGGCCTGGGTGGCGCTGCGCCGGCGCACCGTTTCCTGCTGGTTGGCGTTGTCGTAGGTCTGGTGGTCCTGCCAGCAATCGTCGGAAAATTCATGGTCGTCCCAGATCGCCACCATCGGGAATTTGCGGTGCAGTTCGCGCAGGCGCGGGTCACCGCGATAGCTGCGGTACAGGCTGCGGTAGTCTTCCAGGCTGGTGGCCACCACGCCGCTGCCGCGCGCACTGCCATTGGGCAGGGTCAGGCGGGTGTGGGCCGGCTCGGCCACGCCGCCCTGGAAGCTGGCGCCCACGCTTTCATAAATGTAGTCGCCCAGGTGCACCAGGAAGTCCAGTTCTTCGGCCGCGATCAGGTCCATCGCCGCCCAGTGGTTCACGCTCCAGTCCTGGCAAGTCAGCCAGGCAAAGCGCAGCTGGGCCGGGGTGCTGGTGGGCGCGGGCGCGGTTCTGGTTTCGCCCACCGGGGTTTTGTCCTGGCCCGCCACGAAACGGTAGAAGTATTTGGTGGCCGCGCTCAGGCCGGTCACCTTGGCCCGCACCGTGTAGTCGTACTCGCGGGTGGCGCTCAAGGCCACGCTGGCGGTCAGGGTCTCGAAGCTGTTGCTGGTCGACACTTCGAGCTTGAGCGGCACGTTTTCAACGCCCTTGTTGCTCAGGCAGCGGGTCCAGAACACCACGCTGCTGTCCTTCGGATCGCCGCTGGCCACACCGGACGGGAAGGCGAAGGCATCTTCCGGCGGCGGCGGGGCCTCGTCCGAACCGCCGCAGGCAGCCAGGGAAGCGCTGGCCGAAACGACCGTGAAATACAGGGAACTGCGGAGGAAGCGGCGGCGGTCCATCGGTGAAAGTCTCCAGGTTGTTATGGTTTTGGCATGAGCTTAGCCAACTCTGCCATACTGGTATTGCGTATTCGTGACAGCCGCTTGCGAAATGACGCCACCCGGCCCGCATACTCCTTTCGCTTCAGCAAATGTTGCAATACAATTCAGACCTCTTACCGTAATGTCAGGTTGTTACCCGTGAAGTTTTCCCCCGTACAGATAGGCGCCGCGCTGGCTGCCGCCGGCGCGCTTGGGCTCGGCATGTTGTTTTTTGGCCGCACCACAGCACCGGCATCGACGCCGCCGCCGCGGCCGGTGGCCGCCACCCCGGCCTCCAGCAGTGCCGCGCTGGACGTGGCGATCCGCGAGCTGCTGGCCAACTACCGCAAGATCATCGTGCTGCTCGACGCCGACAGCGCGCTGCCGCCCACCCACCGCGAGCAAACCACGCGCATCGGCCAGGCCCTGTTCCATGACAGCCAGGCGCGCAGCGCCGCGCTCGAGAGCACGCTGGCAGCGCTGATCGGCTCGAACCAGGCCAGCCGCTTCGACACCATCAACGGCCTGCTTGACTTCATCGAGTCCGACAGTGGCTTGTACGACGCCGACCGGCTGGCCTTTCGCGAACTGCTGCAAGGCTTGCTGGCCAGCGTCGCGCGCGACTCCTCGCTGCCGGCCATCAAGGTCCACAAGCGCATCAGCGAAGACCTCGATGCGCTCACTGAAATCGAGCGCAATTACGACAAGGAGATCCGCCAGATCTTCGGCCGCTACGAACAGCGCGGCATCGAACTCAAACGCGAACGCTGGGACGCCTACCTGGCGCACCTGAAAAAGATCTACACGCGCGACGCCATCCTCAAGGAATATGGCGTGGTGCTGGCCTATCCGGGCCAGGCCGAACCCGATACCGAAGACACGCCCGAAGCAGCCGCGCCGGCACCGGCCAAGCCCGAGCAGGGCGAGATCTTCGGCGCCGCGCTGCCACCGAAAACGGTGGTGCTCACCTTTGACGACGGCCCGCACAAGCGCTACAGCGAAGAAATCGCCGCCATCCTCAAGCAGTACGGCGTGCCGGCCGTGTTCTTCAACGTCGGCATGAACCTGGGCACCGTGAGTGCCGACGGCAAGGCCACCCTGGGCAGCGGTGCCGGCATCAGCCGCAAGCTGCGCGCGGCCGGCCACGTGCTGGCCAACCACAGCTACTCGCATGCCCAGCTGTCGCGCCAGAGCGGCGACAAGCTGCGCGCCGAAATCAACAACACCGACCTCCTGCTCAAGGCGGTCGACGCCGACCGTTCGCCGCTGTTCCGCTTCCCGTATGGCGCGCGCAACCGCGAAGGCCTGGACGCGCTGGCCAGCGCCCACCTGCGTTCGGTGATGTGGAATATCGACTCGCTCGACTGGGCCGATCCGGTGCCGTCGTCGATCGCCGACCGGGTCCTGCGCTCGGTCGACAAGGAAGGGCGCGGCATCATCCTGTTCCACGATATCCACGCGCGCGCGGTCAAGGCGCTGCCGGCCATTCTGGACCGCCTGATCGCCGATGGCTACCAGTTCGCCGGCTGGGACGGCACCACCTTCAAGGTCGGCAAGGCTGGCGCCGAACCGGCGGCCAAGGTCTTGCCCAGCACCGGCTACGCCAACTCCTGGGCCATCGTGATCGGGGTGGACGACTATCCCAAGTGGCCCAAGCTGCAGCACGCGGTGCGCGATGCCAAGGGTGTGCGCGCCAGCCTGATCGAAAAATTCGGCTTCGCGCCCGAACGCGTGGTCACCCTGGAAAACGCGGCAGCTACCCGGAGCGGCATCCTGGCCGCCTTCCACGAGCAGCTCGCGCACGGCGTGCAAAAGAACGACCGCATCTTCGTCTTCTTCGCCGGCCACGGCGCCACCCGCCACTTGAGTTCCGGGCGCGACCTGGGCTACATCGTCCCCTTCGATTCGGATCCCGAGCAGTTCGCCACCGACGCGATCCCGATGACTGAAATCCAGAACATCGCCGAAAGCCTGAATGCCAAGCATGTGCTGTTCGTGATGGATGCCTGCTACAGCGGCCTGGGACTGACGCGCGGCGGCGGCCAGAGCGCCTACCTGCGCGACAACGCCAAGCGGGTAGGGCGCCAGATGCTCACCGCGGGCGGCGCCGACCAGCTGGTGTCCGACGGCGGCCCGAACGGCCACTCGATCTTCACCTGGACGCTGCTGCAGGGCCTGGCCGGCAAGGGCGACCTGAATGGGGACGGCCTGATCACCGCCACCGAACTGGCCGCCTACGTGGCGCCGGCCGTGGCGGGGGTATCGAACCAGACTCCGGCCTTTGGCAGCCTGCCGGGCTCGGAAGGGGGCGACTTCGTGTTCGAACTGCCGGCGGAAACCGAATTTCTCAGTGTGCAGAGCGCGCAATTGTCGAACGACGCGATTGCCCTGAACGTGAAGCTGGACGCGGTGCGGCCGGAACCGCTCAAGAGTGACGAAAAGGCGGCCCCGGTCGCGGCCGCGCCGGTGACGATCAAGGACTTGCAGGGCAAGGAGCAAAGCGTGGTCACGCCGCAGGCGGTGCCCTCGTCGATGCGCCAGCTGGCCCAGCGCGCCAATGACCGTGGACTGCAGCTGTTCAAGGAAAAGCAGTACGCCGAAGCCGAAGCCGAATTTACCGAAGCGCTCAAGCTGCGCCCGGACTTCGCGCTGGCGGCCAACAACCTGGGCTTCGTGTTCTTCAAGCAGGCGCGCTACAAGGAAGCGGCGCGCTGGTTCGACAACACCGTCAAGATGGACCCCTCGCGCGCGGTGGCCTACCGCAACCTGGGCGACGCCCAGGCCTTGGCGGGCGAACCGGTCAAAGCCAAAGCGGCCTACGAAACCTTCCTGGCCCTGGCCCCGACCAGCAGCGCCGCCCCCTACGTCAAGCAAGCCCTGGACAAACTCTAGACCCCAAAAAACTCCTACCCCCATTCAGAAACTACGGGGTCAGACCTCAATTAGAAAACATTGCGGAATTGAGGTCTGACCCCGATTAAAAAATGTTTATTCGGGGCAGGGTGGGGCTTAGTTCGGGCTGACGGCGACTTTGCTGATGAAGTGCTCGGTTTCGCCGAAGCAGCTGGTCGGCACGCCTTTATGCTGGGCGTAGCTGAGCACCACCCGTTTGCCGGTGGCGGCGGTCAGCTGGCGCGCGATTTCGTCGTCGCGGACCGAGAATTCGAAACGCTCGGGGATGGCGCCGGGCATGCTCGAGAGCAGGATCTCGCCTTCCCAGGTCTTGCAGATCCAGCCTTTTTTCGAGAATTTCTGCAGGTAGCCGGCACGCTCGCCCTCCGAGTACGACCAGCTCAGCGTGAACCAGGTATAGATGGCGAACAGCAGGGCCGGCAGCAGCAGGACGGCGAGCAGGACGACAGACGTGCGTTTGGTGATGGGCATCTTTAGTGTCAAGGTGGGTTGAGGGCGCGCCCATTGTGCCAGCTATGGCGAATTTATCAAGCCTCGGGCGCCGCTGCGCCTTCCTGCTCTTGCTTGTAGCGGTGCGAGGACCACAGCGACACCAGGATGAAGGCCACCCCCGACAGCCCGGTGAACCACTCGGCAATCTCGTAGTGCACGCTGGCGAACATGATCAGCGCCAAAATGCCGATCGCATAATGGGCGCCGTGTTCCAGATAAACGAATTCCTGCAGCGTGCCTTTTTCGACCAGGAACACGGTCAGCGAGCGCACGAACATGGCGCCGATGGCCAGCCCCAGCATGATGATCACCACATCGTTGGTGATGGCGAAGGCGCCGATCACGCCGTCAAAGCTGAAGGAGGCATCGAGCACTTCCAGATACAGGAAGCCGCCGATGCTGCCGCGCGAAATCATCTTGCCGATGGTGGGATCGGCTTCCTCTTCCTCCAGCAGGCCGCTCAGCCAGTCGACCCCGACGTACACCGCCACGCCCAGCACGCCCGAGGCCAGGACGGCCAGCTTGCGCGCTTCCGGCACCAGCGAGGTGGCGGCGAAGGAAGCGCCCAGTGCCAGCAGCACGGCCAGGCCTTCGCTGCCGAACTTGCCCACTTTTTCCTCGATCCAGCCCAGCCAGTGCAGCTCTTTTTCTTCATCAAACAGGAAGTTGAGGAAAACCAGCAGCAGGAAGGCGCCGCCAAAGGTAGCGACTTCGGCATGATGCTCGGTCAGGTGGCGCGAGTACTCGGCCGGGTTGTCGAGCGCCATGTGCCAGACGTCGATCATGCCCATGCCGGTGGCCACAGCCACGATCACCAGCGGAAACACCAGGCGCATGCCGAACACGGCCACCAGAATCCCGACGGTCAGGAACAGGGTGCGCCAGAAATGGTCCCAGTGCCGCAGCACCGAGGCATTGACCACCGCGTTGTCGAACGAGAGCGACACTTCCAGCACGCCCAGTACGGTGGCGACCCACAGCGCCGACAGCATGGCCGTGCTGCCACCATGCTGGTAGCCCCACCAGCCGGCCAGAAACAGGAGGACGATCGTGACTGCAATCGACAAGCGGAAATGACGCATGGCCGGACCCTTTCTGGAGTGAATGGAATGGGCGTGCGTGTGCGCCGCCTTGTCATGATTCTAAGGGTTTTGCCGGCGGATGAACACACGGCTCGCGCTTGTCAGTGGCGCGGGCCGGTGGTGTACATCTTGCGGTAGGTGCTGGGCGGCATGCCGTTGCGTTCGCGGAAGGCGGTGGCGAAGTTGCCGGCGTTGAGGAATCCCACCAGCAGGGCAATTTCCTGAATCTCGATCTCGGTCTCGCGCAGCAGGGCGGCGCCACGTGCGATGCGCTGGTCGCGGATATAAGCAAACACGGTACAACCCATCTGTTCGCGGAACACCTGCGACAGTTTTTCCCGGTTGCTGCCGATGCGCTCGGCGATCTGGTCCAGCGTCGGCACATTCGCCAGATCGGTATCGATCAGCTGGCGCGCGGCCAGCACCAGCACGCTGTCGCCACTCGCAGCGCTGCCGGACGCGACGGCGGCGGCGGGCTCCTCGCGCCGCGCCAGGCGCAGATGGATCTGGATCCGGGCGGCCAGTTCGGCCCCGGAAAATGGTTTGCTGACGTAGTCGACGGCGCCCACCGACAGGCCCAGCACTTTTTCTTCGGCCGCGTCGGCGCCGCTGACGAAGATCACGGGAATGGCGGCCGTGTCCGGATTGGCCTTGAGCAGGCGGCAGGTGGCAAACCCGTCCACGTGGGGCATGCGCACGTCGAGCAGGATCAGATCCGGCTGGGCGCTGGCTGCCAGTTCGTAGCCCTGCTGTCCGTTATAGGCGGACAGGACCGCGTGGTCGTATTCGCCCAGCAGTTCGGCCAGCATGCGCTGCTCGAACGCCGAATCGTCGACCACCAGAATGCAGGTGCGGGGAGGGGTGCTGGGTGCCACAACTATCCTTACTGTTTAGCAATTGTGAACATAGTATGCACCTTTTTTACCTTCTTCAAGCTCAATTCTCGTGTGGAAAAACCTTATTCTCGACCGTGGCGCAACAGGCAATGGTAGCGCCCCAAGGGCGGGTCTGCGATAATTCTACGTTGCACACAAGCATCGTCAGGTGCGCAGGCACATTCACGCTCATCAAGGAATTACATGGAAATTACGTATCTCATCACCCCGGTTCTGACCTGGATGGTGGTCGGGCCGATCAAGTTTCTGATTAACAGTGCACGTCAGCGGCGCTGGGCCTTCAATCTGGTCGGCAATGGCGGTTTTCCGAGCAATCACAGCAGCGTAGTGACCAGCATGGCCACTCTGATCGCCCTGCGCGAAGGCATGGGCAGCGGCGCTTTCGGCGTGGCCGTCGCGCTGGCCTTCATCGTGATGATCGACGCCAACAGTCTGCGCCAGCACGTGGGCCGTCAGGCCGCCGCCATCAACCGCATCGCCGGCAGTGCCGACGGGCATACCACCCTGCGTGAGCGGATGGGCCACACCCTGGTGGAAATCACCGGCGGCGTATGTACGGGGATCGGCATGGGCTTCCTGCTGTTCCATATTTACAGCCAGTTTTAAGCTTGTGAACTTGCCTGCATTCAATTCCTTGAATGCAGTTCATCGCGCTCAAACGCAGTTCAGTCGCCCAAAAATGCATTCCGCCTTTCCCGCATTGACGCTTGCGCTCGGTGCGGGAGATACTGGGACGCTAGTAGTTTTCAATCTATATTTCCGGAGAATTTCACATGCTGCGCAAAACACTGCTCGCCCTGGCCATCGGCTCGGCGCTCGTCGCCTGTCAAAAAGATGTCAAAAAGGACGAGGGCAAGGATAAGGCGGCGGTCCAGCTCAGCATCTCTCCGGAAGACACGCTCACTGTGCAATCGAATGCGCTGGCTTCCGGCCCGGTGGTCACCGGCTCGATCCAGCCCGAGCGCAAGGCCGATCTGCGCGCCGAAGTGGCCGCGGTCGTGCTCCAGGTCCTGAAAGAAAATGGCGAAGCCGTCAAGCAGGGCGACGTGCTGGTCAAGCTTGATGAAACTGCCATCCGTGACAACCTAAGCTCGGCCGAAGCGTCGGCCCGCTCGGCGTCCCAGGCGCTGGACCAGGCCGAACGCCAGGTCGAACGCATGAAGACCCTGCGCGCCTCCGGCATGACCAGCGTCCAGGCCATGGATGACGCCGAAGTGCGGCGCAACAGCGCCGCCAGCGAAGTGGCCGCCGCCCGCTCGCGCGCCGCGCTGGCACGCCAGCAATTGTCGCGCACCATCGTGCGCGCCCCGTTTGACGGCATCGTCAGCGAGCGCAAGGTGTCGGCCGGCGACACCGCGACCATGGGCAAGGAACTGGTCAAGGTGATCGATCCGCGCAGCATGCGTTTCGAAGGCCGGGTTTCGGCCGACAAGATTGCCGCCGTCAAGGTCGGGCAGCCAGTGGGCTTCCGCATCAACGGCTATGCCGGCCAGGAATTCCGTGGCGTGGTCAAGCGCGTTGATCCGGCCGCCAATGAAATCACGCGCCAGGTCGAAGTGCTGGTCGCGTTCGCACCGAATTCGCAGCAGCCGCGCGTGTCCGGTCTGTATGGCGAAGGCCATATCGAGGCGGAAAGCACTGCCGCCCTGATGCTGCCGGAAGGCGCGCTGGTCAAATCGGGCGACAAAGCCTACACCTGGCGCCTGAAAGGCAATGCATTGAACAAGGCGGAACTGGTGGTCGGTCAGCGCGATACCCGCACCGGCAGCTACGAAGTGCGCAGCGGCCTGAGCGCTGGCGACGTGGTGCTGCGTAACCCGAGTTCCGCCCTCAAGGATGGCCAGAAGATTACTTTGTCCGCCTCCAAGGTCGCCAGCGCCTCGACTTCCGCCGCCCAGGGGAAATAAACCATGTTCTTATCCGATTTCAGTATCAAACGGCCGATCGCGACCATTGTCCTGATCCTGGCCATGATGTGCATGGGCCTGCTGGCCCTGTCCAAGCTGCGGGTCAATCCGAACCCGGACGTCGAAATGCCATTCATCATCGTCAGTATTCCGTATCCGGGCGCCTCGCCCGACACGGTGGAACGCGAAGTGGTCAACCGCATCGAAAAATCCTTCCAGAGCATTCCGGGCGTGAACAAGATCGAAGCCGGCGCGAACGAGGGCAGCGCGAGCTTCTTCATTGAATTTGCGTTCAGCAAAAACCTGATCGAAGCCTCCGATGAAATCCGCAATGCCATCGCGGCGGTGCGCTACAAGCTGCCGACCGAGATGCGCGAGCCGATTTTGCAGCGTGCCGATCCGGCGTCCGAGCCGGTGATTTCGCTGGCCTTGTCGTCCAACACCCAGAGCCACGCGGAAATCTCGCGTCTGGCCGAGGATGTGATCGCCGACCGTTTCCGCGCCATCGACGGCGTCTCGATTGTCAGCGTGGGCGGCTCGCTCAAGCGCGAACTGTCGGTGCTGCTGCGCGCGGCCAAGCTGCGTGAATACAATGTGTCGGTCGGCGAAGTCGTGCTGGCCCTGCGCAATCAGAATACCAATGCGCCGGTCGGCAAGGTACGCGGCAACCTGGACGAGAAAAGTATCCGCCTGGTTGGCCGCATCGAGTCGCCCGAGGAATTCCAGCAAATCGTGGTCAAGCGCCGCGGTGAGGAAATCGTCCGCCTGGCCCAGGTCGCTGAAATCCAGGATGGATTCGCTGATATTAATAGTCTGTCGATCCGCAGCGGCAAGCCGAACGTCGGTATTTCCGTGGGCCGTTCGAAAGATGCCAGTACCGTGACGGTGGCCAACAAGGTCAAGGAAGAGGTCAAGATCATCGAGAAGGAGCTGCTCACCAGCGGCACCAAGCTCGAAATCATCGACGATGGCGGCGACCGCGCCCAGCGCAGCCTGAACAATGTGATCGAGTCGCTGGTGTTTGGCGCCTTGCTGACCATTTTCGTGGTGTACGCCTTCCTTAATTCCTGGCGTTCGACGCTCATTACCGCGCTCTCGCTGCCAACCTCCGTGATTGCCGCCTTCATCGCGGTCTGGCTGTGCGGCTTCACGCTCAACTTCATGACCCTGCTCGGCCTGTCGCTGGCGATCGGCGTGCTGATCGATGATGCGATCGTGGTGCGGGAAAACATCGTGCGCCACATGGAACGCGGGTCCGACCGCCGTACTGCCGCCCTGGAGGGCACGGCCGAAATCGGCCTGGCGGTCGCTTCGACCACCTTCTCCATCATTGCCGTGTTCATTCCCGTGGCCTTCATGCCTGGTATTTCGGGCGAATGGTTCCGTCCATTTGCGCTGACCGTGACCTGCTCGGTGCTGGTCAGCCTGGTCATTTCGTTCACACTCGATCCGATGCTGTCGGCCTTCTGGGGCGACCCGCCTGGTCACCACCATGCGCCGAAAAAAGGCCTGTCGCGTTTGCTCGAGCGCTTCAACATCTGGTTCGACCACCAGGCTGACCGCTATGGCAATGTAATTGCCTGGGCTTTGCATCACCGCTTTGTGATGGGATTGCTGGCACTGGCGACCTTTGTTGGCGCCGTCGTGTTCCAGGGGGTCTTTGGCGGCTCGGACTTCCTGCCCAAGACCGACTCCGGCTTTATCGTGATCACCGTGCGCACCCCGGCTTCGTCGAGTATCGAATATGCACGTCTAAAAATGGAAGCGGCGGCTGAGCTGGCACGCACCATTCCAGAGGTCAAGGAAACCAGCAGCCGCATCGACGCCAGCGGCGGCCGCGTGCGGATCGACATCGGCAAGCGCCAGACGCGCACACGCAGCGCCAAGGAAATCGCGGTCGATATGCGCGACAAGATCAAGACCCTGGTGGGCGCCGAGTTCGTGGTGCTCGACGACTTGAACCAGGGCGCCCGCAAGCCGATCCAGATTGAATTTACGGGACCTGACTCGCGCAAGTTGCTTGAAATTGCCAACGCCTACATGGACAAGTTGCGCGAAGTGCCAGGCGCGGTGGACGTCGGCCTGTCGGAGCAGGATCCGAAAAACGAGCTGCAGATTGAAATGAACCGCGGCCTGGCCAACTCGATGGGCATTTCCGTCAACGACGCGGCGCAGGCCCTGCGCGTGGCGTTTGCCGGCGTGGAAGTGGGCGACTGGGTCGACCCGACCGGTGAATCGCGCGACGTGGCAGTACGCCTGCATCCGGACGACCGGGTTGACGCCGCCAATATCGAGCGTCTGCCGATCGCCGTGGCCGGCAGTACCGAAATGGTGCCGCTCGACCAGATCGCCACCATTTCGATGGGCAAAGGCCCGTCCGGCATTTCGCACAAGAACGGCAAGCGCTCGATCGCGGTATCGGCCAACGCACAGGGCCGCTCGAGCGGCGAAGTGACGGCCGATGCGATGAAGCTGGCCCAGTCCTTTGCCTTCCCGCCGGGTTACGGCCTCGAGCTGGGCGGCGCCGGGCAGGACCAGAAGGAATTGTTCACCTCGATGATTATTGCGCTGTTCTCCGGCGTGGGCTTGATGTATCTGATTCTGGTGATACAGTTCGGTTCCGTCACGGCGCCGATTCCGGTCATGATTTCGCTGCCGCTGTCACTGATTGGCGTGGTGCTGGCGCTGAAGCTAACCGGCCAGACCCTGAACCTGATGAGCATGATCGGCATCATCATGCTGATGGGGCTGGTGGCGAAGAACGCGATTCTGCTGCTGGACGCTGCCCGCCGCCTGGAAGAGGAAGGCTTCGGCCGCGAGAAGGCACTGATGGATGCGGGCCGCATGCGTTTGCGTCCGATTCTGATGACGACTTTCGCGCTGATCGCCGGTATGTTGCCAGTTGCAATCGGGCTCGGTGAGGGCGGTGAGTTCTATCGTCCGCTGGCGATCGCCATCATCGGCGGCACCATTACCTCAACCCTGCTGACCTTGCTGGTGGTGCCGACCTTCTATGACAGTATCGAAATCAAGGCGGATCACATGGCGGCCAAGTTCCATCGCCGTGCCGCGCGCTTTGGGGCGGTACCTGGCTTCGTAGCGACGTTCGTGGAGTTCTTCCTGTTCGTGTTCCTGAT
>DASWMN010000336.1:0-3178 GCA_036399735.1 Telluria sp. | reverse complement strand
CCGGCGTCGCCGTTGGGCGTGACCGTCATCAGAATCTGGTTGCGGCGGGTGCGAAAGTACTCGGCAAAGCGCCAGGGCGTGGCCTGGCCCCGATACGGATCGAAGCGCTTGATCTTGGCCCGCACCTGGAGGCTGTCGCGGGCGCTGTCAACCTCCTCGATGCCGGGCAGTTCGCGGATGGCCGCCTCCACCATGTCAAAGGCGACACCGGCTTCGAACGGGATTTCGATCTGGCGCCGCTGGCGGTTCGACAGCGCGCCCGCATCGATCTGGCCGGTGATCAGTCGCACGCGGCGCAGATGCGAGAAGGCGGTGACGACGACAAACGCGCACACCAGCGCCCCGGCCAGCACGAAGAAGCCGCCGGTATCGTCATCGGCATGGCGCAGGAAGGTCTCGTGAAACAGGATTGCACTGAGCAGGTAGGCCAGGAACCAGGCCAGGGTCAGGCGAAAAATAAAGAAGAAACTTGTAATCATGATGAAGGTTCCAGGACAGTGGGCTTGAAAAAAGCATAGCAAGGGCCCCACTCAAGCCTCGGCATTATCCGACAGAACCGCCCAAACGCCGACGAAACCACAAAAAATCGCCCACCCACCAAATAAAATCGGGATCAGACCACTTTTGGTACCCGGCAAAAGTGGTCTGACCCTGGTTCTGAGGAAAGAGCGCTGCGCTGTGGCTTGCGCCGCGGCGTTGGCGTTTTGGCTATGATGGTTTTCTTTCAGGGGAGGACGCGATGAAACCTATCCTTCGGCCTTTGGCCGCCCTGCTTGCCTGCGCCGGTTTGCTGCTGGCTGGCTGTCAGGACAAGCACGAACCTGTGAAGCCCACGGTCGCCGCTGCCGCAGTGCGCTAAAGCCCGCCGGTTTCGCCCCGCAACGCCCGGGACAGGGTAAACTGTCGGCTTCAACACGTATTGCCGCCAGGCCGCTTCCCTATGTCGTTCGCTTCCCTCGGTCTGATTGACCCGCTCGTTCGCACGCTCGAATCCATCGGCTATCCGTCGCCGACGCCGGTTCAGGCCCAGGCCATTCCGGCCGTGCTGGCCAAACGCGACGTGATGGCCGCTGCCCAGACCGGGACCGGCAAGACCGCCGGCTTCGCCCTGCCGCTGCTGCAGCGCCTGACCATGGAAGGGCCGCAAGTGGCCAGCAATGAGGTGCGCGTGCTGGTGCTGGTGCCAACCCGCGAACTGGCCGAACAGGTGCACGAAAGCTTCAAGACCTACGGCGCCGGCCTGCCGCTGCGCACTGCCGTGGCCTACGGCGGGGTCAGCATCAATCCGCAGATGATGAAGCTGCGTAAAGGCCTCGACCTGCTGGTCGCCACGCCAGGCCGGCTGCTCGACCTGCACCGCCAGAACGCGGTCAAGTTCAACCAGCTCCAGACCCTGGTGCTGGACGAAGCGGACCGTATGCTCGATCTGGGCTTTTCACGCGAACTCGATGCCGTTTTCGCCGCCTTGCCCAAACAGCGCCAGACCTTGCTGTTCTCGGCCACCTTCTCCGACGCCATCCGCGCCATGGCCGGCAAGCTGCTGAGCGATCCGCTCAGCATTGAAGTCAGTCCGCGCAACACGACGGTGCAGAAGATCCGCCAGTGGGTGGTTCCGGTCGATAAAAAGCGCAAGCCTGAACTGTTCCTGCAGCTGCTGAACAAAAAGCGCTGGAGCCAGGTGCTGGTGTTCGTCAAGACCCGGCGCGGGGTCGAGCAGCTGGTCGATACCCTGGCCGATCACGGTGTGGCCGCCGATTCGATCCACGGCGACAAGCCGCAGCCGGCCCGCCTGCGCGCGCTGGAGGGCTTCAAGGCCGGCCAGTGCCGCATCCTGGTGGCCACCGACGTGGCCGCGCGCGGGCTCGACATCGACGATCTGCCGGTGGTGGTCAACTTCGATTTGCCGATCGTGGCCGAGGACTATATTCACCGCACCGGCCGCACTGGCCGTGCCGGCAATACGGGCGAAGCGGTGTCGCTTGTGTGCGCCGATGAAGTGGGCTTGCTGGCCGCCATCGAGATCCTGACAAAACAGACACTCGAGCGCATCGAGGAAACCGGATTTTCACCGGAACATCGCGTCCCTGTTACCAATACTGCAGGGGAAATTATCAAGAAGCCAAAGAAACCGAAGAAACCGAAGACTGTCGGCGACGTTTCTACGGAGGATGTGCGATTTACGCGACGCACGTAAGGTGCCGTGGAGTATCATGGCGGGATGAACGATCCCATCCCCAGCATTCCGGTACTCAGCGTTGGTGCCCTCAAAGCCAGTTGCGCCAACTGCAGCATGCACCAGCTGTGCCTGCCAATGGGCCTGGATGACAATGACATCTCGCGCCTCGACCAGATCATCGGCCGCCGCCGCCGCCTGGCCCGCGACGAGCGCCTGTATCAAATGGACGAGCCATTCCGCAATCTGTATGCGATCCGCTTTGGCCACTTCAAGACCTACCAGGTCAACGCCGGCGGCGAGCAGCAGATTACGGGCTTCCAGATGGCCGGCGAGCTGCTGGGCATGGATGCCATCAGCGGCGACCGCCATCACTGCGATGCGGTCGCGCTGGAAGACAGCGAAGTGTGCGAGATTCCGTTCGCGCGGCTGGAAGAACTGTTCGGCCACGTGCCGACGCTGCTGCGCCACTTCCACCGCATCATGAGCCAGGAAATCACGCGTGAGCAGAACGTCATGCTCCTGCTGGGGAATATGCGCGCCGAGCAGCGTTTCGCGGTGTTTCTGGTCAATTTGTCAGCGCGCTACGCGGCGCGCGGCTATTCGCCCGCCAGCTTCCAGCTGCGCATGTCGCGCGAAGACATCGGCAATTATCTGGGGTTGACCATCGAGAGCATCAGCCGCCTGCTGTCCCGCTTCAAAAAGCAGGGCTGGCTCAAGGTCGACAAGCGCGAAGTCACCCTGCTCGATCCGGTCATGATCAAGGCCCTGGCGGCCGGCACCGAACAGTGTTCGCCCATGGCCTGAGGCAGACGCCTCAGAAGCGCGGGTGCTCGCCTTCGGGCACCACCAGCAGATAGCAGGTCAGCAGGCAACCGAGCGCGCTCAACACCCAGAAACCGAAGAAGCCGATGGTGTAGGTTGCCAGCGGCGACAAGCCGGCCAGGTGTTCCGGCTCGAACAGCGAAAACACGCAGCCCACCGCCAGCGCCGCCGTCAGAAACG
>DASWMN010000335.1:0-23188 GCA_036399735.1 Telluria sp. | reverse complement strand
GCATTACATCGCCGGCTTCTCGAAATACCAGGGCTCGATGCGTTTCGACCAGGATGGCGGCGCGCGCGTGCCGACCAGCATCCGCTCGGGCGCCAAGTGGCAGGAGCACACCACCACAGACTCGCACTACAACAGCCATAGCCACGAGGTCGAACTGCAGTCACTGGGTTCGAAGACTGTCGACTGGCAGCTCGGCGCCTACTACGCGGCCGAAAAGAACGACATCCGCTTCGACATCCCGATCTTCAACGGCACCCAGGATGGTACCGTGGGCTGGCAGGGTTCCTTCATCCAGCCTGAAGAAACCGTGGAATCGAAAGCGGCCTTCGGCCAGGCGACCTGGAACATCAGCGATGCCTTCCACCTGACCGGCGGCGTACGCTACACCAAGGACCGGCGCGAGAACGTGGGCGGCCGTGCCTACACCTGGCGCAACACCCCGGGCGTACCGCAACTGCCACTCAATCCATCGATGGATCCACGTGTGCCTGGCCAGGGTTTCGAAGCTGACGTACCAGGTAACGATGGTGTCTTCAATGGCAGCAAGGTCACCGGTCTGATTCGTGCCAACTACGAGTTCAGCAAGGACACCATGGCCTACGCCAGCGTCGCCACCGGCTACAAATCTGGCGGTGTACAGGATCGCGGCCTGCCGTATGCGCCTGAGACCCTGACCAACTACGAACTCGGCTCCAAACATTCCTTCCTGGGCGGTAAGGTCAAGGTCAACAATGCCTTGTTCTACTCGAACTTCAAGGACTTCCAGTTCAATTCGCCGGTCAGCTTCCCGGACGGCAGCCGCGGCCTGGCCATTGAAAACGCCGATGGCGCCAAGGTGTATGGCTTCGAATCCGAAATCGCCGCCCGCATTACCCCGGACGACCGTGTATCGGTCACACTGGCCTTCCTCAAGACCAAGCTCGGTTACCTGATCGCCGGCTCCAACGACTACTCGCTGCCAGCATGCACCGTTGATACCAGCATCGCGACCTGCCTCGACGTCACCGGCCACAAGCTGCCGCACGCGCCGAAGTTCTCGACCACGGTTCAGTACCAGCACACCTTCCACCTGGCAGACGGCACCCTGACGCCGCGCATCACCGCGCACTACGAGACCGAAGCAGAACTGTCGGTATTCAATCTGGGTGAAGAAGACCGTCAGAAAGCCTACGGCACCGCCGATCTGGGCCTGCGCTATCAGTCCGCACGCGGCTGGTACGCCGACGCCTACGTTCGTAACGCCAGCGACGAGAAGGTCAAGACCTCGGCCTTCAACGGCTTCGGTCCATGGTTGTCGCAATACAAACCACCGCGTACTATCGGTGTGAACACCGGCTTCGACTTCTAAGCCGGTACCGGGGCAGGCGCCAGCGCGCCTGTCCCGCTTTTCCCTTTCTTTGCAGAGCCCCACATGACACAATCGACTCACTTCCCTGCGGACTTTACGTGGGGCGTCGCCACCAGCGCGTTTCAGATTGAAGGCGCATCGGCGACCGATGGCAAGGGCCCCTCGATCTGGGACACCTTCTGCAGCAAGCCTGGCAATATCAAGGACGCCAGCGACGGCACCGTCGCTTGCGACCACTATCACCGCTACCGCGAGGACGTTGGCCTGATCGCCTCCCTCGGGGTGGACGCTTACCGCTTCTCCATCGCCTGGTCGCGCGTGCAGCCGACCGGCAAGGGCGCCTGGAACGAAGCCGGCTTCGATTTCTACGACCGCCTGCTGAGCGAACTGGAAGCCAAAGGCATCAAGGCCCACGTCACGCTGTATCACTGGGACCTGCCGCAAGGCTTGCAGGACGACGGCGGCTGGCTCAATCGCGATACGGCCCACCGCTTTGCCGACTATGCCGGCGAAGTCGCACGCCGCTTCGGCAACCGGGTCGCGGCGATCGCCACCCACAATGAACCATGGTGCACCGCCAATCTGGGCTACGGCAACGCCCAGTTCGCGCCCGGCGTGGCCAATGCCAAGCAGGCGATCCAGGTCTCGCACCATCTGCTGCTCTCGCACGGCCTGGCCATGACGGCCATGCGCGCGGCCAAAACGACGGCCCAGCTGGGGATCGTCCTCAATCAGTGGACCGCCGACCCGGCCACTGATTCGCAGGCCGACCGCGACATGGCCGAACTCGAATACGCCCGTTCGGTGCAGTGGTTCATGGACCCGATCTTCAAGGGCCGCTATCCGGAGCTGGCGCTGCGCGCCCATGGCGCCGACGCACCCGTGGTGCATGACAGCGACTTTGGCATCATCTGCCAGCCGATCGATTTCCTCGGCTGTAATTACTACTTCCGTTCCTGGTGCAGCGCCGCCAATCCGCCCGTGCCGGCGCCTGGCAAAGACGGCTTCACCGACATGGGCTGGGAGATCTACCCGCAAGGCCTGACTGAACTGCTGCGCAAGCTGAAGGCCGAATACGCGCTGCCGCCGATCTACATCACCGAGAACGGCATGGCCAATCCGGACCAGGCGGGCGCCCCTGACCACGAGCGCATTGCCTTTGTGCGCAGCCATTTGGAAGCGCTTCAAACGTCGATGCACGAAGGCGTCGAGGTACGCGGCTACTTCCTCTGGAGCTTGCTCGACAACTTCGAATGGAACTCGGGCTACGCCAAGCGCTTCGGCATCATCCACGTTGATTACGCGACCCAGCAGCGCACCCCGAAAGAAAGCGCGCACTGGTACCGCGAATTCATCGCCTCCCAGCGTTAACCAAGGAGCACCTCCATGATCTCCGGTTCCTACCCAGACGGCCCGCGTTTGGTGGCTGATATCGGCGGCACCAACGCCCGTTTCGCACTCGAATATGCGCCAGGACGCATCGGCGCCATGCTGAACCTGGCCTGCGCCGACTACCCGCGCTTTGAAGACGCTGCGCGCGCCTATCTGGCCGGCCCGGGCGCTGGCGCGCGCCACGCCGTGATCGCCATTGCCAACCCGGTTGACGGTGACGCCATCCGCATGACCAACCACCACTGGGCGTTTTCCACCGCCGCCGCGCAGCGCGAGCTGGGCCTGGAGACGCTGCTGGTGGTAAACGACTTCACTGCGCTGGCGATGGCGCTGCCAGGACTGGCGCCGGCCGAGCTGCGCCAGGTCGGCGGCGGCAAGGCCAGGGCTCACGGCGCCATCGGCCTGGTCGGCGCCGGCACCGGCCTTGGTGTGTCCGGCCTGGTACCGGCCGGCGGACGCTGGATCCCGCTGCAAAGCGAAGGTGGCCACGTGGCCTTTTCGCCGTCCGACGAACGCGAAGTGGCGGTGCTGCAGTACTGCTGGCGGCGTTTCGACCATGTCTCGGCCGAGCGCATGGTGTCAGGACCCGGCATCGCGTTGATCCGCGAAGCGCTGGCGTACAGCCGCGGTCTGCAGGCCGACATCTCGCTGTCGACATCGGCCATCGTCGAACGCGCGCTCGACGGCGACGACGCACTGTGCCGCGAAACGCTCGACTGCTTCTCCGGCATGCTTGGCACGGTGGCGGCCAACCTGGCGGTCACGCTCGGCGCCACCGGCGGCATCTACATCGGCGGCGGCGTGGTGCCACGCCTGGGCGACTACTTCGAGCAGTCGCCGTTTCGCGCGCGCTTCGAAAAGAAGGGCCGCTTCTCCGGCTTTACCGCGCAGATCCCCACCATGCTGATCACCGCCGCCTGCCCGGCCCTGGGCGGGGCCGCCGTCATCCTGAGCGACCACCTGGATGCGCCCGCGTCTGTGGCATCATCCGTGCAACCCAACCAGACCCGATCGGAAGCGAACCATGCCCACGTTTGAGCGCAAAGTATCACCGCTGCTGTGGGTCCCCACCGGCTACTTCACGATGGCGCTCGGTTACGTGATGCTGACCAGCGTGACCGCCATCATGTTCAAGAATCTCGGCATGGACAACGGCAAGGCCGCGCAGTATTCCAGCATTCTGATTCTGGCCTATACCATCAAGCCGCTGTTCGCCCCCTTCGTCGAAATGTACCGCACCAAGAAGTTCTTCGTACTGTGCGCACAGGTGCTGATCGGCCTCGGTTTCGCCGGCGTCGGCCTGCTGATGGCGCTGCCGAACTACATGGCCTTCCTGATGGTGATCTTCTTCGCCCTGTCGTTCGTGGGCGCCACCCAGGACATCGCCAGCGACGGCGTCTACGTCACTTCGCTCGACGCCCGCGCCCAGTCGCTGTACTGCGGGATCCAGAGCCTGTCGTGGAATATCGGCCCCATCGTCGCCGCCGGCGGCATGGTCTACCTGAGCGGGCGCCTGCACACGGAGGTGTTCCATCATGACGCCACCGTCTTCGGCCCCCAGTGGATCGATTCCTGGCGCATCATCTTCTTCCTGGTGGGCGGGCTGACGCTGCTGATGGCGGCATGGCATGCGCGTACCATGCCTGACGGCGCGCGTGCCGAGAACACCCCGAGCAGCGTGGCGGAAGGCGGACGCATTCTGCTCGACGCCTTCGTCACCCTGTTCCAGAAGCCCGGCGTGTGGCGCATGCTCGCTTTCGCCTTCCTGTTCCGCCTCAGTGTCGGCTTCCTGGAAAAGATCGGCCCCTTCTTCATGGTCGATCCGGCCTCCAGGGGCGGTCTCGGCCTGTCGAATGAACTGCTGGGGATCGTGTACGGCACCTGGGGACTGGCGGCAGTGTTGCTGGGTTCCCTGCTGGGTGGCTGGTTCGTGGCACGGCGCGGTCTGAAAGCCACGCTGTTCATCCTTTGCTGCGCGATCAACATCCCGAACGTCACCTTCCTGCTGATGAGCGTATACCTGCCCACCAATCTGATCGTGATCGGCGCCGGCGTCGTCATCGAGAAATTCTTCTTCGGCTTCGGCGCGGTCGGCTTCATGATCTACCTGATGCAGCAGCTGGCGCCGGGCAAATACACCACCACCCACTATGCCTTCGGCACCGGCGTGATGGGCTTGTGCGGCCTGGTCACCGGCGTGATCAGCGGCCACCTGCAGGAAGCCATGGGCTACGTCAGCTACTTCGTGTTCGTCATGGTGGCGACCATCCCCTCGTTCATCGCCACCTGGACCGCGCCCTTCCCCCACGGCGACGCGCTGGAGGATGACAGCGCCACCGCCAAGGCGGTACCGGCATGAGGCTGGCGATCCTGCCGCTGCTGCTGGCGACAGCGGCAGCGGCTGCCCAGACACCGGCCATCAAGGTCAACCAGCTCGGCTTTCTTCCTTTATCGAGCAAGCTGGCGGTGGTCCCGCAAGTGACCGCCACCGCATTCGAGGTGGTCGACGCCGACAGCAGCAAGGCGGTGTTCCAGGGCAGCCTGCGCGCGCCCGCTGTCTGGGCCCCATCGGCCGAGACGGTACGTCTGGCCGACTTTTCCGCCCTGAAGACGCCCGGCAGCTACCGCATCAAGGTCGCCGGGGCTGAACTGTCGGACCGCTTCAGCATCGGCGAGAAGGTCTACCAGCCCCTGGCAACAGCCGCGCTCAAGGCCTATTACTTCAACCGTGCCGGCACCGCGCTGGCACCGGCCTTCGCGGGCGTATATGCGCGCGCCGCCGGCCACGCCGACAGTGCAGCCATGGTGCATGCCTCGGCCGCATCGGCTGCACGTCCGACGGCTACAGTGATCCAGGTACCGAAAGGCTGGTACGACGCCGGCGACTACAACATCTACGTCGCCAACTCGGGCATCTCGACCTACACGCTGCTGGCCGCATTCGAGCACTTCCCCGCGTTCTTCGGCAGACTCGACACCAACATCCCTGAATCGCGCAACGCCCTGCCCGACATCCTCGATGAAGCCCTGTGGAACCTCGAATGGATGCTGGCGATGCAGGACCCGAACGACGGCGGCGTGTATCACAAGCTGACCAACCTGCGTTTCGACGGCATGGTCATGCCGGCCGACGCGATGAAAACGCCGCGTTACGTGGTTGCCAAAAGCACCGCTGCAACGCTCGACTTTGCCGCCACCATGGCAGCTGCCAGCCGGGTATTCAAGCCCTACGACAAGCAGCATCCCGGCCTGTCCGCGCGCATGCTGGCCGCGGCCGAAGCGGCGTGGAAGTGGGCCGAAGCGAATCCGGCGCAATACTTCAAGAATCCGGCCGATGTGGCGACGGGCGAATACGGCGACGACCAGGTCGGCGATGAACGCGCCTGGGCCGCGGCCGAGCTGTATATCACGAGCCGCAAGGACAGCTACTACCGCAGCATGAAGAGCGAGTCGGTAACGGCTACCGTCCCGACCTGGAGCGATGTGCGCTCGCTGGCCTGGATCTCGCTGGCGCAGCACCGCGCCACACTGACGCCGCTGGCCGACCGCAAACTGATCGAACGGCGCCTCGATGGCCTGGCAGCGGATCTGAGCAAGCAATGGAAAGGCGCTGCCTACCGGGTTGCGATGACGGAACCGGACTTCGTCTGGGGCAGCAATGCGGTGGCCATGAACCAGGCCATGATGCTGCTGCAGGCTTACCGCATCAACGGCAATGGCGACTATCTGGCGGCGGCGCAGTCGGCACTCGATTACGTCCTTGGCCGCAATGCCACCGGCTATTCCTTCGTTACCGGGTTTGGCGCCAGGCCGTCCATGCATCCGCACCACCGGCCATCACAGGCCGACAGAATCGAGGCACCGGTGCCGGGCTTTCTGACAGGCGGACCGCAGGCTGGCCAGCAGGACAAGGCCGAGTGTCCGCTGCCCTACCCGACCAGGCTGCCCGCCACGTCCTATCTCGACCATGTTTGCAGCTACGCCAGCAATGAAGTGGCGATCAACTGGAACGCGCCGCTGCTGTATGTGACGGCGGCCCTCAAGGAACTGACCACGAAAGCGCCACAAGAAATGATGGAAGCACCTGAAGTCACACTGGCCGACATCGCGCGGCAAGAGAGCACACTGCAGTTCGACGCCTTCACCAACGACACGGCGCTCGACATCGGCCTGAAGATCGTCGAGATGGCGCGCGCCGCGCACCAGTCGGTGGCGGTGGATATCACCCGCAACGGCAGTCAGCTGTTCTATCATGGCATGCCTGGCACCAGTCGCGACCACGCTGACTGGATCCGGCGCAAAAACAATCTGGTCAACCGCACCGGCCACAGCTCCTTCTACATCCACACCGAAGTGAAGAACCGCGGCGGCGATTTCGATGCCATTCCCACGCTCGACGTGCGCGAGTATGCAGCCCACGGCGGCGCCTTTCCGCTGACCCTGCGCGGCACGGGCCAGATCGGCACCATCACGGTGTCCGGCCTGCCCGGCCCCGAAGATCACGCGCTGGTGGTGCGCGCCCTGCAGGCCTATCTGAAAGTGAGTCCGTAAATGTCATTGCACGAAACGCAGAGCGTCCGATGGGGCATCCTGGGCACCGGCGGCATCGCCCGCGCCTTTGCCACCGCGCTGATGGAAACGCCAGGCGCCGTGCTGGCGGCCGTGGGCTCGCGCAGCATGGCCAGCGCGCGCGACTTCGGGCGCGACTTCGGCTCCCCGGCCTGCTACGGCTCGTACGAAGCACTGGCAACGGCCCCGGACGTCGACATCATCTACATCGGCACCCCGCATCCAATGCACGCCGAGAACGCGATGCTGGCCCTGAACGGCGGCAAAGCGGTCCTGTGCGAGAAACCGTTCACGATGAATCTGCGCGAGGCCGAACGGGTGGTCGAACTGGCGCGCGCAAAGAAGCTGTTTTTGATGGAAGCGATGTGGACGCGATTCATGCCGGCCCTGGCGGAAGTCAGGCGCATTGTCGCCTCCGGCGAAATCGGCACAGTCCACCAAGTCCACGCCGACTTCGGTTTTTCTGCCACCCGGGACCCCGAGCACCGCGTCAACAAGCGCGAGCTCGGCGGTGGTGCGCTGCTGGACCTGGGGATCTACCCGCTCTCGATTTCCTGCGCATTGCTGGGGCCGGTAAGCACCGTGCAGGCCCAGGCAGTGCTGAGCGATGGCGGGATCGACCTGACCACCGGTTTTTCCATGAAACATGAAAGCGGCGCGCTCTCGATCTGCAGCTGTTCGCTGCGCGCGCGCACGCCATGCGAGCTCACCGTATCAGGTAGTCTGGGCAACATCCGCATGGACGCCATGTTCCACCTGGCCAAGAGCGTCACTGTCAAGCTGACCGATGGCAGCACGCGCACCGTCGCCACGCCCTTCCTGGGCAACGGCTACGTGCACGAAGCGATTGAAGCAGGCCGCTGCCTGCGTGCTGGTCTGCTGGAAAGTCCGCAGATGCTGCACGCCGACACCCTCGCCCTGATGCAATTGCTGGACAATATACGCCAACAAATCGGCGTCACCTACCCCGCCGACGCGCAATAAGCGCCCGCCAACAAGCGCTACCGCCAAAGAAAACCGGGCTCGGACCACCATTCTGCAACGAGTTGCATCATGGTGCTCCGAGCCCGATGGTGACATGTTTTTTAATTGAGGTCTGACCCCGATTAAAAAACTTTTTCAGAGGGTCAGGTGGTGACGTTCTGGGCCCAGGCCAGTGCGGACAGGTGGGCTTTGTTGACGTCGACCGGTTCGATGTCCAGACTCTTCGCCAGCGAGGCCACCAGATTCGAGTCGAGCTCGCACGCTTCGGCCAGCGCCAGGTAGGGCCCGTATTTGCCACCGCGCGTCATCAGGGCTTCGACTACATCATCCGGCAACTGGATGGTGTCGAGCACTTCTTTCATCGGCAGACCGAGCAGGCGGTCCAGCAAGGAGAACATGCCGGCCACGAACAGGTTTTCACCTTCGCCACGCTTGAGCGCTTTGATGCCGAGCAGCTCGGTCAGGCGGCCGCGCACCACTGCCGTTTCCATCAGCACCGGCGAATAGCCGGAGGTCGAGGCGGTCGCCAGCAGCAGCGTCAGCCAGCGGTACATCGGCGCGTAACCCATCATCGTGATCGCCTGGCGGAGCGACTGGATCTCGCGCGTGGCGCCGAATCCGGCGGAGTTGATGAAACGCAGCATCTTGTACGAGAGCGCGGGATCGCGCTTGAGCACGCTTTCGATCTTGGGAATGTCTTCGTTCTTCTGCACCATCTGCATCAGCTGCAGGATGATGGTCTGGGCCGGGTTCATGCCCTTTACAGGTATGCCGGGACGCGGGGTCAGGTGCAGCTTGCCCACAAAGGCGTCCAGCCCCAGCGCGGCGCAGGAATCGAAATCTTCCCAGGTCGCCACCGGACGGCCCACCATGCGCACGGCCGACTGCTTGGCCTGGGCGTAGGTGCGCGCCTGCGCGGCCACGTCGGCCCCGGCGAAGCGTACTTCGATATACGAGGCGCTCATGGCCAGGTTGCTGCCCAGGTGGGCCAGGTCGCCGTCGCGCACCGAGATGCCGACGCCGCCGGCGCGCAAGCCCTGCACCGCCGACAGTGTGTCCGGGTCGGCCAGGTCTTTCGCTTTCATGGTCAGCACGGTGCGCTCGGGCGGCATGTGGAACAGCGCGTCGGTCGAGAGCATGTTGGGGACCGCGTCCAGGAACAGGATCTTGTCCTTCAGTAGCCAGCCATGTTCGTCGTCGTTGACGTTTTCCGCCACGAAGCCGATCAGCGATTCGAGATCGTCGTCGGTCACGACCTGGTTCGGTTCGAGGTGCCAGGACAGCTCGTAGCCGATCACGCGCTGTTTCGGGTCAAGCAGGGGTTCGCGGACGATGAAATTTGTTTCGTGCATTGTATTTTTGAGTTCAGGTTGTAGTGCGGTGCACGCAGAGCGCCAAGGCCACGCGGCAGGATTAGAACCCCAGGCTGTCGAGCAGGTCGTCGACCTGGCCCTGATTCGAAACCACGTCGGCGCCAGTCGGGTTGATCTGCGGCCCGTTCAGCAAACCGCTGTCGTATTCGCGCTTGACTTCGGCCGGCGCGAAATCGACCAGCATCTGCACCAGCTGCTGCTCCAGGTTCTGCGCGATCGTGGTCACCTTGGTGATCACCTGCCCGGTCAGATCCTGGAAGTCCTGGGCCATCATGATGTCCATCAGGTGGCTCTTGGTCTGCACCGAACCGGCGCGCGCCTGCTTGAGCGCGGCGACCGTCTGGCTGGCCATCGCGCGCCATTCGGCGTCCGAGGTCGCAGGCTGGTCGAGCAGCGTTTGCCACGAGGCGGCAAGCGCGCCGGTGTCGCTTTCGATCTTGTCTTGCAGGGGGCCTGCCGCGTCGGTCGCATTCAGCACTTTTTGCGCGGCCTGTTCGGACAGGCGTGCAACATAATCGAGCCGGTCGCGCGCGTCAGGGATGTCGCTGGCGGCCTTTTCGATCAGCTTGTCCAGGCCCAGCCCGCGCAGGCTTTCGTGCAGCGCGCGCGTCATGTGCCCGATACGGCTGAGGAACTCGTCGTGCGTGTCCATGTCCGCCGAAGCGCCGTCCGCGCGGACCGCGACCTCGGTGTTCTGCTCGCCCATCTCAGGCTCCGACTTTTTCGAGTTTCTCGAAAATCTTGTTCAGCTTCTCGTCCAGCGTGGCGGCCGTGAACGGCTTGACCACGTAGCCGTTGGCGCCAGCCTGGGCGGCAGCGATGATGTTTTCTTTTTTCGCTTCGGCGGTGACCATCAGCACGGGCAGCTTGGCCAGGGCGGGATCGGCACGAATGTTCTGCAACATTGTCAGTCCGTCCATGTTGGGCATGTTCCAGTCCGAAACGACGAAGTCGAATTGCTCGCTGCGCAGCTTGGCCAGGGCCATGACGCCGTCTTCAGCTTCGTCGACGTTGGCGTATCCCAGTTCCTTGAGCAGATTGCGGACAATGCGCCGCATTGTCGAGAAATCGTCTACGACTAAAAAACGCATCTTTGGATCAGCCATGAATTACTCCGTTGATTCTGTACTGTGGTTTGAAGAGACTGCCCCACTTGCGAAGCAGCCTTTAGGATAGCATTTTTGTTGCCCTGTAGCGAATAAGATGGCGGCGAAATCATCGCAATCGCCTCAAACACGCAACGCCCGGCTGCCTTGCGTTGCCAGATAGCCAAGGACCATGCCCGGCAAGGCTGTCAGGGGACCCACTTCGTGGGTGCCGCCGAGCGCGATCGCTTCGCGCGGCATGCCGAACACGACGCAACTGGCCTCGTCCTGGGCGAAGTTGTAGGCACCGGCTGTTTTCATTTCGACCATTCCGGCCGCGCCGTCTTTGCCCATCCCGGTCAGGATCACGCCAACCGCGTTCTTGCCGGCGGCCGCGGCGGCCGAGCGGAACAGCACATCGACCGAGGGCCGGTGCCGGTTGACCGGGTCGGTCTGCTCGATCTTGGTCACGTAGTTCGCACCCGACCGGGCCAGCAACAGGTGCGAGTGGCCAGGCGCGATGTAGGCGTGGCCGGGCAGGATGCGCTCGTCGCCGGCCGCTTCGCGCACGCTGATCTTGCACAGCGTGTCGAGGCGGCGCGCGAACGAAGTGGTAAAGCCTTCCGGCATATGCTGGGCGATCAGGATGCCGGGGCAGTCCGACGGCATCTGCATCAGGAATTCGCGGATCGCTTCGGTGCCGCCGGTGGAGGCGCCGATGATGATCAGCTTTTCCGACGAGGTCAAAGGACTGCGCAGCGCCGGCAGTACCGGCGCGCCCGGCGCGGCCCGGCCGATGGTGCGCGCCTTGATGCGGGCGCGTGCCGCCGCGCGGATTTTATCGGCGATCAGTTCCGTGTATTCGCGCATGCCGCTCTGGATCGAGATTTTCGGTTTGGTGACAAAGTCGACCGCGCCCAGTTCCAGCGCGCGCATCGTGATTTCGGAACCGCGCTCGGTCAGCGACGACACCATCAATACCGGCATCGGGCGCAGCCGCATCAGCTTTTCAAGGAAATCGAGGCCGTCCATCTTGGGCATCTCGACGTCGAGCGTGAGCACGTCCGGATTGGTCTGCTTGATCAGCTCACGCGCCACCAGCGGGTCCGGCGCCACGCCCACCACTTCCATGTCGCTCTGGCTGGAGATGATCTCGCTCATCACGCTGCGGATCAGCGCGGAGTCGTCCACGATCAGTACCTTGATCTTTTTCACGTCATTTCTCCACTCAGAACAGGTCGATCTCGCCGCCCACCGGCTCTTTCAGGCGGCTGGCGTAGTCGAGTTCACGCTTGGCCAGCGTGTCGTTATGCGATTGCATCAGCTTCTTCACCAGCACCTTGCCGGTGCGCGGGAAAAAATATACCTTGCGCGGGAAGACGTCATTCAGGTCCTCGGCCACCACACGGATTTTCTCGGTCTTCAGGTAATTCATCACGAAGGCGGCATTGCGCTCGCCCACGTTGATCGCCGTGAACCCGCGCAGCACGGCGCCGCCGCCGAATACCTTCGCTTCCATGTTTTCGCGCCGCGCACCGGACTTGAGCAGGTCGTTGATCAGGATCTCCATCGCGTACGAGCCGTAGCGCGCCGAGGCCGATGCCGGGCTGTTGGCGTCGCCCCCGCCGTCCGGCAGCATGAAGTGGTTCATGCCGCCCAGGCCGGTGATGCGGTCGCGGATGCAGGCCGACACGCAGGAGCCAAGCACGGTCACGATCAGCATGTCCTTGGGTGTGTAGTAGTACTCGCCCGGCAGGATCTTGGCCGCGTCGCAGTCGAAGGTGCGGTCGTAGTACACATTGGTGGCAAATTGTTCTTTGTCGGAGGCCATAGTCGGTTCTCGCTTACTGCAGCTCGCGTGGCGCGCGGCGATCGTCGAGTTCATACACGGTCTTGCCGCGCAATTTGAGCGACTCGGACACGTACAGGAAGTTCTCGGAATGGCCGGCAAACAGCAGGGCATGCGGTTTCATCAATGGCACGAAGCGCGACAGGATCTTGCGCTGGGTGGCCTTGTCGAAGTAGATCATCACGTTACGGCAAAAAATCACGTCGAACTGGCCGGTCAGCGGCCATTTGTCGCCCAGCAGATTGAGCTGGCGGAAGGTGACCAGCTGGCGCAATTCGGGCCGTACCCTGACCATGCCTTCCTGGTCGCCGCGCCCGCGCAGGAAAAAGCGGCGCGCCCGCTCCGGCGCCATCTTCTCGATCCGCTCGATGCCGTACACGCCATTCGACCCGACCCCGAGCACATTGGTGTCGATGTCGGTGGCGATGATCTGCACCGGGGGCGTGAGCGTGTTGAACGCTTCGCAGGCGGTCATGGCGATCGAGTACGGCTCCTCGCCGGTCGAACTGGCCGAACACCAGATCGTGATCGGCTGATCGCGCACCTTTTTCAGATGCTCGGCCAGCAGCGGAAAGTGATGCGCTTCGCGGAAGAACGAGGTCAGATTGGTGGTCAGCGCATTGGTGAACGATTCCCACTCCTCGCCCAGGCGCCCTGCTTCCAGGTCATCCAGGTAGCGCCCGAACGAATCGATGCCGGTAGCGCGCAGGCGCCGCGCCAGGCGGCTGTAGACCATCTCCTGCTTGCTCTCGGCCAGCGAAATGCCGGCCCGTTGATAAATCAGCGCCCGCACCCGCTCAAAGTCACTGCGCGTGAAATTGAATTCTTTGTTCGTATCGGACTTCAGTAGCGCCACGTTGATTCCTTAGGTTGTGCTGTCAGACCCGCGTGCCCGCCGCACGCGGACCGTTTAAAACTCTTCCCAGTCGTCGGCAGCGGCGGCGCTCAGCTTTTTCGGCGCTTTGGACGGCGCCGCCGGCGGCGCTTGCACCGCCACGCGCGCCGGCGCGGCTTTCACCTGCGCCAGCGGACGGGCGGCACGCGCGGCCGGCAGCGCGGCGCGCGGCGCCTGGTGCCCGTCGCCGGCCAGCTTGAAGATGCTCACTGCCGTGGCCAGCTTGCCGGCCTGCTCTTCCATGCTCTCGGCAGCAGCGGCGGCCTGCTCCACCAGCGCGGCGTTCTGCTGCGTCATCTCGTCCATCTGGGTGATGGCCTGGTTGACTTCCTCGATGCCGTTGCTCTGCTCCTGGGTGGCCGCCGTGATCTCGCCCATGATGTCGGCCACCTGCTTGATCGAGGTGACGATCAGTTCCATGGTCTGGCCGGCCTGGTCGACCAGTTTGCTGCCGTTGTCGACCTTGTCGACCGAGTCGCCGATCAGGGCCTTGATTTCCTTGGCCGCGCCGGCCGAGCGCTGGGCCAGATTGCGCACTTCCGCCGCCACCACCGCAAAGCCGCGGCCCTGTTCGCCCGCGCGCGCCGCTTCCACCGCCGCGTTCAGCGCCAGGATGTTGGTCTGGAAGGCGATGCCGTCGATGACGCCGATGATGTCGACGATCTTGCGCGAACTGTCCTTGATCGACCCCATGGTCTCGACCACCTGCGCCACCACGGTGCCACCCTGCAGCGCCACCGACGAGGCCGATACCGCCAGCTGGTTGGCCTGGCGCGCATTGTCGGCGTTCTGCTTGACGGTGCTGGTCAGTTCTTCCATCGAGCTGGCGGTCTCTTCCAGCGAACTGGCCTGCGATTCGGTGCGCGAGGAAAGGTCGGCATTGCCGCTGGCAATTTCCTGCGCCGCCACGGTGATGGTCTCGGTCCCGCTGCGCACTTCACCCACCGTGCGCGACAGGCTTTCGTTCATGTCCTTGAGCGCCTGCAGCAGTTCGCTCGTTTCATCCCGCCCTTCCACGTCGACCTGCGAGGTCAGTTCGCCGCCGGCTACCCGCTTGGCCACCGCCACGGCGCCATGCAGGGGCGCCACGATCGAGCGCGTGATCACAATGGCGAACACCACGCCCAGCCCCAGCGCCACCGCGCCCAGGCCGTACATCAATGTCTTGAGGCGCGAATCGGCCTTCACCGAACTGTCGAGGAAGCTACGCTGCGAAGCCTGCTGCAGGTCGACCAGCTTGTTCAGCAGGGCCAGCGTTTGCTGATTGAGCGGATCGATGCGCCCGGCGATGACCTTGGTCGCGCCTTCGCTGTTAAATGCCAGCACCTGGGCGATCGCTTCCTTGAAGGCGGCATCGAGTTCCTTGTCGACGGCGGCCACGTCGGCCAGCACCTTTTTTTCTTCATCGCTCAAGCCCACGGCCTGCAGCGCGGCGCGCGCGTCTTCGTAGCGCTTGCTCTGCGCCTTGACCTTGTCCTGCTCCTTCTGCATCAGCGCCACGTCCGACTGCAGACCGATATTGCGCATCGCGATCCCGGTTTCGAGCATGGCACTTTTCATGGTGGCCGCGTGCAGGTTCTTCGCGTTCGAGGTGGCGAGGCCACCCAGCAGGTCGGCCTTGTTGCGGCCGTTGAGCACATTCGTCAGCAGCACCATCGCCACCAGAATCAGCAGGATGCTGCCGAAACCGATCGCCAGCCGGGTCCCGATCTTAAAGTCGCGCAAGCTCATTTCCGTCTCCCTGAATATCGCACTAATATTGGCTGCGCTATTACGCTGCCAGCTTGTCGATCAGGCCCATCTCGCCGGACGACATCAGTTTGTCGATGTCGATCAGGATCAGCATACGCTCATCGATCGTGCCCAGGCCAACCAGGTAGTCCGAATTGAACGCGGTGCCCATTTCCGGCGCCGGCTTGACCTGGTCGGCCGTGAGGGTGGTGACGTCCGACACGCTGTCGACCACCATGCCCATGATACGCCCGCCGATGTTCAGGATAATCACCACCGTGAACTGGTCGTACACCGGGGTGCCCAGCTTGAACTTGATGCGCATGTCCACCACGGGGATGATGATGCCGCGCAGGTTGATCACGCCCTTGATGAATTCGGGCGCGTTGGCGATGCGGGTGACCGCTTCGTAGCCGCGGATCTCCTGCACTTTCAGGATGTCGATTCCGTATTCCTCGGAGCCGAGCGTGAAGGCCAGAAATTCGCGGCCTGCCGCGTCCTTGGCGTCGCCCGATTTTGCTGCTGGTGCATTGATGGACATGATGGTTCCTATTAAAGTGTGTTCAGTTCAGTTACGAAAAAATCGGGTCGTCGGCCAGCTGGCGCGAGGAGCGCATCAGCGCCGACACGTCGAGAATCAGCGACACGCCGCCGTCGCCCAGGATGGTGGCGCCGGAAATGCCGGTCACCTTGCGGTAGTTCGATTCGAGGTTCTTGACCACCACCTGCTGCTGGCCGACCAGGTCGTCCACGAACAGGCCGGCCTTGCGCCCGTCCGCTTCCAGGATCACGACAATCCCTTCCGAAGGGTCGGTAAAGCGCGGCGTGATCTCGAACATCTGGTACAGCGGTACCAGCGGCAGATACTCGCCGCGCACCTTGATCACGCGCCCCTTGCCGCTGATTTCCTTGACGTCTTCCGGCGCCGGCTGCAGCGACTCGACCACGAAGCCGAGCGGCAGGATGTACACCTCTTCGCCGCAGCGGATCGACATGCCGTCCAGGATCGCCAGCGTCAGCGGCAGTGAAATCGAAATCGTGGTGCCGAAGCCCTTGGCCGAACGGATGTCGACCGTGCCGCCCATGGCCGTGATGTTGCGCTTGACGACATCCATGCCGACCCCGCGGCCGGACACGTCGGTCACCGTTTCGGCGGTCGAGAAACCGGGCGCGAAGATCAGCTGCCAGACATCGCTGTCGCTCATGTTCTCGTGCACCGCCAGGCCGTTCTGCGCGGCCTTGGCGAGAATGCGTTCGCGGTTCAGGCCACCGCCGTCGTCGGATACTTCAATCACGATATTGCCGCCCTGGTGGCCGGCCGACAGGAACAGGCGCCCCGCTTCGGTCTTGCCGGCGGCGACCCGCGCCTCCGGCATTTCAATCCCGTGATCGATACTGTTGCGCACCAGGTGGGTGAGCGGATCGACGATGCGTTCGATCAGGCCCTTGTCCAGTTCGGTGGCGGCGCCATTGGTGATGAAGTCGACCTTCTTGCCCAGCTTGGCGGCCAGGTCGCGCACCATGCGCGGGAAGCGCGAAAACACGAAGTCCATCGGCATCATGCGGATCGACATGACCGCTTCCTGCAGGTCGCGCGTATTGCGCGTGAGCTGGCTGACGCTGTTGAGAAGACGCTCATGCACCATCGGATCGAGGCCGTCGCTGCGCTGCTCGATCATGGCCTGGGTGATCACCAGTTCGCCGATCAGATTGATCAGCTGGTCGACCTTTTCGATCGACACCCGGATCGAGGACGATTCGGCGGCGGCGGCCTTGTCATCCTTCTTGCCCTTCTTGTCGCCCGGCTCCGTCACTTCGAGCGGTTCGATGCGGGCGGCGGCGGCCGGCGCCGCCTTGAGCGCCACCGGTGCATCGCTGATGCCGGCGGCGGCGCGGATATGTTCGATCGGCTGGAAGAAACCGTAGCCGCGTTCGTCATCGCTGATGCTGTCAGTGGCCGCGTCGGCCACGGGCGCCTCGATCGGGTCGAAGAAACCGTAGCCCTGGTCGTTCTCGACCTTGGCGCGCGCCTTGTCTTCAATCGCCTGTTGCTCCGGCGTCAATGCGGGCGCTTCAAATACCTTGAGCTGGTCCGGATCGAGCACGAACGAGCAGATCGCGATGATGTCTTCCAGCGACTCGTGGGTGGTAACGATAATGGCATTCCGGTCGCCCCCCAGCGGCACCAGCGAGACGCGCCCCAGCAGGCCGAGTTCGGCCGCCAGCGCGCTGATGTCGCGCTGCGGTACCGGTGGCAGCTCGATCCGGAAGCGGCGCCCGCCCTTGCCCACGTTGGCCGGCGCTTCGGTCTGCACGAACGACGGCGCCACCGGCGCGGCAACCGGCACCGCATCCTGCGACAGTTCCTGCAGCATCATGCGCACGTCGGCCACGGCATCCTGGTTCACATGGGCGCCGTTGCGATGGCCGTCGAGCTGCATCTTGAGAATGTCCTTGGCCGCCAAGAAGGCGTCCACGTGCACGCCGGTCAGCGCCATCTCGCCCTTGCGGATGCGGTCCAGCAGCGACTCCAGCACGTGGGTCACATCGGTCATGTCGTTCAGGCCGAAGGTCGACGAGCCGCCCTTGACCGAGTGCGCCGTGCGGAAGATGGCGTTCAGGTCTTCGGCATCGGGCGCGGCCACGTCCACGGCCAGCAGCAGCCGCTCCATTTCAGCCAGCAGCTCCTCGGCTTCATCGAAGAAGACCTGGAAGAACTGGCTTATGTCGATCGTCATGATGAGGCTCCGTCAGTTTCGCGATACATCATTGGCATGCTCCCGATGGGCTCAGCCAATGACTTTCTTGACCACCTCGATCAGACGCTGCGGATCGAACGGCTTGACCAGCCAGCCATTGGCCCCGGCAGCGCGTCCCTTCATCTTCATTTCGTCCGACGATTCGGTCGTGAGCATCAGGATCGGGGTCTTTTCATAGGCTGGCAAGCCGCGCAGCAGCTTGATCAGCGTAAGGCCGTCCATGCGCGGCATGTTCTGGTCCGTCAGGACCAGGTCGACGCTCTGCAGCTTTGCCTTTTCCAGGCCGTCCTGGCCGTCGACCGCTTCCACCACGAGATAGCCCGCAGCCTTGAGGCTGAAGGCGACCATCTGGCGCAATGAACTGGAATCGTCGACTGCGAGTATTGTTTTAGCCATCTTTGCTCCTGCTATTTTTAAAACCGGGCACCTGCCCATTGATCGTTGAGTGGCGCTGTCGTCAGAACAGCTCGATGTCGCCACTTTCCAGATGCTGCTGATTGACTGCTTTTCTTAATACGCTGCGCAGCTCAAGCGACTGGATCGCGAGCGCCATGCTGACCTTGCCGAGCAGGTCGACGATTTCTTCACTGCCGTGTTCGGGCAGCACGTCGGCGCTGTGGGCGCCCAGCGTGCCCAGAAATTCACGCAAGCCGGTCACGCGCTTGAGGGTGCGGTCGATCAGCTGGCTCGTCATGTCCTGAAACTGCATGCTGGTGATGGCCGCGTTCACATGCGCGCCCACCTCGCCGGCCATGCCGCCCAGCTGCGCGCGCTGCGCGTCCGTCAGGGCGGCGCCGTCCAGCAGCTGGTCGACCAGGGCCTGGCGCGCACCGACCACGCTGTGGATCGCCATGAAACTGCTGGTCAGCTTGTCGATCGCTTCTTCCAACAGCAGCTGGGTCTGGATCAAGTCCGTTTCCACCTCTGTCAGGTGGCGCTTGCCGTGGTCGGATACGCCCGACAGCAAACGCTTGACGTGGGAACCGAGTATTTTTTTTCTCGTCATTCGACTTCTCCAGTATTCGAACCGGCGCTTACGGCGCCGGCGCCTTTGCCGCTTTTAATGCTGCCGCCGCTTCCGCCGCACTCGCCTCGGCCGACACTTCCAGCGCCGCGCCATCGCGCATGACCGCTTCCTCGGTGGCCTTGTTCATCACGATGATGCTGATGCGCCGGTTGATCGGATTGAACGGGTCCTTGCGGTCCAGGTGCATGGCCGAGGCCAGCCCCACCACGCGCATGATCTTGGCGTCATTCATGCCACCCAATACCAGCTCGCGGCGCGAGGCATTGGCGCGGTCGGCCGACAGCTCCCAGTTGCTGTAGCCGGCGTCGGTCATGTAGGGCGTCGAATCGGTGTGGCCCGACAGGCCGATCCGGTTCGGCACTTCATTGAGCACCATCCCGATCACATGCAAGATCTCGGCTGTGTAGGGCTGCACCTGGGCGCTGCCGACCGCGAACATGGGGCGGTTCTGCTCGTCGACGATCTGGATCCGCAAGCCTTCGCTGGTAATGTCGATCAGGAGCTGCTTCTGGTATTTTTTCAGCAGCGGATTGGCTTCGATGGTCGCCTCGATCTTGGCCTTGAGCGACTTCAGACGCCCCGCTTCCTCGGCCGCCAGCATCGCCTTGGCCGCTTTCAGGTCGTAGGTCTTTTTTTCAAGCGCGGTATCGCCCTTCTTCACCTGGCCGTTGCGGCGCGTCAGATCGGCGCCGCCGCCCTTGATGATGGACGAACTGTCGCCGCTGCCGGAGCCGCCCTGCATGGCCACCTTGAGCGGGGTCTGGAAGAATTCGGCGATGCCGTTCAGGTCGCCCTTGCTGGTCGAGCCGAGCAGCCACATGAGCAGGAAGAAGGCCATCATCGCGGTCACAAAGTCGGCGTACGCGATCTTCCACGCGCCGCCATGATGGCCGCCCGCTGTCTTCTTGATCCGTTTGACGATGATCGGTCGTAAGCCCTCATCGGCCATGGAAACTCCGTGTCATGTGCTGCATCGCGCGCTTACTTGGTCTTCGACTTCTTGATGTGGTCTTCAAGTTCGTTGAAGGTCGGGCGTTCGGTCGAGTACAGTACCTTGCGGCCGAATTCCACCGCCAGCGCCGGTGCGTAACCATTCAGGCTGGCCAGCAGCGTCACCTTCACGCACTGGAACATCTTGGCCTCTTCTTCCAGTTTTTGTTCAAGCAGGCTCGACAGTGGACCAACGAAGCCGTACGCCAGCAAAATACCGAGGAAGGTGCCGACCAGCGCCTTGGCGATCAGGATACCAAGTTCCGCGGGCGGAATGCCCACCGATTCCATGGTGTGCACCACACCCATCACGGCCGCGACAATACCGAACGCGGGCAAGCCGTCGCCCAGTTTGGCGATCACGTGGGCCGGCACGGCGCCTTCGTGGTGGTGGGTTTCGATCTCGTTGTCCATCAGATTTTCAATCTGGAAAGCGTCCATATTTCCGGACACCATCAGGCGCAGATAATCGGTCATGAATTCGACAATATGGTGGTCGGCCAGGACGCCCGGATACTTGGAAAACAGCGGGCTTTCTTCGGGCTTGTCGATATCGCCTTCGATCGACATCAAGCCTTCCTTGCGCACCTTGGACAGGACGTCGAACAGCAGCGACATCATTTCCATGTACAGGTCTTTGGTGTAGCGCGAACCCTTGAGCAGCGAAGGCAGCGCCTTCATCGTGGCCTTGATGGACTTGCCGTTGTTACCGACGAAAAATGCGCCGAGCGCAGCCCCGCCAATCATCACCAGTTCGAGTGGCTGAAACAGCGACGCAAGGTGGCCGCCGCTTGCTGCGAAGCCACCGAACACCGATGCGCAGACAACAATGTATCCGATTATGACTAACAAGTGCGCACACTCCCCATGGTGATTCGAGCAAGGTTGCAATCAAGCCGTAATGTTCTTGGCAAGAGCATGAATCATCTGACTCGATTAATTTACATACGGAACTACAATAGCGTGAGAACGCCTGCTGGAGCAAGGGAAAACGGCCAGTTTGTCGCCTAAAAGTGCCAGATATAAAGCGTCGGTCCGCGACCCGTAGGCAAGATACTAAGATCGGGCGCTTTTTCCGTTATCACAAATTCATAACTGAGCAAAATGGCACCAGGCCGCATTTCGCGCGAAGCCTTGTGCCACAAGGCCGACATGGCCGCCGGCGACAGGTAGGCGAACACCGCGTCGTAGTTGCCGAAGTCGAGATCGTGATAATCACCACGCACGAATCTGGCGTTCGACGGACCCAGTTTCGCGCGCAGCCACGACACCATCCATGGCAGCGGCGCCAGCTCGATGCCGATGAAGGTGGACTCGGGCCGGCGCGCCGCCAGATCGAGCACCAGGCCACCGAGGCCGCTGCCGATATCGATCGCGCACACGGCCTTGTTTTGCGGCAGCAGACGCGCCACTTCGTTCCACACGCGCTGGCCCGAGGGGTAGTACGGCACCTGGGTGCGGAAGGTCGACCAGTACAGCGCCAGCAGAAACAGGAAGGCGGCCAGGAACACGCCGGGCGCGATCGCCAGCTGGCGCGATTCCATCAGCGCCAGCGGAAACACCAGCTGGATCGCCAGCCACCACACAGCCAGTTTGCGCAGGCGCGCCAGCAGCGCGGCAAAGGCGCCCTGGATCAGGGCCGCGCCCGCATAACCAGGTGCCGCCCCGGCCCGTGCCAGCGCATACACCGCCAGCAAGGTCAGGGGAAAGGCGGCGCCTTGCAGCACCAGGGCTTGCACCGCGGGCGCGCGCCAGATGCGAAAAAGGGCAAGGCTCGCGCCCTGCCCTTGCACCGTCTTTGGCCGCGGCCGCGTCACGCGTTCAGCAGCGCCGCGGCGGCGTCCCGGGATTTTTTGGTTTTGCCGGCGCGCGAAGGCATATGGCACAGCCCGCACAGATAATGCTGGTTCAGGTCCATGCAATTGACCACGAACTTGCCCTGGCATTTCTGGCAAGGCGCCAGCGCCAGCATATTGCTTTGGAAGAAACGCACCAGTGTCCAGGCGCGCGTGAGCGACAGCAGCGGCTCTTCGCCCGCTTCCGGCGGCATTTGTTCGAGGTAGAGCTTGTAGGCTTTCATGACCGCTTCGATGCCGCTGGCACCGGCGTGATCGACCAGGAATTTATGGATGTTGATGAACAGCGAAGAATGGATATTCGGCTGCCAGGTGAGGAACCAGTCGGTCGAGAACGGCAGCATGCCTTTCGGCGGCGACACGCCCTTGAGTTCCTTGTACAACTTGAGCAGGCGCTCGCGCGACAGCGAAACTTCGGTTTCAAGCAGTTGCAGGCGCGCGCCAAGCTGGATCAGTTCGATGGCCAGCTGGATTTCCTGGGCCTCCGTCACTACGCTTTTCTTCGACATGTCGCGCCTTTCGATCGTCAGGCTTGCTTAAGCGATTTCTTCGACAGCCTGGCCGGCCATCAGGATGGCGGCATGCGACTGGGCCAGCGAGCGGTCTTTATTGTAATTGGTCAGCATGGACAGAATAGCACCATCGTCGAAGCGGAAGCGCGCCAGCATCATGTTGCCGCCGGCCAGCTTCAGAATCTGGGCGTTGCTCATGCCTTCGATCAGGTCGGCGATGTCGGCTGCGATGCCGAGACGGAAAATCGCGGTCACCTTGTCAGCGCGGATCATCTGCTGGGCCAGCATCAGGTAGCTCAGGTTCGCATCACGAATTTCCGCCATCATGTCGTTCGCAGTCATTTTCCATCTCCTTGAATCCGTTGCCTGGCTCTGTGTTATTGCCAGTGAGATACATTTTGACCCTAAGAGAATTATTCAGGAATAGGGCAATGGATGTATTTTGCGTCGGTGAACGGCGAGATGGATCCGTAGGAGTTTGTCTGACAAACCCTGGCGGATCATTGTCGCGCCCCTATGATAACAGGGGCGGAATGAAGGTGATTTACTGCTGAACCTGACGGCGGCGGACGAAAAATATTTCGTCTAACTTTCCTAGTAACGTCAGATTTTTCTTAAACTTTAGGGTGATTTGAATATTTTTTTCAAACCGATTTCCCCTTGTCTGATCCGGTTACGGCAGCGTTTTCGGGAACTTGAGGACTTTTTTCAACATATTTTAAGAAAAATCGAAAAAGTCCTGCAAATACGGGGCCCAAATTGAATCGACAGCAATAGTAGCATAAAAACATTCTAGACAATTATCGGTTACACGCTGT